>CABZAD010000008.1 GCA_902523665.1 uncultured Bacteroidota bacterium | reverse complement strand
TAAAACCAAATATCGAGCCAAATGATATAGTAAAAGAGTGGGGAAAATTTAGAAAGGACCCTCTTGATTTAAACATGTTAGGCTCTAAAAGAAGTGATGCAATTCGTATATTTGATGCAGGGGGTTGGAAGTAGAATCTAAAAGCATGAAAAAATGAATGTTAAACTTTTAACATCACTTATTTCTGTCTTTTTATTATGTCCATTAATTTATCTTTTATATAGTGTAATTGGGCTGAGTCTTGATACGTTTGTTTATCTATGGAATAATCTTTTATTGGGTTATTCATTAAACACACTTTATCTTTTATTTCTCACAGTTTTTTTTTCTTTGATACTAGGAATTATACCTGCATGGTTTGTTTCTACAACAAATTTTAAAGGGAAAAGCTTTTTTGATATTTTACTATTCTTGCCTTTGGCCATTCCTTCTTATATAATTGCTTTCACTTACAGTGACCTTTTAAGTTATACTGGTCCCATTCAAAGTATAGTAAGGAATAATTACCCTGATTTATATAAGTATGTAAATCATGATTATTTACAAATTGAAATTTTGGCATTTTTAATGGCGCTTGTTTTATATCCTTATTTGTATACCGCATGTAGAATTTCTTTTTCACTTTTAGGATCTAATTATATTAATATTTCTAAGAACCTTGGAATGTCACAGTTTCAAACTTTTTTTAAGATTATTCTACCAATATCTAGAGTATCGATTTTTTCAGGTTTATTCTTAATAACAATGGAAGTGCTAAATGAATATGGTGCTGTAAAGTACTTCGGTGTAAATACTTTTACAAGTGGAATATTTAGATCTTGGTATTCAATGGAAGACATTAATACGGCATCTATTTTGGCTGTTTGCCTTCTTATTATTGTTTCGATTTTCTTTTTACTTGAGAGATATTCAACATCAAAATATAAATATAACTACAAACCAAATGATAAAGTATCTGGCAACTACTCAACAAATAAATTCTCAATAATAGTTATCTATTTGGTCTGTTTGTTCCCATTTATCTTTGGTTTTTTTATTCCTATTATTTACATATTAAATAATGTTTTTAAAACTATAAATGTTTTAGATTTTAGTGAGCTATTAAATCTTTCTTTAAACTCATTTTTTTTAGCTTCAGTTTCATCTATAATAATTGTTGCCATTGCAATTTTCTTTCAGTATATAAAAAAGATTTCAAAAAGTAAAACTGTTTTTTACTTAAGCGAGATAGTCTCGCTTACATATGCCTTGCCAGGCGCAGTAATTGCTCTGTCACTAATAATTTTTTTAGCATTTTTGACAAAATTAATTGGAATTTCAATAGCTTTTGGATCAGTAGTAATTTTGATGTATGCTTATGTAATGAGATACATGGCAGTTGGAATTTCTCCATTACGATCAAGCTTTGATAAACATCCAGAAACATTTGATGACACAGGAAAGAATTTGGGGATGACAAATTTTAAATTATTTAAAAAAATTCATTTGCCAATAAACATTAGCGCAATATACATTGCATTTATTTTGTGTTTTGTTGACATAATCAAGGAGTTGCCAATTACTTTAATTTTAAGACCATTTAATTTTGACACCTTAGCTGTAAGGACATATGAATATGCAATAGAAGAAATGATTGCAAAATCTTCTATTTACTCTTTAATTATTATTTTATTAGGTGCAGTATTATTGATATTTTTAAGAAAAATTATAAACAAAGGTGTAGATGTATCTCAACATTGAAAATTTAATTAAGTTTTACAGTAAAGATGATCCATTGATTAAGGATTTAAACTTCTCTGTTAATAAAGGTGAATTTGTCTCTTTTATCGGGGAAAGTGGATCTGGGAAAACAACTTTTTTGAAATGTTTAGCAGGACTTGAAAAAATAAATTCTGGAAAAATTACTTTAAACAATAGAGTATTAGATGATAAGACAACATTTGTTAAGCCAAATCATAGAAAAATTGGTTTTATTTTTCAGGACTATCCTCTTTTCCCTCATTTAAGTGTTATAGAAAATTTAAAAATAAATCTTGACGAACAGTATGAGAAAAATATTAAGTATTATGTTGGACTGACAGGTTTAGATAACTTATTAAATCGATACCCTCATGAGCTATCTGGTGGCGAACAACAAAGAGTTTGTATAACAAGGGCTTTAATTAGAGAACCAGATCTTCTTTTAATGGATGAGCCATTCAGTAACCTTGACATTAGTATTAAATCAAAAATTCAGAGTGAAGTATATAAGATATTAAAAAGTACAAATACTACCTCAATTTTAGTAACTCATGATATAAAAGACACCTTTGATATTTCTGACAGAATACTTGTATTTAAAGCAGGAATAGTTCAGCAATACGATAAACCAGAAGAGATGTATTGTAATCCAGTAAATTGCTATTGTGCTAAAATTTTAGGAGATTTAAATAGGATCCACATAGATGGAAAAGAACTTTACATCAGACCTGAGAAAATTAAAATTGTAGATAAATCAGAGCATAAAATAATAGTTGAAAAGACCTCATTTATTGGCAAAGAATACAAGATAAAAGGCACTTTAAATAAAGATGAAATATACTTTTATAATTCAGCACCAATTAGGGATATAAATAATTTGTTTATTGATTTTGATAAGAGTGATCTTTTAGAATTTGATAGAAGGTGTAGTAATTTCTTTACATGAACCAATTAATATCTTTATTTATAATCATTATAAATTACTGTAAATGAGTAATTTAAAATCATTCTAAACGTTTTTTGATTTAATTTTATTAAAAAATTATTTAAAATGATTCAAACAGTTAATACATGTATAAATTGCACAAATATTACAGATTCACTGCTTTGTGCAAAACATAATGTTGAAGTTGAGGCTAATAACGTTTGTGGAGATCACCAAGTAAAGGGATAATATAAGCACTATTCACAATTTACCTACTACCGAAACTTTATGTTTACCTGAAATTGGGTTTTACTAAACTATTTCAAATTTTTTAGACCAAAGGCTTAAATCATTTGGCCAAAACTTTAATATATTTACTTAATAATTGAGTAGTTATGTTTAAAAATAAAATGTCTTTGAGATTAAGGATCTTCATCTCAATGATATTACTAGTTTTTACTGCTACACTTTTGGTTTTAGGTTCAACGTATTATCAATATAGAACAGAATCTGATCAATATAATTCCTACAGGCAAGAGAGAAAGGAAAACCAATTAAAAAGACAGATAAATTATATTGTAAATAAATATGATATTTCAGACAGGTATGATTTGTGGGATGAGTATGAAAAAGATTTTGAGGAGATAACAAAAATACATAGTGTTGAGTACTCAATTTTTACAACTGGGGGTAGCCCGCTTTTTTATTCATATTTACCTCTTGACGTTATATCTAATAATTATTCTTTAGAAGAGGAATTTGCAGATATGTTAGTTTCAACTGATGAAGGAAAATTCACATCTGAGAATTTTACAGATGTTGGAAAATTTCAAGCATCTTACAGTGTTCTAAAAAATAATGTTGGACAAAAGTATGCAATTCTTTTCTTCCCATATTTTCAAGATGTTTCCTTTGCTGAGAGTGAATTGAATGTGTTCTTGTCAACTCTCTACCAGATATATTTTATTATGCTAGTGGTTGCTATTGTTCTGGCATATTTTATATCAAGATATGTTACCAGGTCAATTGAAACCATACGTCTAAAAATTGGACAAGCAGGTTTGCTTAAGAAAAATGAAAAGATTTATTTGAGTAATGCAACAAAGGAAATTGATAGTCTTGTAAACTCATATAATAAAATGATTGATGACCTTGAAGATAGTGCAGAAAGATTGGCAAAAACAGAGAGGGAACAAGCTTGGCAGGAAATGGCTAAACAAGTTGCACATGAAATAAAAAACCCTTTAACACCTATGAGGTTAACTGTTCAAAGCTTTCAAAAAAACAGTGGTTTAAAAGGTTCAGATCAGAATGGGAAGTTGAATGATTTTTGTGATACTTTAATTGAACAAATTGATACAATGAGTAATGTTGCCACATCTTTTTCAGATTTTGCAACACTTCCAAAGACACAGCTAGAAAAAACAGATATTGTTGACGCAACAAAAAAGGTTGTTGAAATTTTTGAGCAAAATAATATATCACTTGAGACTTCAAGTAAAAATATATTCGTTAAACTAGATAAAGAGCAATGGATTAGAGTAATGACAAATTTGATAAAAAATAGTATTCAGGCTATACCTCACGACAGAGAACCATTAATTAGTGTTAAAATTACTGAGAACTTAAAGACAGTTAAGGTTGTAGTATCAGACAATGGTCTTGGAGTCTCTAAAATTAATAGAGATAAAATTTTTGAGCCAAAGTTTACAACCAAATCTGATGGAATGGGTCTTGGGTTAGGTATTGTAAAAAGTATTATAAATTCTCACAGAGGTAAAATTTCCTACAAATCCAAAAGTAAAAAAGGTACAGACTTTAAAATTTCGCTACCTAAATAATTAACAAAACTCGTTGTAAGCTTGAATTAAGTTGTCAGCTATTAAGTCAGCTTCTCTTCCTTCAATGTGATGTCTTTCAACCATGTGAACAAGCTCACCATCTTTAAATAAAGCAATGGATGGTGACGAAGGAGGAAATGGAAGCATTTCTTCTCTTGCCGTGTTAGTTGCCTCAATATCAAATCCAGCAAATACAGTACAAAGATTATCAGGCTTAGACTCGTTAGATAAAGACATGATTACTCCAGGCCTTGCATTTCTTGCTGCACATCCACATACAGAATTTACAACAATAAGTGTTGTGCCTTCTTGTTCTAAAGCTGATTTAACATCTTCTGATGAAGTTAGTTCTGAAAAACCTGAATTAGTTAATTCAAGTTTCATTGGTTTTACAATTTCTTCTGGATACATTTTAATTTTTTTACAAATATATAAAGAAAGTCAAAAAATAAATTCAGATTAACTTATATTTAGCAATCATTGATGAATAATCTAATTTGAAAAACAAACAGTTGAAATATGATATTGCTTATCTTAAAATGGCGGAAGAATGGGCTAAACTATCTCATTGTACAAGAAGACAAGTTGGTGCATTGATTGTAAAGGATAAGATGATTATATCAGATGGATACAATGGAACCCCAACAGGATTTGAAAATCCTTGTGAGGACGACGAAGGTTATACTAAATGGTATGTTCTTCATGCTGAGGCTAATGCTATAGCAAAAGTCTCAGGTTCTACTCAGTCTACGATTGGAGCTACACTTTACATCACATTATCACCATGTAGGGAATGCAGTAAACTTATTTTTCAGTCTGGTATAAAAAGGATTGTTTACTCAAAAAAATATAAAGATCAATCAGGAATTGATTTTTTATTAAAGTCAGGTGTGGTGGTTGATTTTATTGAGATTTAGCTATTGTATTTATCCCTTATTTTTTTTGAAATTATTAAAATTAAAATAAGGACAAGAGCGCACAAGGAAAGAATAAAACATATTAATGCGATTCTGTTTTCATCATCCAAAAAATTATAAATATTTAGTTGAGTTAAATTAAATACTACAACCAAAATTGTTAAAAACAATAAAATTTTATCTAAATATTTCATTTTTAGTTATACAAACATAAGCTAAAAAAAAGCTATCATTAATATTTTTTTAATTCATTTTAATGCCCAAAGATATTGAAGAAATATAAAAAAATTATTTTTTTTTTAGCTAAAATTATTCTGAAAAATCATTAAAATACTATCTAAAAAAGTTATTCTTTTCTAATGTTAAAAACTTTATGTTAATCTTTAAAATTGGTCTTTCAATTTTGATAAGAATTTTAAATATTTGTTAGTCAGAAAACTTATTAATCATAAAAAAAAATTATTATGCAGCAAGAACCCCTTTTACAAGAAAACAAAGACAGATTTGTAATTTTTCCAATTAAGCATCATGACATTTGGGAATGGTATAAAAAATGTGAAGCAAGCTTTTGGACAGCAGAAGAAATTGATTTGCATCAAGATTTAAATGACTGGAGCACAAAATTAAATGACGACGAGAGATACTTTATAAAACATATTCTTGCATTTTTTGCTGCATCTGACGGAATTGTAAATGAAAACTTAGCAGAAAATTTCGTTAACGAAGTTCAATATTCGGAGGCAAAATTTTTCTATGGTTTTCAAATTATGATGGAGAACATTCATTCAGAAACATACTCACTTTTGATTGATACATACGTTAAGGATGATAAGGAAAAAGATACTTTGTTTAAGGCAATTGAAAATTTCCCTGCAATTAAAAAGAAAGCTGACTGGGCTTTAAAATGGATTGAGTCAGATTCTTTTGCTGAAAGACTCATAGCTTTTGCAGGTGTTGAAGGAGTATTTTTCTCAGGCTCATTCTGCTCAATATTCTGGCTCAAGAAAAGAGGTCTTATGCCAGGTCTAACTTTTTCCAATGAATTAATTTCTCGTGATGAAGGAGTACATTGTGATTTTGCAGTTCACCTGCACAACAATCATATGATTAATAAAGTGCCAAAGGAAAGGATTAAAGAAATATTAATTGATGCACTTAATATTGAAAGAGAGTTTATTACAGAATCACTGCCCGTTAGTTTAATTGGTATGAACGCCAAATTAATGACTCAGTATCTTGAGTTTGTTACAGACAGACTTTTAGATCAATTTGGCTGTGAGAAAGAATTCAATGTTTCAAATCCATTTGATTTTATGGATATGATTAACCTACAAGGTAAAACCAACTTTTTTGAAAAGAGGGTTTCGGAATACCAAAAAGCAGGTGTTTTAAATAATGATAAAAAAGACGAGTCAAACTTTGGTCTTGACGACGATTTTTAAAATAATCATTTAAATCATTTTTTTAGATAATATGATATGGTAATGGAATGAGTATGTTCGTAATTAAAAGAGATGGGAAGAAGGAACCCATAATGTTTGACAAAATAACCGCAAGGATTAAAAAGCTCTGCTATGGTTTCAATGAGCTAGTTGATCCTGTCAGAGTAGCCATGAGGGTTATTGAAGGTCTTTATGATGGCGTTACTACTTCTGAGTTAGATAATCTTGCTGCTGAAATTGCTGCAACAATGACAACAACTCATCCAGATTATGCTTCACTTGCAGCTAGAATTTCTGTCTCAAACTTACACAAAAATACCAATAAGTCTTTTTCATCCACTATGAAGGATTTACATGACTATGTTAATCCAATCACAGGGAAAAAAGCTCCTCTTCTTTCAGATGAAGTTTATAAAGTAATTAAGAAAAACGCAGAACTGTTAGACTCAAAAATTATTTATAATAGGGACTTTGGATATGATTACTTTGGATTTAAAACTCTTGAAAGATCTTATTTACTAAAGATTAATGGAAAGATAGTTGAGAGACCACAGCATATGCTAATGAGGGTCTCAGTTGGAATCCACTTAAATGATATTGATGCAGTTATCGACACTTATGAGTTGATGTCTAAAAAATATTTTACACATGCTACACCAACTCTTTTTAACGCAGGTACACCAAAACCTCAAATGTCTTCATGTTTCTTATTAGCTATGCAAGATGATAGTATTGATGGAATATATGACACACTAAAACAAACTGCTAAAATATCTCAGTCAGCAGGAGGTATAGGTCTTTCAATTCATAATATTAGATCTACTGGATCATACATATCAGGAACTAACGGAACTTCTAATGGGATAGTACCTATGCTGAGAGTTTTTAATGACACAGCAAGATATGTTGATCAGGGTGGTGGAAAAAGAAAAGGTTCATTTGCTATTTACATTGAGCCATGGCATGCAGATATCTATGATTTCCTTGACTTAAAGAAAAACCATGGGAAAGAGGAAATGAGAGCTAGGGACCTATTCTATGCAATGTGGATCCCAGATCTATTTATGAAAAGAGTAGAGAATAATGAAGAGTGGACTTTAATGTGCCCGAATGAATGCCCAGGTTTATATGATTGTCATGGTGATGAGTTTGATAAACTATATGTTAAATATGAAAAGAAATCTAAGGGTAGAAAATCAATTAAAGCAAGAGAGCTTTGGGAAAAGATTTTAGAGTCTCAGATTGAGACTGGTACACCTTACATGCTTTATAAAGATTCTGCAAACAGAAAATCAAATCAAAAAAATCTTGGTACAATCAGATCCTCAAATTTATGTACAGAGATATTGGAGTACACATCAAAAGATGAAATAGCTGTTTGTAATCTTGCATCTATTGCTCTGCCAATGTTTGTAGAAGATGGGGAATTTAATCATCAAAAACTTTATGATGTTACTGTCAGAGTAACGAAGAATTTGAATAAGGTTATTGATATGAATTACTATCCAGTAAAAGAGGCAGAAAATTCAAACTTTAGACACAGACCTGTTGGTCTTGGAGTTCAGGGACTAGCTGATGCATTTATTCTTTTAAGACTTCCTTTTACTTCTGATAAAGCAAAAGAGCTCAATCAAGAAATTTTTGAAACAATATATTATGCAGCCTTAAATGCTTCAGTTGAAGAAGCAAAGAAAGATGGTGTATATGAGTCTTACAAAGGGTCGCCTATTTCAAAAGGAGAATTCCAACACAACATGTGGGGTGTTGAAGACAAAGATCTAAGTGGAAGATGGGATTGGAAAAAATTAAGAAAAGATGTGCTAAAACACGGTGTAAGAAACTCATTGTTAGTAGCTCCAATGCCTACTGCTAGTACTTCTCAAATTTTAGGTAACAATGAGTGTTTTGAACCTTATACATCAAATATATATACTAGAAGAGTTCTCTCTGGAGAGTTCATTATTGTGAACAAGCATCTTTTAAATGACCTTGTTGAGCTTAATCTGTGGAATGAAGATATGAAACAAGATCTTATGGCAGCAAACGGATCAATTCAAGATATTGAAGGTATACCAGATGATCTTAAAGAATTATATAAAACAGTTTGGGAGATGAGTATGAAGGATA
Source organism: uncultured Bacteroidota bacterium (assembly GCA_902523665.1). Classification (GTDB taxonomy): domain Bacteria; phylum Bacteroidota; class Bacteroidia; order Flavobacteriales; family Flavobacteriaceae; genus Marisimplicoccus. The sequence continues at coordinate 47,405 of CABZAD010000008.1, read as the reverse complement.
TAATTGATATGGCTAGACACAGAGGCTTCTTTATTGACCAGTCTCAATCACTTAATTTATTTATGGAAGGCGCTACAATGTCTAAGCTTACATCAATGCACTTTTATGCATGGAAGTCAGGTTTAAAAACTGGAATGTATTATCTAAGGACTAAGTCTGCTGTCGATGCTATCAAATTTACTTTGAAGAAAAAAGAAGCAAAACCTGAAGAGCCAAAAGTTGAAGTTGAAACAGAAGAAGTTGGCGAGGTTGAAATTACGAGAACTGAAAAAGCGGCTGCAACAAAATCTAAAGAAAAACCTGTTGCGGTTGAGCCATTATCACCAGAGGAACTAAAGCAAATCCTGTCACAATCAAAAGAAAATGAGGATGATGACTGCCTTATGTGTGGCTCTTAATACATTTTAAATCAGCGCTTTACATTCCAATGTTAACTTAATGTTATGTAAAAGTTTGTTAATTGTTAATTTATCGTTAACTTTACTTTATAAAATAAATGACAGTTATGAACATTATAGTTAAATTAAGATTGATAGTAGCATGTATGTTATTAGTTTTAGCTTGTCTTTTCGTATAATGTAAAGCTTTTTAGCAGTTTACATCTACAATACCCTCCGTCTCAAAAAATACCTAAGATTATTTAAACAGACATCTAAAGTTTAACTTCATCTCTTTTCTTGAAGTTTATATGATTTCTTATTATCAAAAACGTTACAATACTTATTACTAAAAGTATTCCAACAAATTTTAATTTGGTAATCATAAACACAACTAATGCACTTATACTAAACGCTGATAATGCTGTAAGAAACCAGCCACCAATAACGTTCAATACTCCTGAAACTCTGTAGACTGCGCTTTCACTTCCCCATGCTCTATCTGAAAGAGAAGTTCCCATAGCTACCATAAAAGTGACATATGTTGTTGATAAAGGAAGTTTATATGATGTTGCAAAAGAAATTAATATACCTGCAACCACTAAATTGACAGATGCTCTTATTACATCAAATGCAGGTCTATCACTAGTGTCTATCTTACTTGTCAATATCTCAGGAACTTCAAATCTTTTTTCAATTGTTTTCTTAACCGAGGAAGGGAGAATTTTTGAAAATATAGTTGACATTGAAGATCCTATCATCACAATAAATCTAGACAAAAAGTTTGGGTTAAACCTCTCTGAGACCTCACCTTGAGTTGATAAGTCAATCTCAGTTTTCACGACTCTTCGGGCTTTTTTAGAAAACCAAAGAGTAACAACCATAACTATACCGGCAATAATAAGTAAAAAGTTAGGAGTAGGAACTTTTGATGCTAAAACTTGCATACTAAATTCGTTTGCAGCAACTCCTGATACTACCCATGCTTCATAAGATTGCCATGCAGCAATTGGAACACCAATAAAATTAACTAAATCATTTCCTGCAAAAGCAAGCGCTAAAGCAAATGTTCCAGCTCCAATAATTACTTTATAAATATCAACATTAAAAAAACGAATTAAAAAGAATGAAATTAACGACCATATAATTGAGCTATATGTTACTATAGTAATAACATTTGATTCTAAAAAGTCTTTAATGGTGACTCCACCGATTAAGTCAAAACTTTCCCCGGCATATGAAGTTCCTTTAATCCCTTTCATCAATACAAAGTATGAGATTGCTGTTAAAGCAATTCCCCCAAAAATCGCACCAACCCAGGTTGCTTTAGTTTTAAAATCATAAGACAGCAGTAGCCTTGAAACCCACTGAACAATTGCACCAATACTAAAAGCTACAAATACAGATAACAATATCCCTAAAATAATTTGTGTAGCTTTTGAAGTATTAATATAAGTAGCCAAATCAGTGAATGAACCATTGTCAACGCCAATTTTAATGAGAGCCATAGCCACGGATGCTCCAAGTAATTCAAAGACAATAGAAACTGTTGTTGATGTTGGCAGCCCCCATGAATTAAAAAGATCTAATATTAAAATATCAGTAATCATTACTGCCATAAAAATTATCATAATTTCATTAAATAGAAATTCTCCGGGGTTGAATATTCCTTTTCTTGCTACTTCCATCATACCACTTGAATAAACGCATCCAACGAAGACCCCTAAACTGGCAATTATCATCAATGTTTTAAATGATAGAACTTTAGAGCCTATAGCAGAATTTAAAAAATTTACAGCATCATTACTTACCCCTACAATTAAGTCTGCAAATGCTAATAATACAAGAGCAATTAATATAAATAAATAAATGTTTTCCATAATAATTTAAAACTTTTTAACTAATCTGACTCTAACTGTATTTGATGAATCCCATCCAACTCTGTACGTGAAATCTTTAACAGGAATATCTAGACCAAATGCAGCATTCATATTTTCTTCGGTGTTAAATTCTTTTTGAGCCCATAAACTAAATTTTTCTAAATGGTACTTAAGTCTTGGCTCAAAAGTAGCTTGGTCTTTTTCAACTTTATAATGTAATGGTAAACTAAGTGTAAACTTGTCAGAATCAATCAATTTATGTCTGTAAGTAAATCTATTTTCTTCTCTATCCGTTCTATGTCTAATTTCAAAACCAGCATAGGAAGTTGATATGTATGCTTTTCCATTAGTTCGGAATTCATAACCTATTTTCTGAGAATAAGTTGTGGTTGTCGACACTAGTATCAGAATGATAATTAAGTATTTTTTCATATAACTAATAATTAATCAAATATCAAAAACAAATAAATATGTAGTGTTAAATAATCTTAAATTTTAGGTTATAAAATCTTTATTAAATACTAAAAGATCTGAGTAGAAGTTCTTCTTAATCAGGATAATAGCAATGAAAATTTTTGGATTAAAACAGAAAAAATTTATACTTTCGCTTTTAAAAGCGTTTAAATATGTCCAAGTTTGGTGAATTATTAGATGAAAAGAAGCCATTATTACTCGTATTCTTTAGTGAGTTTGATGAGCTATCTACAAATCTGCATCCTATTTTAAAGGATGTGGCTGCTGCACTGGGGGATAAAGGAAAAGTAATTAAAATTAATACTGAAAAAAATATTAAACTTTCGGAGGCATTACGAGTCAAAGTCATTCCAACTTTAATGATCTATAAATTTGGAGAAATGGTTTGGAGACAGAGTGGAGATCAAGATGCCAACACATTAATAAGTTTAATGAAAGATCAGCTTAACTAGATTTTAGATTATTTTTTTAACGACTTGTGCTCCATAATTTCTTCAATCTGAGAAATATCGTTTATAATATCTGGAATGTTTTTTCTAATCCAATAATATATTACTCCAATTAAAAACTGCTTTTGTGTTGGAATAACTCCAAATCCTTTTTTAGCTGCATCAGATTCAATTGTCTTATTAATTAGATCTTGCATTTCATTAGAAACATCATATTTTATTATCATAATCAAAATTAATTAGTTAAACTTTTTTTATTCAATCATTCTAGCTAACATATCTTTTAGATTCTTATCATATTTATTATATGCATCAATATCATATACTTCTATTTGATTTATTAGCCTACTGTACTGGTTGATATCAGATGTTATACCATCTAAGTAATAGACCTGTTCATCCTCGTCAATATTTGAGAAAACAGAGACTCTTCTAATCAATTGTTCTTCAATCTTATCAATTACACTCATTGAGTATTCTAATTCATTTAACTCTAAAAGTGAAACTAAAAAGTTTGATAGAGAAATATAATAATCATATTCACCATATATATAGTTAAACTGCTCAGAGCTGGATATAAAACTTTTTATTTGATCAGCTAGAATCTCTCTCTCACAAGATTCTTGAATTGTTTCAATTAAGTTTCTAAACCTCTCGATATCTGAAATAATTTCCTCACCTACATCATACTGATTAAATATCTCAAGCGAAGAAAAATATTTTAATCTATCGGAGTATTTAAAAGATAATTTTTGAACCATTTCTCTTACTTTCTCGCTCTTTTCTATATCATAATAGGATTTGACTAAGGGTGTCCACAGACTGTAATATCCATAATAATCAATTGGCATTTTAGAAAAAGCCAAATCTAATATCTCTTCAGCTTTTTCGTATTCTCCCTCTGAAATTAACTCTTCAGACAATCTAGATAGATTACTCCTAAAAGAAATACTATTTTTTCTTGTTTCAGGATCGTGATATATCTCATCACTTTCAGAATTACCCCAAGACCATTTTTTCACAATATCATACATTAAATCTGAGTCAATTCTCCCCATTTCATATGGGTTATTTTCAATTGAAGTTTTTATAGGAACTAATTTATAGACAAGTCCGTCGAGTTGAAGATAATCTTTCATCCAAATATATTCAGACTCCTCGTAGCTACCTCCGGTAAAATAAATTGGTCTTTCCCAGTTGTTGTTAGCAAGTATGTCTAACATCATTATTTGATTTTTTGTAATAATAGACTCAGGTAAATCTATGTCAATGTAATCTAGGATTAGATCACTATCTTTTTCTTTGACTAGTCCACTTTTAATTACATTTTCCTTATTTACGGGGAGTCTGATCTTATTAGTAGGATAGAATACTGTCTCAAGTGCATTTTCTGGATAATCGCTTGTATCACCTCCTGATTGAGTAATTAAATTTCTATATTTTGTTCTTGGATTATCACTTGCAACCCAATCAACAAAATCATTTATATCCCATCTTATGGAATCCAATAAATTTTCGTATCTAATGTAATCTCTTACTCCAAAAGCATATTGTGCATGTTCCATTTGTGATGGAATCGGACTGCTTTCATATGCTCTTCTTTTCATTTGATCAATATACCAGTCTGTTGCTAAAAGGCTAGTATTTATAGTTCTAACATCTGTTCTAAACTCCTCAATTTCTTGAGCATACCATAGCGCAAAAGTATCATTGTCACCTATAGTAAAAATCATTGCATCTTTATCTTCATCTATAGATTGTAGATATGCTTTAGAAATTGATTGAGCTGTATATCTGTCTGACCTGTCATGATCGTCCCAGTTATTATATCCCATAAGAAAAGGAACAGCAGCGATACATAATACATAGATAATGGATCTTGAAACTTTATTTTCATATTTATGAATATAGTTCATAATCGCAGTGAATCCCATTCCTATCCAAATAGAAAAAATATAAAAGGATCCAACTAATGCATAGTCTCTTTCTCTTGGTTCAAAGGGTCTTTCGTTTAAATAAAATTTTAATGCAAGTCCCGTAAAGAGAAAAAGTAAAAGCAGTGTCCAAAAAGATTTGATGTCATACTTGTAGCAATATATCAAACCAATTATTCCCAGTATTAAAGGGAGGAAAAAATATGTGTTTCTGGCCTTGTTGTTTTTTTGGTCTTCACTAAGTTCTGATTGATTACCTAGTCTTAGCTGATCTATAAAATTTATTCCACTTATCCAGTTTCCGTCAAGAATATTGTATTCTCCCTGAACATCATTTTGTCTTCCTGCAAAATTCCATAGGAAATATCGCCAATACATGTAATTAATTTGATATGAGAATAAAAAATTAAGATTATCAAAAAGTGAGGGCTTACTTATATTAAGGTATGGACCAATAGATCTGAAGAACTCATTATAATCATCTCCAGAAAGTTCTCCTTGTAGTTCTCTACTTTTGAACTCATTTACACTCTCTACAATAACCTCTTCAGATTTATATCTATCTAGTATTTCAAATTTTAAAGGTTTTGTAAAATTCATATAATTTCCTGCATGACTTGAACTCCAAAGTCTAGGTATTAGTCCTCTGTGATTAGAGTTTGAATTTATCTCAGAATCTTTCCAGTAATTAACAATTTTATATTTATTTGTTTTATAGTCTCTTTCATATTTTGGTTTTCCATCTACATATGGTTCCTTTTCATCCTGTGGAGCATATATGTCTGAGAACATTGGTCCATAAAACAGATATGTTTTTGGATACTGCTCAAGTCTATAATATGCTAAAAGAGTTCTAGCATCAGAAGGAGAATTTTCATTAATTACGGTATTAGCATTTGATCTAATTGGAAGCATTAGCCAAGATGAGAATCCAATAAAAATAAACAGTATACACAATATTAGTGTATTAGCCTGAACCATCCCCTTTAACCTAGTGTAACTTAGAGATTTGTAGAAAAAGAAGACTATTAAAAAAGCCGCAATAATTGTCCCAGAGTTAAACGGCAGACCAATTGAATTTACAAAGAATACTTCTAGTTGGCCAAATAGAGATAAGGTAGAGGGAAGTAAAAGTTTGAAAATAAAGAGTAGTATTGAAACTGATATTATGTTAGCTAAAACAAAATTTTTAATTGTTATTTTTTCATACTTTTTAAAGAAATAAATCATCCCTATTGCAGGAATAGTAAGTATTGCCATAAAATGAACTCCAAATGATAGACCAATTAAAAAACAGATAAGTAATAACCATTTATCACCTCTTTTATTATTAAAATCTTTTTCCCATCTAAGACCACACCAGAATGTAGCAGATAAAAAAAGCATAGCAAGAGCATATACCTCAGTCTCAACAGCATTGAACCAGAAGCTATCAGAGAATGTAAATGCTAATGCACCAATTGATGAACTAAGTAAAATATTTGTATCATTTGGAAAATTATTTTTCTTAGATATTTTTTTTAGAATTAATGTGGTTGACCAAAAAAGAAAAAGGATCACAAAAGCACTAGATACAACTGACAAAAAGTTTACAGCAATAGCAACAGACTCATTATTTGATGCAAACAAAGAGAAAACCGCTCCCATCATCTGAAAAAAAGGTGCCCCAGGTGGATGCCCTACTTGTAGCTTTGCCGATGTTGAAATATACTCTCCAGCATCCCAATAACTAGCAGTTGGTTCAACAGTTAGTCCATAAGTAACTAAGGCTACTGAGAATAGCAGCCATCCAATTAAATTATTGATTTTTCGAAACTTCGTTTCGGGCATATCAGTATATTATTAATAATTATTTAATGACTACAAAACATTTAAATAATTTAATTCAAGTTTTTTGAAGCTTGAGTTAAAATTAGGAATATCCTCTGACATAATTTTATTATACTTTGTTAATTGAATATTTACTTTCTCAATTAACTCATTTTTAACAAGAACATCTTGAACTGTTGGTCCAAAATCTCCACCTTCTAAGGCAGAATTTAAGTTCCCTAAATTATTGGTTAACCTGACCCCGAAATTAAGAGGATCTTGATTACTCTGATTCTTTGTTTGATAAAGTTCATTTTCAATTTTATATATTGACTCTAAGATAGACTTTGATTTTTCAATCAAGTCTTTTGCAAATTTATTATCAGCATAATCTGATTGAAACTTTTTAAGATCTGTCTTCATACTTCTAATGTTTTCAATAGCTTTGTGAGCTTTATCAACCACTCCGTTTATTTCATTAACAAATTCAAATTGCGCTTTAATGTCATCAATAGAACCTTCTGAAGTTGGATCTTTATGGATTGTAAATTCTTGAGTCAGTTCAGTGTCATTGACCTTTAATTTTACGATGTAATTTCCAGGCACTGCCTTAGCTCCTGAAAAATCTATTCCCCACAGAACCATATTTTCTAGTTGTTTTGCTCCTGGATATTTCATATTCCATACAAATGAATTACCACCATTTTTAACTTTCAACGAATTTTCTTTACTCTTGTTTGAAAACTCCTTAATAAGAGCCCCATCTGCTGAATGAATTGAAAGTTTAACCTGATCGTTATCTTTAACATAATTTGGAATGAAATAATGTATAATTGTTCCATTTGGAAGATTTGTTCCAGCCTTAAGTGACTTACTTCCTCCAGTACCACTCATTCTATATGAATCTTTTGGTTTATATAGTTTCACCTTATCAGTAGGGGAAGTTAGCTGATGAATTACAGTTAGGTCATCAATCATCCATATACTTCTTCCTTGAGTTGCAACAATTAAAGAGTTGTCTTTAATTGTAAGATCTGTAATTGGAACAATCGGAAGATTTTTTTGAAATTTATTCCAACTATTTCCTCTGTCATATGAAATATACATCCCAGTTTCGGTTCCAGCATATAATATTTTTTTGTCTGATTTATCCGACCTTAAAACTCTAGTAAAATGTTCATCTTCAATTCCATCTGTTATAAGTTTCCAATTTTTTCCATAATCATCAGTTACATATAAGTAAGGAGTAAAGTCACCAAGTTTATACCTAGTGCCTGCTATGTATACTGTTCCTGAGTCAAAAGATGAAGCATCAATACTATTTATCATCATCCAATCCGGCATTTTCTTTGGAGTCACATTTTCCCAAGTAGTTCCACCATCTTTTGTTAAATGAATTAATCCGTCATCGCTCCCTACCCAAATAAGTCCTTCTTTAAGTGGAGACTCATCAACCGCAAAAATTGTTGCATAATATTCAACACCAGTATTATCTTGAGTTATTGGGCCACCTGAAGAGACAAGTTTAGATTTATCATTTCGAGTTAAATCTGGACTAATTGTTTCCCAGCTATGTCCCTCGTCAGTAGATAGATGAACATGATTTGAATATGTGTAAAGCTTTGATGAATCGTGCTTACTAAAAGCTATTGGAAAATTCCAGTTAAATCTAAACTTCATAGCTTCAGCTCCTTCTCCCAGAGTAGTAATTGGCCAAACATTAATTGTTCTTGATGTTTGCTTTTGATGATTTTTTCTTTCCATAAAACCAAGATAACTTCCACCATAAACAATATCATTATTATTTGGATCAATAGCTATATGTCCAGATTCTCCACCTGCAGTACTTTCCCAGTCATTCTCAGTTATACTAGATCCAAGGCTCCTGTGCCTTACTCTCTGAGTTGAGTTATCTTGTTGTGCTACATAAATTCTGTAAGGAAATGAGTTGTCTGTTGTTACCCTATAATATTGTGCAGTTGGTTGATTATGATATGTACTCCAAGTTTTCCCTTTATCATATGAAACTTGAGCACCCCCATCATCGGCAATAATTAGTCTATTATTATCTTCAGGAGCTATCCATAGATCATGATGATCTCCATGAGGGGCTCGACTAGATTTAAAGGTTTTACCGCCATCATCAGAGAAATGATAATCTACATTCATAACATAAACACCATCGATATCTTGAGTATCAGCATATATCTTTGAATAATACCAAGCTCTTTGTCTAAGGGACCTGCTACTATTTGTGTATGCCCAACTTTTACCACCATCATCAGATCTGTATACCCCACCTTTATCTTGATTCTCAACTATAGCCCATACTCTTTCTGAGTTAACAGGAGATACAGTAACACCAATTACACCAATTATACCTGTAGGAAAACCTGAGTTTGTAGTAATCTTTGTCCAACTCTCACCACTGTCAATACTTTTCCAAAGATCTGATCCTTCACCTCCGCTACTTAAACTTGAAGGTGTTCTCTGTACTCTCCAGGTTGATGCATAAAGTACTCTTGAATTATTAGGGTCAAGTACGATTTCAAATGCACCTGATAAATCATTAACATAAAGTACTTTTTTCCAAGTGGTTCCTCCATCAATAGATTTATATACACCTCTATCCTCAGTTGGTTTATACAGGTTTCCAAGTACTGCCGCGTATACTATATTATTATTGTTAGGGTCTATAACTATTCTTGGAATATGTCTTGAATTTGGAAGACCAGAGAAGGTCCATGTCTTTCCAGCATCTACACTTTTAAAAACTCCATAACCTGACGAAACATTTCCTCTAATGGTTACTTCACCACCTCCAACATAAATTACATTTGGATCATTTTTAGCAACTGCAATTGAACCAATGCTTCCTCCAAAGTATCCGTCAGAAATATTCTCATAGGTTTCACCACCATCTTCAGTCTTCCAGACACCTCCCCCTGTTGCGCCAAAATAAAATAATTTTGGATTACCAGAAACTCCAACAACTGCTGCAGAGCGGCCACCTCTAAAAGGGCCTATTTCTCTATATTCAGCAGATTCATGAAGAACTTTATCAAATGTTACTAAATTTTTTTTTGATTTTTTTTGAGAGTAAATACTTGTGTTTGATGATAAAACAGCAAGTGCAAAAATCATTATAGGATTAAATATTTTTTTTATTTTCATAATTGATATATTTACAAATCCAAAGTAAAATAAATTATTTAAATATCATATAGATATAATACGATTATACTTTAATTAATATATATGGATACCTACGCAAACATCTTATTGATTACAATCCCAATTTTTCTGGTTTTGATTATGGTTGAAATATCTTATGGTGTATGGAAAAATGATCTAAAACATTCATACATGGATACAATCTCAAGTTTGAGTTCAGGATTTACAAACTTAATGGTTGACATATTAGGTCTTGGTATTATTATATTCTCCTATCCTTTCTTCTACGAAAGGTTAAAAGTTATAGAACTTGAGGAGAGTATTTTTCTCTATTTTATTGCTTTTGTTTGTGTAGATTTTGCAAGTTATTGTCATCATAGGCTTAAGCATTCAATTAATATTTTTTGGAATATGCATGTTATACATCATAGTAGTGAAGAGTTTAATCTTGCTTGTGCACTGAGACAGAGTATAACAAATAATCTTGGTATTGGTATCTTATTTTTAGTTCCAGCAGCACTTTTAGGAGTACCCCCAAAAATGATTAGTATCCTTGGACCACTTCATCTTTTTGGTCAGTTTTGGTACCACACAAGACATATTGGTAAGCTTGGTTGGCTTGAATATATTCTAGTTACTCCATCACAGCATAGAGTCCATCACGCAATAAACAAAGAATATATTGATAAGAATTTAGCTGCAATTTTCTGCATTTGGGATAGAGCATTTGGAACATTTCAAGAAGAGCTGGATGATGTGCCATGCGTATATGGAACTTTAAAACCTGTAAGAACTTGGAATCCTATTTTAATTAACTTCCAACATTTATGGTTTCTAACTAAGGATGCATGGTATACAACTAGTGTTAAAGACAAGTTTAAAATATGGATTATGCCGACTGGCTGGAGGCCAAAAGATGTTGTAAAAACAATCCCTAGAGGCAAAATTAAAAATGTCTTCAATCAAGAAAAATATAAGTATGAATATAATTTAATCCATAAAGTTTTTGTTGGATTCCATTTTTTGACCTTAAATATTGTACTGTTTATATTTTTAAGCTCATTTGCTGATTTATCATTTTCAGATAAAACAGGTTATTTTTTATTAATATTTTCTACAATATTTAGCTTCTCATCTGTAATGGATGGCTATAAGTGGTCAATCAATTTTGAGTTTATAAGAATATTTCTAGGAATGCTTATTCTATATTTTCAAGCAGAGCTATCTCTTACTGACAATTCCTCAATGACGATGTTCTTATCATGTTATTTAATAGCCTCTGCTATATTGAATTTACTAATACTTAGATCAATACCAAATCGTATTAATTAATAAAATTCACAAAAATATATTTTTAAGAAAAAAAAAATTAAATTTGCTGCTAATTGGCCTATGGTGTAACTGGCAACACGTCTGGTTTTGGTCCAGAAGAGTCTAGGTTCGATCCCTAGTAGGCCAACAATTTTATTATATCAATAATTTATAATAAATTTGCCAAGCATTTTGATATTTCAGAGGCGACATTGTGTCCCTCTTTTTTTTTAAATAAAGTTAAGTAAATGGAAAATATATCATTGTTAGAATCCTTTTCTGAATTCAAAGATGAAAAGTTGATCGATAGAGTAACATTAATGGTTATACTAGAAGAAGTATTTAGAAATACTCTTACTAGAAAATATGGAACTGATGATAATTTCGATATTATTATCAATCCAGACAAAGGAGACCTTGAAATATGGAGGAATAGAATTGTTGTTAAAGATGGTGAGGTTGAAGACCCCAATGCTGAGATTGAATTAAAGGAAGCAGTTAAAATTGAACCTGACTTTGAAGTGGGAGAAGAGGTTTCCGAAGAGTTTAAGCTAATAGACCTTGGAAGAAGATCAATTCAATCATTGAGACAGAATCTAGTTGCTAAAGTTTTTGAACATGACAGTAATAATATATTTAACCAATTTAAGGACAGAGTTGGAGAAATCTTCACTGCTGAGGTTCATCATGTTAGAGCAAGAGAAGTTATTCTTTTAGATGATGACGGAAATGAATTAATAATGCCAAAGGATAGACAAATACCTAAAGATTTTTTTAGAAAGGGAGACAATGTTAGAGGTGTTATAGAAAATGTTGAGTTAAGGGGAAATAAACCAAGGATAATATTTTCAAGGACCTCTCCTCTTTTCTTAGAAAAACTATTTGAACAAGAAATTCCAGAGGTTTTTGATGGATTAATTACAATCAAAAAAGCAGTTAGAATTCCAGGTGAAAAAGCAAAAGTTGCTGTTGACTCATATGATGATAGAATAGACCCAGTTGGTGCATGTGTTGGAATGAAAGGTTCCAGAATACATGGAATAGTTAGGGAGTTAGGCAATGAAAATATTGATGTAATAAATTATACAAATAATACTCAGTTATTTATAACAAGGGCATTAAGTCCTGCAAAAGTAAATTCTTTAAATATTGATGAAGAGAAAAAAACAGTTCAAGTTTATCTTAATCCAGATGAGGTTTCAAGAGCTATTGGAAAAGGAGGACACAATATAAGACTTGCAGGTAGATTAACTGGATATGAAATTGATGTTTATAGAGAAGGTGCTGAAGAAGATGTTGAACTTACTGAATTTAAAGATGAAATTGATGCATGGGTCATTGAAGAATTTAGAAAAGTTGGACTAGACACTGCAAAGAGTGTTTTAGAATTAAGTGAAGATGATCTTGTCAAAAGAACTGATCTTGAAGAAGAAACAGTTTCAGATGTTTTAAAAATTTTAAAAGAGGAATTTGAAGATTAAATTTTATATATGCCGTCACCAATAAGGTTAAATAAAGTACTTAAGGAATTAAATATATCTCTAGATAGAGCTGTTGAGTTTTTGAGTTTAAAAAAAATTGAAATTGAACCTAGACCAACATCAAAAATTGATCAAGATGTATATGATCTATTGCTTGATGAGTTTCAGACTGACAAATCCGATAAAGATAAACTAGAGGAAATAAATACAAAAAAAAGAAAAGAATTGGAGGAGAAGCTGGCAGAGGAGAAGCTGGCAGATGAGGAGCAGGAAGCTGAGAGTCAAGAGACGAAGATTGAAATGCCCAAATCAACTCCAGATAAACTTTCTACCGATAATTTTAAAGACGAAAATTTAAATGTAGAGACTCTTAAAGAAAAAAGTGACTTATCTAAAATTCAAACTAATTTTCAAAAACTCTCAGGTATAAAAAAGACAGGTGAAGTAATTGATCTTGATTCTATAAAGCAAAAAGAAGATAAAGTAGAAGAATCAAAAAAGAGAAGACGGAAGAGAATTAGTAAAGATGTTTCTCAGTCAAAAGATTCAGTAAGTAAGTTAAATAAAAATAAAAAACTAGCTGTTAACCAGAAAGTTGAACCTACTGATGATGAGATTCAGAAACAGATTAGGGAGACATTAGAGAAACTTCAGGGAAAATCTTCAAAATCTAAGGGAGCAAAATATAGAAAAGATAAAAGAGACCAAAGAAAGATTCAATCTGAAGAAGAAGAGGCATTGCTTGAAAAAGAAAGTAAGATTATTAAAATAACTGAGTTTATAACAGTTGGTGAGATAGCGACTTTAATGGATGTCACTACAAATGATATAATCTCTGCTTGTATGACACTGGGTATAATGGTTACCATGAATCAAAGACTAGATGCTGAAACTCTCTCCGTAGTTGCAGATGAGTTTGGTTATAAATTAGAATTTATCAAAACTGATATAGAAGAAGATAAAGATGAGGTTGAAGATGAAGAAGATCCTAATTTGTTAAAAGAGAGACCACCAATTGTTACTGTAATGGGGCATGTCGATCATGGTAAAACATCACTCTTGGATTATATAAGAAATTCATCTGTAACAGAAGGTGAATCAGGAGGAATAACACAACACATTGGTGCTTATTCTGTTTTAGTTAATAATTCAAAAAAAATAACTTTTCTTGATACTCCTGGTCATGAGGCATTTACTGCTATGAGAGCAAGAGGTGCACAAATAACAGATATAGTAATCATTGTAATTGCTGCAGATGATAGTATAATGCCGCAGACTAAAGAGGCAATAAGCCATGCACAGGCTGGTGGTGTTCCAATTATATTTGCAATTAATAAAATTGATAAAGAGGGAGCTAACCCAGATAAGGTTAAGGAGTCTTTAGCATCAATGAATCTTGTAGTGGAGGACTGGGGTGGAAAGATTCAATCGCAAGATATTTCAGCTTTAAATGGTAAAGGCATTGACTCACTTCTAGAAAAAGTTTTGCTGGAGGCAGAGATTATGGATTTAAAAGCTAATCCAGATAAAAATTCATCAGGTTCAGTTCTAGAAGCATATTTGGATAAGGGTAGAGGTTATCTATCAACAATTCTTGTTCAAAATGGCTCACTTAAAATAGGGGATTATGTCTTAGCAGGAAAAACCAGTGGAAAGGTAAAAGCAATGTTTGACGAGTTAGGAAAAACAATAAAAATTGCAACACCTTCAACTCCAGTATCTGTCCTTGGGCTTGATGGAGCTCCCCAAGCTGGTGACCCCTTTAAGGTTCTTGAGGATGAAAAAGAAGCTAAATTAATTGCCTCAAAAAGAACACAGTTAGTCAGAGAACAAAATGTTAGAACTCAAAAACAATTGACTCTTGACGAAATTGGTAGAAGAATTGCAATTGGTGACTTCAAGGAACTAAACGTTATTATTAAAGGAGATGTTGATGGCTCAGTAGAAGCTCTGACAGATTCGTTTGAAAATTTGTCAACAGAGGAAATACAGGTTAATATTATTTTTAAAGGTGTTGGAGCAATCACAGAGTCTGATGTTTTACTTGCTTCTGCATCAGAAGCTATAATTGTAGGATTTAATGTAAAGCCAACTGATAGTGCAAGAAAGCTTTCAGAAAAAGAACAAATTGATATAAGGTTTTATTCAATTATATATGATGCAATTAACGATTTAAAAGAAGCAATGGAGGGAATGCTTTCCTTTGAGATGAAAGAAGAAACCAATGGGCAAGCTGAGGTTAGGGAAACATTTAAAATTTCAAGAATTGGAACTATAGCAGGATGCATGGTTACTTCTGGAAAAATATTCCGTAATTCAAATGTAAGAGTTGTCAGATCCGATGAACTTATTTTTGAGGGTAAATTACTCTCATTAAAAAGATTTAAAGATGATGTTAAAGAAGTAGCAAAAGGCTATGATTGTGGAATTCAAATTGACGAGTTTAATGATTTAGTTGAAGGAGATATTATTCAATGTTATCAAGAAGTTGCAATAAAAAGAAAACTATAAATTAGAGAGCTTAATAATAAAAGAGCTTGGATAAATTCTTCTAATTTCCTCTAATTTTTGAGAGGCAATATTTCTATCTTTGTATTCTCCGATTCTAACTTTATAATTTGGAGTTTCAAAAATTAAACTTGATTTAATTTCTAGATAATTTTCTCTAAAGTCTTCAAGAATAGAATCTGCTTCTTCAAGACTCCCATAATAGATTTGAATAGTGTAAAAAGTAGACTCATAAAATCTCTTATCATACTCTCTTTTTAAATTATAAAATTTCTTCGTGAGGGTATCATTATATCTTATAGAATTTTCCTGACTAACCTGACCAAAAAGTAAATTAAAATTTAGGAAAACACCAATAAATACTACTAAAAAACGAATTTTTAACATAAATATATTTCTCAAATTTAACAAAATGATTTAACTTGTTATTTAGAATGATTATAAATTAAATATTTGTTGATTTTAGAGTTTTTAAAATGACGTTTATGACTTAAATTTGTAGTGTTGAAAAAGTGTTTAAATTCATTTTTTTTATCATGAATAAAAACTTTATTGCCCCCAACTAATGTTACACTTAAAAAGGATTCTTTTAGTAACTCTTTTTTTTCCTTCTTTTGGACTTTCTCAAGAAGCGGACATTCAAGAAGGAAAAGCTTTATTCAATACAAATTGTGCTGCTTGTCATCAGTTAAATAGAAAAGCAGTTGGACCTGCTTTAAGAGGTGTTACCGAAAAGTATGATAGAGAGTGGTTATATAGGTGGATCAAGAATGGAACGCAGATGATTAAAGACGGTGACCCGCAGGCCGTTGCAATTTGGGAGGAATATAACCGAGCGATTATGACAAATTATCCTCAATTTTCAAATGAGCAGATCGACAATATATTAGCATATACTAATTATACACCACCAGCTCCTGCACCTGCTGTAGCTACTGCTGAAACTATTAGTCAAGGTTCTGACATATCTGTAAATATAATATTAGCAGTTGCTATTGTCATTTTCACGATTTTAATCGTGATGTTATTCTTAGTGCAAAGGACATTAATCAAAATTGCGAATGCTAGCGGAGTTAAAATTGAAGCTGAGCCAAAAAGAAAAATTAAACCACTCTGGAAAACTATTGTTGAAAATCAATTTATAATGTTTTTACTTGTAGTCGGATTTTTATTGTCTAGTGCATACTTTACATATGGTTATTTAATGCAAATTGGTATTGATCAGGGGTACGCTCCTATTCAGCCAATCCATTACTCTCATAAAATTCATGCAGGGGCAAATCAAATTGAATGTAAGTATTGTCATTCTTCAGCAAGAGTTTCTAAACACTCTGGAATACCTTCACTAAATGTATGTATGAATTGTCACGAGTATATTGGTGAATACAATGGTGAAGAAGATCTAGAAAATGGTTACACAAAAGACTTTTACACAAATGAAATTAAAAAGTTATACAGTGCTGTCGGATGGGATGAAGAAAATCAAGTTTACACAGGAAACACTCAACCGGTAAAATGGATAAGAATTCATAATCTTCCGGATTTTGTTTACTTCAATCATGCACAACATGCTCAAGTTGCACAAATTGAATGTCAAACATGTCATGGGCCTGTTGAGGAAATGGAAATAATGTATCAATACTCTCCTTTGACAATGGGCTGGTGTATCGATTGCCATAGAGAGAGCAATGTTGATAAGGATAATGAGTATTATCAAAAAGTTCATGAGGAACTATCAAAAAAATATGGAGTTGAACAACTTACTGTTGCTCAGCTTGGCGGCATTGAGTGTGCTAAATGTCATTACTAGTTTAAAATGGGAAAGAAGAATATTTATTGGAAAGGTTTTGAGGAGCTAAACAAGAATAGTGAGATTGTTAAAAAGTTAGAACAAAATGAATTTGTTGAAAAGCTTCCTGTAGGTAATGAAGATAAAGATAATAATCCTAACAGAAGAGACTTTTTAAAATATGCAGGTTTTAGCACAGCTGCTGCAGCTATAGTTGGTTGTGAAGGACCAGTTATTAAATCTGTTCCATATGTTGTTCAGCCTGATCGAATTATTCCTGGTATTGCTAATTACTATGCTACAACAGTTGCAGATGGATTTGACTTTAGCAGTATTTTAGTAAAGACAAGGGAAGGCCGTCCTATTTTTATTAAAGGGAACAAAGATGCTAAATCAATGAATTGTACAAATGCTAGAATTAATGCATCTGTTCTATCCATGTATGATATATATAGACTTCAAGGCCCTAAAGTTGAGGGTCAATATATGAGTTGGAACGATTTTAACTTATCTGTGAAATCTGACTTAGAGAGCCTTTTAAGTCAAAACAAAAAAGTGGTTTTGCTCACCCAATCCTTTGCAAGTCCAACGACAGAAAAAATAATTTCTGAGTTTATTCAGAAGTATCCAAATGTTCAACATGTTATCTATGATTCTATATCTAATAGTTCAGCTTTAGACGCATTCGAGAATTCATACGGTCAAAGAGCTTTAGCTGATTATGACTTTTCATTATCGAATACAATAATCTCAATTGATGCTGATTTTATGTCTGATTGGCAGGGTGGAAATTATTCATCAGGTTGGTCTAAGAATCGTGTTCCAAATAAAGAGAACGAATATTCTATGTCATATCACCTTCAATTTGAATCAAATATGACCTTGACTGGAGCAAATGCTGATAATAGAGTAATGGCAAATCCAAGTGAGCTTAGATATGTTCTTCAGAGTATTTATCTTGATTTAACAAACCAGAAATATTCAGGTCCAGCACTTGGCCCTTATCTTGATAGGTATGTAAAACTAGCTGTTGAATCAATAAAAAAATCTGGTAAAAAAGCAGTTATTATTTCTGGTCTTGACGATGTTGACTCTCAGGAGATTGTTTTAATGATTAACGAATTTATTAATAGTGATGCTTTTGATATATCATCTCCAAGACTAATTTACCAGGGGAGCGATTCCGAACTTTTAAATACAATTACTGAACTAAAATCAGGAAATATTAGTGGAATTATAACAGCAGGAGTAAATCCTGGATATACACTTCCAAATGCTGGGGAGTTTTCAGAGCTAGTAAATAAATTGGAGTTTTCATTGTGTTTTAGCATGAAAGAAGATGAGACAGCTAATAGCTGTAAGTATGTTGCTGCAACACCTCACTATCTAGAATCATGGGGAGACTATGAATTCAAAAAAGGACATTACTATTTAAGTCAACCGACTATAAAACCCCTTTTTGATACTAACCAGTTCCAAGATGTAATACTCACACTTACAGGATCTAACAATAATTTTTATGATGAGATTAAAAACAATTGGAGATCAAGTATTTTAAAAGGAAAGACTTGGGGGAAATCTCTTCAAGATGGATTTTATTATTCCTATGAAAATAATACTCCAAGAAGAATCAAAACATCTGTAAACATTGTTAATCTTCCGATACAAAATACTGATGAGTTAGATCTTATTCTATATACAAAAGTTGGACTAGGAGATGGTCAACAATCTTCAAACCCCTGGTTACAGGAGTTTCCAGATCCAATTACTAGAGTAACATGGGATAATTATCTAACTGTATCATACAGTGACGCTGAAAGACTTGGTCTTAAGAATTATAATGTTTCTAATGGTGCGCTAAATGGTAGTTATGTTACAGTAAGTAACGAAAAAAATAGTGTAAAAGTTCCTGTAATTATTCAGCCTGGCCAAACACCTGGAACTGTTGGATTAGCTCTTGGTTATGGAAAAACTCAAGCAATGAGTGAGGAGATGAATATTGGAGTTAATGCATATAAATTTTACAATAATTTTAAAAAGATTCATAAAGTAAATATAACGAAAGTTAAAGGTGATCATGAATTTGCATGTATTCAACTCCACAACACAATGATGGGTAGAGATGAAATTATAAAAGAAACTACACTTGAAGAATTCATTGAAAAAGATAAGTCTGTTTGGAACCCTACAGTGATGGTGTCAAAAAATCATATTGAGACTAAGGTTACATCAAAAGAAGTCGACATATGGAGAGAGTTTGATAGATCTACTGGCCATCACTTTAACTTATCTATTGATTTAAATAAATGTAATGGATGTGGTGCTTGTGTAATTGCTTGTCATGCTGAGAATAATGTTCCTGTTGTAGGAAAAGAAGAAGTTAGAAAGTCAAGAGATATGCACTGGATTAGGATCGATAGATACTATTCATCTCAAGATACAATTCAAGGAGATGTAGTGGCTAAAGATTCTACCAGGGGCTTTTCTGAGTATAAATCAACCTCATCAAATTTAGAAAAAGCATCTGCAAACCCTCAAGTTGTATTCCAGCCTGTCTCATGTATGCATTGTAATCATGCGCCATGTGAAACAGTCTGTCCTGTCGCTGCTACATCTCATGGAAGGCAGGGTCAAAATCAAATGGCTTATAATAGGTGTGTAGGTACCAGATACTGTGCTAATAACTGTCCATATAAGGTTAGACGATTTAATTGGTTCCAATACTCACAAAATGATGAATTTGATTATAATATGAATAATGATCTGGGGAGAATGGTAATTAACCCAGATGTTAATGTCAGATCAAGAGGTGTGATGGAAAAATGTTCCTTATGTATTCAAATGACTCAAAAAACTATACTTGATGCAAAAAAAGAAGGACGAAGAGTAAGAGATGGAGAATTTAAAACTGCTTGTTCTGAATCTTGTGATGATAATGCGATGGTATTTGGAGACATTAATGATAAAGAAAGTGAAATTCTTAAAGTAAAAGATGGGGATAGAACATATAGAGTTCTAGAAAGTATTGGTACAAAACCAAATGTTATTTACCAAGTTAAAATCAGAAATAGTAAAAAAATATAGATATGTCATCTCACTACGAAGCTTCTATTAGAAAACCTCTTGTACTCGGAGATAAATCTTATGCTGATATTTCAAATGATATTGCAAGACCTGTAGAAACTCCTCCAGACCGTGATTGGTGGATTGCCTTTTCAATTTCAATGGTAATATTTTTATGGGGTCTGGGGTGTATTGCTTACACTGTTGGAACAGGTATTGGAACGTGGGGATTAAACAAAACAGTTGGATGGGCTTGGGATATTACAAATTTTGTTTGGTGGGTAGGAATTGGTCATGCTGGAACACTAATCTCTGCTGTGTTACTTCTTTTTAGACAAAAATGGAGAATGGGTATTAACAGGTCTGCTGAGGCTATGACAATTTTTTCTGTTATTCAAGCAGGTTTATTTCCGGTTATTCACATGGGAAGACCCTGGTTAATCTATTGGTTCTTCCCTATTCCAAATACGTTTGGTTCTTTGTGGGTTAATTTTAACTCTCCTTTACTCTGGGATGTATTTGCTATTTCAACATATTTAACAGTTTCTCTTGTTTTTTGGTGGACTGGATTACTTCCTGATTTTGCAATGATTAGAGATAGAGCTGTCAAACCTTTTAGAAAAAATATGTACAGTTTACTAAGTTTTGGTTGGTCAGGAAGAGCAAAAGATTGGCAAAGGTTTGAAGAAGTATCCCTAGTCCTTGCAGGACTAGCTACTCCTCTTGTATTATCAGTCCATACTATTGTATCATTTGACTTTGCAACCTCAGTAATTCCTGGTTGGCATACAACGATATTTCCACCGTATTTTGTTGCTGGTGCAATTTTTTCAGGATTTGCAATGGTTCAAACATTATTGATTATAATGAGGAAGGTTTCTAGACTGGAAAGTTATATTACACTTCAACATATTGAGATGATGAACATTGTGATAATGATTACTGGTTCAATTGTAGGATGTGCATATATTACAGAGCTATTTATTGCATGGTATTCGGGTGTTGAATATGAGCAATATGCATTTTTAAATAGGGCAACTGGACCGTATTGGTGGGCATACTTTTTAATGATGTCATGTAATGTTGTATCCCCTCAGGTAATGTGGATTAAAAAGATTCGAACAAATATTATTTGGTCTTTTATAATATCAATTGTTGTAAATATTGGCATGTGGTTTGAAAGATTTGTAATAATTGTTACATCTTTACACAGAGACTATCTTCCATCTTCATGGACAATGTTCTCTCCAACTTTTGTAGACATTGGAATATTCCTCGGGACTATTGGATTCTTCTTTGTGCTATTTTTGTTATATGCAAGAAGTTTTCCAGTAGTTGCTCAAGCAGAGATCAAGACTATATTAAAATCATCAGGTGAAATTTATAAAAAAAATAGAGATAAGTAATGAGTGCTAAGAGACTTCATGTAATGTTCGATGATGACGACATCTTATTAGATGCGGTTAAAGAAATTGTAAAAAATAAGATGTACATATATGAAGTCTATACACCTTTTCCTATTCATGGACTAGACAAAGCTATGAAGCTCAAACCAACAAACATATCTATTGCAACATTTATTTATGGATGTATAGGATTTATTGTGGCTGTTTTAATGATGTACTATATAATGATTGTTGACTGGCCACAAGATATTGGAGGCAAACCTAGTTTTACTTTAATCGAGAATATACCATCATTTGTGCCTATAATTTTTGAGATGACAGTTTTTTTTGCAGCACATTTAATGGTGATTACTTTTTACATGAGAAGTAAATTATGGCCTTTTAAAAAAGCAGAAAATCCTGAACCAGCAACAACTGATGATAAATTCTTAGTTGATATGGAGTCAGGCTCAAATTTATCAAAAACGAAGACCATGCTAAAAAAAATGGGAGCAGTATCAATCAAAGAAGTAAAAGAAGAAAGTGAGAAATAGTTTAATTATAATATTATTAACAGGCTTAATGCTTACCTCATGTTTTGACCCATCAAAACCCAACTTTCAATATTTTCCAGATATGTATGAATCTTTAGCTTATGAAACTTATGCTGAGTCAGATGGATTCTCAAATGGAATTGAAGCTCAAGTACCTGTAGAGGGATCTATTCCAAGAGGATGGGAACCCTATGATTACCCTGACTCAAATGAAGGTTATGAAATGGCCAAGGCTAACCTTTTATCACCAATTGAGATAAGTGATTTTAATATAAATCAGGGTAAAGAACTGTATGAGATATATTGTTCAGTATGTCACGGAGATAAGGGAGATGGTATGGGGATTTTAGCACAAAGAGAAAAATTTCTTGGTATACCTGCATATATTGATAGAGAAATTACACCAGGAAGTATTTATCATGTTTTGATGTATGGAATAAATGCTATGGGTTCTCATTCTGGTCAAGTTAATGAAGAGGAAAGATGGCAAATTGCACAATATGTAATGAAATTAAGAGAGGAATCAAAAAAATAATAAATGACAGATTATAAGTTTTCAAAACAAATCAAAAGATTCTCTGTAATCTTAACAATTACAGGAGCTATTGGTATTGCATTTGGATTCTATAATGCACCTTCTAATGTAGACGAATCTAAAGAGATTGTCGCCAAAATGAGCCATGACGGATACGAAGGAGATAGTAGTGATATTAATGGAGGGGGATATGGAGAGGATAGCCACGTAGGAGAACATAGTGATGGTGATGGAGGTGAATATGGAGAGAATAGTCATGGAGCTTCTGGTCATGAGTATGATCATGATAAGCATGTTTTTTACCAACTACAAAATAAGCCATGGGCAGCGATATATGTGCCAGCTTTATTCTTCATGATGATCTCACTTGGAGTCCTTGCTTTTTATGCCATTCAAAGAGCTTCTCAAGCTGGGTGGTCAATAGTTCTGTACAGGTTAATGGAAGGTATTACAAGTTATCTTCTCCCTGGTTCAATATTTGTAATAATTATACTAGTATTTTCTGCATTTAAATTTAATCATCTTTTTTTGTGGATGGATCCTGATGTGGTTGCACATGATGAAATAATTAGAAATAAAGTTGGTTATTTAAATATACCTTTCTTCTTTGCTAGAGCAATTCTTTATGTTGCAGGTTGGGTATTATATAGAAATATTTCTAGAAGACTATCTTTAGAACAGGATACTAATAATGATATTAACATTCATAAGAAATTATTTAAGTTCTCAGCTGGCTTTTTAGTGTTCTTTTTAATTTCAGAATCCATGATGTCATGGGATTGGATAATGTCAATAGATCCTCATTGGTTTAGCACTTTGTTTGGGTGGTATGTTTTTGCAGGTATGTTTGTATCAGGCATAACTTCTTTAGCGTTAATCACAATATATCTTAAATCTCAAAATTATCTAAGTTTTGTTAACGATAGCCACATTCATGACTTGGCTAAGTTCATGTTTGGTGTAAGTGTTTTCTGGGCTTATTTATGGTTTTCTCAGTTTATGCTTATTTGGTATTCAAATATTCCAGAGGAAGTAACCTACTTCATTACTAGAATTGAAGACTATAATCTTTTATTTTTTGGTATGGTAGTATTAAATCTTATATTCCCATTAATTGTTCTTATGAATAGTGATTTTAAGAAAACTAACTTTATTGTAATTTTAACAGGAATTGTGATTATTATTGGTCATTACCTTGATGTATACAATATGATAATGCCATCTGCTGTAGGAGATATGTGGTCTTTTGGACCTGCTGAGATAGGAGGATTTTTATTCTTCTTAGGAATATTTATCTATGTTGTTTTTAATGAAATTTCAAAGGCACCAATTCTTGCTAAAGGAGATCCGTATATACAGGAAAGTAAAACGTTTCAATATTATAATTTAGACTAAAATGACATTATTACTTGTTTTAACATCATTAATATTAATTTCAATTGCAGTATGGCAGTTGACTAAAATTCTTGAGCTTTCAAAGCCAGTTGATTATAATAATGATGAAATAGCTACAGAAAAAGACAATGACATTCAAGGAAAGCTAATGTTCCTTTTCTTAATCTTCATCTATGCGTTAACAATATTTTCATTTTTTCAATATGGTGATGTTATTCTTCCAGAATCTGCATCTGTTCACGGAGAAAATTATGATAGCCTCTTATGGTTTTCTTTTGCTGTAATATTTTTTGTTCAAACTGTAACTCAGGCATTGTTACATTACTTTGCATTCAAATATAGAGGGAATAAGAAAAGAAAAGCTTTATTTTTTGCTGACAGTAATTTTCTCGAGGGTGTATGGACAATAATTCCTACAATTTCCCTGGCAGGATTAATTCTTTATGGCTTGTTCACATGGGTTGACATTATGACAATTGAGGAGAATGACGAAGCTCTTGTTGTTGAATTATATGCTCAACAATTTAATTGGAAAGCTAGATATGCCGGAGATGATGGTGTTCTAGGTGATGCAAATGTTAGGTTCCTTCAAGATTTTGATGGAAAAAATTTAGTTGGTATTGATCCAACTGATAGAAATGGTGATGATGATGTTGTAGTTCAAGAATTACACTTACCTGTTAATCGTGAAGTAGTATTTAGAATTAGATCTCAGGATGTTCTACACTCTGCTTTCATGCCTCATTTTAGAGCTCAAATGAATGCTGTCCCCGGGATGATTAATCAATTTGCTTTTATTCCAAATGTTACAACTGAAGAAATGAGGATGAGACCTGAGATCGTAGAAAAAGTTAAAAAAATTAATAAAATTAGATTTGATAAAAGTGAAAAGTTAGTATCTGAGGGTGAATTCCCTCTTGATCCATATGAATTTGATTTCTTACTTTTGTGTAATAAAATTTGTGGTGCTTCTCACTATAATATGCAGATGAAAATAATAGTTGAGTCAGAAGAAGACTTTAATAAATGGCTTGATAATCAATTAACATTTAAAGAATTTGTTCAATAAATAAAACTTATCTATGGCACAAAAACAAAATAGAAGAGCAAAAATAGTTGGAACTGACATCGAAATAGACGTTACCGAAAAGGAAGAAGTTATTGTAGAGTCTCATGATGATGACCACGATCATGATCATCACCATAAAGAAACTTTTATAACTAAATATATTTTTAGTATAGATCATAAAATGATTTCTAAACAATATCTAATAACAGGTTTGATTATGGGTATAGTAGGCATTGCCATGTCTTTATTGTTTAGACTTCAGCTGGCATGGCCAGAAGAGTCTTTTGGTATTTTTGATGTCCTTCTAGGAAAGTGGGCTACAGATGGAGTTATGGACCCAAATGTTTATTTAGCTCTAGTTACAATTCATGGTACAATTATGGTTTTCTTTGTTTTAACTGCAGGATTAAGTGGGACATTTAGCAATCTATTAATTCCATTACAAATTGGAGCTAGAGATATGGCATCAGGTTTTCTTAATATGATTTCATATTGGTTATTTTTCATATCTTCTGCATTAATGATTGCTTCACTTTTTGTTGAAGCTGGACCTGCTGCAGCTGGTTGGACAATATATCCTCCCTTAAGTGCACTGCCTCAGGCTCAACCTGGATCAGCAGCTGGAATGACTCTATGGTTAGTGTCAATGGCATTTTTTATAGCATCTTCACTTTTAGCTGCACTAAATTATATAGTTACAGTCCTTAATTTAAGAACAGAAGGAATGACAATGACTAGATTACCTTTAACAGTGTGGGCTTTTTTGGTTACTGCAATAATTGGAGTTGTATCATTCCCAGTTTTGTTGTCTGCAGCACTTCTTTTAATAATGGACAGGAGCTTTGGAACATCTTTTTTCCTTTCAGATATTTTTATTCAAGGTGAGGTTCTTCACTATCAAGGAGGGTCACCAGTACTTTTTGAGCATCTGTTTTGGTTTCTAGGTCACCCTGAAGTTTATATTGTACTACTTCCTGCTCTTGGAATAGCTTCTGAAGTTATTGCTACAAATGCACGTAAACCTATATTTGGATATAGGGCTATGGTTGGATCTATACTTGCAATAGCATTTTTATCTACAATTGTTTGGGGACACCATATGTTTGTGACAGGGATGAATCCTTTCCTAGGTTCAGTTTTTACATTTACAACATTATTAATTGCAATTCCCTCTGCTGTTAAGGCATTTAATTATATAACTACAATCTGGAAAGGGAATATCCAGTTTAATCCTGCAATGTTGTTTGCAATTGGACTTGTTTCAACATTTATTACAGGTGGACTTACAGGAATAATATTAGGTGATAGCGCTTTAGACATTAACTTACATGACACTTATTTTGTAGTTGCTCATTTTCACTTAGTAATGGGTATCTCTGCTCTTTACGGATTATTTGCTGGAGTATATCATTGGTACCCCAGAATGTTTGGGAGAATGATGAATAAAAATTTAGGTTATATACACTTTTGGATAACTGCAATAAGTGCATATGGTGTGTTTTTCCCAATGCACTTCATTGGGATGGCTGGTCTTCCAAGAAGGTATTATACAAACACTAATTTTCCTTATTTTGACGATGTTGCTAATATAAATGTTGTTATTACTTTGTTTGCTCTTTTAGCTGGTGCAGCTCAAATATTATTTTTATATAATTTCATTAGCAGTATGTTCTATGGTAAAAAAGCTGAGAAAAATCCATGGAAATCAAATACTCTTGAGTGGACTGCTCCAATTAAACATATGCATGGAAACTGGCCAGGGAAAATTCCACATGTTTTTAGATGGGCATACGATTATTCAAAACCAGGTTCTAAAGAAGACTTTGTACCTCAGAATGTTCCTTTCAAAAAAGGGGAGAAAGAACTTCAACATTAATAGGTTATTCAGTAGTAATTTCTTAATTAGTGTATATTTGAATCATGGACATTAATCAAGAAAAAGATAATGAATTTGACAAGGCGTTAAGACCAATTTATTTTACTGATTTTATTGGTCAATTATCAATAATTAATAATCTAAAAATTTTTGTGGAAGCCTCAAATCAGAGGAATGATGCATTAGATCATACTTTATTTCATGGACCACCTGGACTTGGGAAAACTACACTCGCTCACATATTGGCAAACGAGTTAAAAGTTGGACTAAAGGTAACTTCAGGACCTGTTATAGACAAACCTGGTGATCTTGCTGGACTACTGACAAGTCTAGAAGAGAGAGACATATTATTTATTGATGAGATTCATAGACTTAGTCCGGTAATTGAGGAATATCTATATTCTGCTATGGAGGATTATAAAATTGATATAATGATTGAATCTGGACCTAATGCAAGAACTGTTCAGCTAAATTTAAACCCATTTACATTAGTTGGAGCCACAACAAGATCAGGATTTCTTACAAATCCAATGAGAGAAAGATTTGCAATTTCTAGCAGACTTGAACATTATGATGATAATTTGCTTTCCCAAATTGTTGAAAGAAGCTCGGGTATTTTAAAGCTAAAAATTGACAAAAAGTCATGTTTTGAGATAGCAAGAAGGAGTAGAGGAACTCCAAGAATTTCAAATTCTCTATTAAGGAGGGTTAGAGATTTTGCACAAATTAAAAGTGATAATAAAATTAATCTAGAAATCACAAAGTTTGCATTAAGTTCACTTAACGTTGATAAAAATGGCTTGGATGAAATGGATAATAAGATTCTTGAAACAATAGTTGATAAATATAATGGTGGTCCAGTTGGTTTATCTACAATAGCTACTTCTTTATCTGAAAACTCTGAAACAATTGAAGAAGTCTATGAACCATTTCTTATACAACAAGGTTTTATGATAAGAACACCAAGAGGAAGACAGGTAACAGAAAAAGGATATAATCATCTTGGAAGAAATAAAAATAATCAGAATAATTTATTTAATTAATAATCTATATTTACTAGATATTAATTTTTATGGCAAAGAGTAAGGAAAGAAGAGAATCATTAGTTTACCACGCAAAGCCTAGACCTGGAAAAATTGAGGTTGTACCTACAAAAAAATATAATTCTCAAAGAGATCTTGCAATTGCATATTCTCCAGGAGTTGCAATACCCTGTCAAGAGATTGATAAAGACCCCTCAAATATTTACAAGTACACCAATAAATCTAACTTGGTTGCTGTAATTTCAAATGGAACAGCTGTTTTAGGTCTAGGGGATATTGGTCCAAGTGCATCAAAACCGGTAATGGAAGGTAAAGCCCTTTTATTTAAAATTTTTGCAGATATTGATGTTTTTGACATTGAGATAAATGAAAAAGATCCTGACAAATTTGTTGATGTAGTTAAATCAATATCAACAACTTTTGGAGGGATTAATCTTGAGGATATTAAAGCACCAGAAGCATTTAAAATTGAAAAAGATCTTATTAATCAGCTTGACATTCCTGTAATGCATGATGATCAACATGGTACAGCTATAATTTCTGCTGCTGCTCTCTTAAATGCTCTAGAGCTTGCAAATAAAAAAATTGATGATGTAAAAATAGTTGTCTCAGGTGCTGGAGCTGCAGCTATTGCATGTACAAACTTATATATTTCATTTGGTGCAAAGCTCCAAAATATTGTGATGACAGATAGTAAGGGTGTAATAAGAAAGGATAGAGATAATTTAACAGATGAAAAAAAATATTTTGCCACTGAAAGAAACATTAGTTCACTAGAAGAAGCAATGGTTGATTCTGATGTTTTTATTGGACTTTCAATGGCCAATATTGTTTCAAAAGAAATGCTTAGCTCAATGTCAAAAAATCCTATTGTTTTTGCAATGGCCAATCCAGACCCAGAAATTAATTATGATAAAGCAATGTCTGTTAGAGATGATATAATTTTTGCCACAGGTAGATCTGATCTTCCAAATCAAGTCAATAATGTATTAGGTTTCCCTTTTATTTTCAGAGGAGCACTTGATGTAAGGGCAACCACGATAAACGAAGAAATGAAAAAAGCTGCTGTTGTTGCATTGGCAGAACTAGCAAAAAAGCCTGTTCCGGAACAAGTAAATATTGCATATGACGAAACAAAATTAAATTTTGGGAAACATTATATAATTCCAAAACCATTTGATCCTAGATTAATATCTGAGATTCCACCTGCGGTTGCTAAAGCAGCAATCAAATCTGGTGTTGCACAAGAACCTATTTCAGACTGGGATAAATACACACAAGTTTTAGAAGAAAGATTAGGGAGTAATCAGAAACTAATTAGAATCATTCATAGAAGAGCAAGAAATGCAAAAGTTAAGAAGCTGGTATTTGCAGAGGCTGATCATCTGGATGTTTTAAAAGCTGCACAAATTTGTTATGAAGAGGGTATCGCGGAACCTATTTTGCTGGGAGGTAAAAAAATTATTGAAGAATTAATGGATTCTTTGGAGTTTCACGAGAAAATAGAAATTATAGATCCAAAAGATAAAATTAACAAAGAAAGAATTGATGAATACTCTCATATTCTTTTTAAAAAATTAAAGAGAAAAGGTAAAACACTCGATGATGTAAAAA
Source organism: uncultured Bacteroidota bacterium (assembly GCA_902523665.1). Classification (GTDB taxonomy): domain Bacteria; phylum Bacteroidota; class Bacteroidia; order Flavobacteriales; family Flavobacteriaceae; genus Marisimplicoccus. The sequence goes on along the minus strand of CABZAD010000008.1, from coordinate 17,685 downwards.
GACTTTTAAGAGGCAGAGATTATTTTGGTTCAATGATGGTAGAAAATGGAGATGCTGATTGTATGCTCTCAGGATATTCAAAAAGTTATCCATCAGTATTTGTTCCTTTGATAAGATCAATTGGAAAAGCTAAATATGTTGAAAAAGTGGCAGCAACAAATTTAATGATTACAAGAAATGGCCCTTTATTTTGTTCAGATACATCATTAAATATTAATCCTTCACATATAGAAATTGCCAGAATTACTGTAGATACTGCTAGAGTAGTTAAAAACCTTGGAATTGAGCCAGTTATTGCTATTCTTTCATATTCGAACTTTGGCTCCTCAGATTTTGACGAGGCTAAAAAAGTTTCAAAAGCTGTTGAAATTTTACATGAAAAAAATCCTGAATTAATTGTTGATGGTCCTATTCAATCAGATTTTGCTTTAAACAGAGAGATGTTAAAAAAAAGATTTCCTTTTTCAATTTTAAATGGTAGAAAGGTGAACACTTTAATTTTTCCAAATTTGGATTCTGCAAACATTACCTACAAAATTATTAAAGAGTTAGACAGATCTGTATCAGTAGGTCCAATACTAATTGGCTTAAACAAGCCAATACACATTTTACAACTCGGCGCCTCTGTAGATGAGATTGTTAATATGGCAGCTGTATCTGTTATTGATGCTAATCAAAGAAAAATTAAAAAGTAATGATTACCTACATTAAAGGAAGATTGATTGAAAAAACTCCGACAAAAATAATTGTTGAATGTAATGGAATAGGTTATGATATTAATATTTCTTTAAATACTTACGAGAATATTACTGATGAGGAAAACATTAAAATATATACATATCTACAGAGGAAGGAAGACTCGGATATTTTGTTTGGATTTAGCTCAAAAAATGAGAGATCTATATTTCAACAATTAATCTCAGTATCAGGGATTGGTCCAAGTACAGCTAGAACCATTTTATCATCTATTTCTCCACCAGAGATTCAAGATGCGGTCTGGTCAGAGGATGTTGATAGGATAAAATCAATTAAAGGGATTGGTCTTAAAACAGCACAAAGATTAATAATAGAATTGAAAGATAAAGTAGAGTTATTTGATAAAAAAGATATAGATTTATCTGGTGAAAATGTTGACATTAAAAAAGAGGCTTTGCTTGCTTTATCAGTTTTAGGTTTTAGTAAATCTAAAGCAGAAAATGTCGTAAGTAAAGTATATTTCGAAAATAAAGATATTGAGTTACAAGAGTTAATTAAAAAATCATTAAATAAGTTATAATCATGAATATACCAGAAGAATTAAAATATACTGAAGAACATGAGTGGGTTAGAATTGAAGATAATATTGCTATAGTTGGTATTACAGACTTTGCTCAAGGTGAATTAGGTGATATTGTCTATCTGGAGATAGATACATTAGACAGTCAAATTGATACAAATGAGGTTTTTGGAACTGTTGAAGCTGTTAAAACAGTTTCAGATTTATTCATGCCAATTGCTGGAAAAGTTATTGAAGTAAATCAAAGCCTAGAGGATAAACCAGAACTGATAAATGAAGATCCTTATGGAGAGGGTTGGATAATTAAAATTCATATTAAAGAGGAATCACAAATTGATAGTCTGCTTAGTCCAAGTGATTACAAAATTCTTGTAGATAGTTAAAAAAATACAAAGTATTTGATAACTATATGAAATAATTATAATTTTTTATAGATTAGCATATTAAATATTGATTCATGCAACCAAAAAAAAATCCAGAAGCTGATTTAAATAAAAATAGAAATCTCTATTTTGTTATTGGTCTAACGTTTGTTACTTTTATAACTTGGCAAGCAATAGAATCAAAAACTTATGAAAAAACTTTTGACTATGAGGCTCTTAATGTCGAGGATGATGATGATGAAGATATCCCGATTACTGAACAAATAAAAACACCTCCACCACCACCCCCTCCTCCTCCTGCTCCAGAGGTAATTGAAGTTGTTGAAGATGAAGAAGAAGTTGAAGAAACTGTTATAGAGTCTACAGAAACTGATCAAGATGAAATTATTATTGAGGAAATCGAAGTTGTAGATGAATTTGAAGATATAGATGTTCCATTCGCTGTTATTGAAGATGTTCCTGTTTTTCCTGGTTGTGAATCAGTAGCTAAATCTCAGAGAAGAGCTTGTTTTCAAGAGCAAATGAATAAGCATATTAGAAAAAACTTCAGATATCCAGACATAGCTCAAGAAATGGGTATTCAAGGCAGAGTCTATGTAAACTTTATTATTGCTAAAGATGGTTCAATTACAAATATCAGGATGAGAGGTCCAGATAAAAACCTTGAAAATGAAGCAGCTAGAATTATTGGAAGACTTCCTAAAATGACACCTGGAAAACAAAGAGGTAGAGCTGTTAGAGTTCCATTTAGCATACCAATTACCTTCAGACTTCAATAAGGGTATTTCCTAACATAACTAATTAATGTCTGAAACTCTAAATATAAAGCACAAGTCTTTATTTTCTGTAATTCTTGTTCTAATAAAATTTAGGCTATCTTTTAGTGTAGTTCTATCATCTGTAGCATCCTATCTACTTGCCTTTGAAATATTTTCACTTTCTACTTTTATTCTTCTGTTTATTGGTGGTTTTCTCGTAGTTGGTTCATCAAATGGATTCAATCAAATTATTGAAAGAGAAAGAGACTCACTTATGTCCCGAACTTTAAATAGACCTTTGCCATCAGGTAATATGAGTATCTATCAAGCAATTATAATTTGTTCAATTCTAGGACTTATTGGTCTAGTTATCCTTTATGCTATAAACTTTAGAACAGCCTTTTTTGGATTTGTATCAATGATTATTTATCTAGCAGTTTATACTCCTTTAAAACCTATAACACCTTTGTCTGTTTTCTTTGGAGCTATTCCAGGTGCCATACCTTTTATGTTAGGTTGGGTAGCGGTTACAAATAAGTTTTCTGTTGAAACCGGAATATTATTTATGATACAGTTCTTTTGGCAATTTCCACATTTTTGGGCCATAGGTTGGGTCTCACATGATGATTATGAAAGAGCTGGATTCAAAATGCTTCCAACAGGTAAACGTGATAATTCAACTGCATTCCAAATAGTTTTTTATACTATTTGGATGATTTTGGTATCGACTCTCCCATACTTTAGTTTTACAGGAACATTTACCATTGGTTTACTCTCACTAATTTTAATATTAGTTGCAGGATTTTTCATGTTAATTCAAGCTATAAGATTAATGCAGTATAAGGATAATCAAAATGCTATAAGACTAATGTATATTAGTATTTTTTATTTAAGCTTTATTCAAATTATATTTGTTATAGATAAATTATTATCATAATGACTACATTAAATCCATTAGATGTTAAAGTATCCAAAGCAAAAAAAATGATGTTGTGGTTTGGTATGATCAGTATAACTATGACATTTGCTGGCTTAACAAGTGCATTTATAGTAAGTAGCTCTAGGCCAGATTGGTTAGACTCTTTTGTTCTCCCTAGTTGGTTCACAATAAGTACAGTTTCAATAGTTTTCAGTAGTATTTTTTTTCAGCTTGCAAAGTTTAGACTTGATAAATATGTTAGAGTTTCTCTTCCAGAAAATATTAACATTTACATAGAAAGAAATAATGTAAATATTTTATTGGTTTTGACCATCTTAACTGCAATTGTATTTGTTGTCTCTCAATTTTTAGGTTTTAACGAAATCATATCTCAAGGATATTATTTTACAGGTCCTGAAAGTTCTGTGACTACATCTTATGTTTACATTCTAGTCTTCCTTCATCTTGCACACTTATTCGCAGGGATGATTGTTTTAACTGTAGTAATTTCAAAGTTTAATAAACAGAAATATGAAAAAAATAAGCTAGGTTTTGAACTTGCATTAATTTTCTGGCATTTTCTTGGTGCATTATGGATATATTTATTCTTTTTTATTCAATACTTCAGTTAAAAATTAATAAATTTGTTGTCAAAATTGCCCTAGATGCAAGCATCTACATTAACTAAAAAAAAACAGAAAACTTGGGGAGGAGGAGGAGTTAAACCCCTAGATGCAGCTTACGGAAAACTCATGATGTGGTTTTTCATTGTCTCCGATGCCCTTACATTTTCAGGATTCTTAGTGGCCTACGGATTTTCAAGATTTAAGAATATAGATTCTTGGCCTATAGCTGATGAGGTTTTTCATCACTTTCCATTTCTGCATGGAGTAGATGCACCAATGTACTATGTAGCTTTGATGACTTTTATTCTAATATTCTCATCTGTAACTATGGTTTTAGCAGTTGATGCAGGTCATAATAATGATAAAAACAGAGTTGCCTTCTATATGTTATTAACTATAATAGGTGGTGCAGTTTTTGTTGGTTCACAAGCATGGGAGTGGAAAAACTTTATTAAAGGTGAGTATGGAGCTGTCGAGATACAGAATGGAGAGATACTCCAGTTTTATGATATTAAAAAAGATAAAAGAATTCCTATTGATGACTTTGCTGTTCTTGAGTCTCAAGAAAGGGTTACTCATGATGACAACGTTGGTATATGGTATCAAAGTGAAGCTAAACTTCCTGAAATAACACTTACTGAGGTCATTGAGGGATTTAAAACTAATTCTGCGATAACGGTTAGACTTGAAGAGTTAAATGATAAAGGTCAAAAAATAATTCTATCTAGAGAAGATGCTGAAGATAAACTCTCCTCAGCAACAAGAGTCGTAAAAGGTGCTAACTTAATTAGAAATGAATATGGGAATCCACTTTTTGCTGATTTCTTTTTCTTTATAACTGGTTTTCATGGATTTCACGTTTTTTCAGGAGTAGTAATAAATATTATAATATTTATAAATGTCCTCTTAGGAACTTATGAGAGAAGAGGGCACTATGACATGGTTGAAAAAGTAGGGCTATATTGGCACTTTGTTGATTTAGTTTGGGTATTTGTATTTACATTCTTTTATTTAGTATAAATATGGCTAAGCACGAACACAAATTAGAGATTTTTAGAGGCTATTTAAAGTTTAAATCCAATGTTCAGAAAATTTGGGGAGTTTTAATTTTTCTTTCAATTGTAACTGCCATTGAAGTTGCCCTTGGTATCTTAAAACCACCAATTTTAATGAACTACTTTCTTGGTCTCAAATTAATAAACTGGATATTTATTATACTGACAATAGTAAAGGCCTACTATATAACATGGGATTTTATGCATGTTAGAGATGAAAAGCCATTTTTAAAGAATACGATTATTCTACCCTTGCTTATTCTAATTCCTTTTCTGTTATTTATTTTACTATGGGAAGGTTCTTATATCTTTGATGTAATGCTAGATGGTTTAAAAGAATGGGATTTTGATATTTATTGATGACTAAAAATCTTAAAAAGTATTTAATACTTGGCTTTCTCTTTTTTTTCCCAATTTTTGTGTATGTTTTTTTATCAACTGGGATAAATAACTTTGCCAAGCTACCAGTCCTTACAGAGAACGTAATGGATATAGAAAATATTGAAGGTAACAGTTCTAACATTTCTTTTAAAAATAAAATTTCTGTAGTAGCTTTTTGGGGGGGTGATGTAAATAACAAAAAATCTGAAGCTCTAAATTTAAATCAAAAAATCTATAAAAGGTTCTATGAGTTTCAAGATTTTCAATTTGTTTTACTACATGATAAGAATGATAATCAAGCAATTAAGGATTTAAAGAGTGATTTAGTTAGTGGAGTTGGAACTGATCTAAAAAACTGGAATTTTATACCAACAACTCAATCGAATATCAAAATGATTTTTGATAGTTTTAAAACTAATATTGAATTGGATAATAGTTTTAGTACTCCCTATGTTTTTATTGTAGACAGAAACCTAAGCTTAAGAGGAAGAGATGATGATGAAGATATTGGAATGTTATTTGGTTTTAACTCTCAATCAGTTGCTGAAATAAATAATAAAATGGTTGATGATGTAAAGATTATTCTGGCGGAGTATAGATTAGCTCTCAAAAAAAATGATTCACTATTTAATGAATAATAATTTAAAATATATTGGACTACTTTTAATCATAATTCTTTTTGGCGTGTTCTCAATTCCAAAAATATACGAAAGGCTAATTAATTCTGATATTAAAGACTCAAATAGACTTCATAATAATGATAGACTTTCGTATTTGACAATTTCAGATGAAAAAAGAAAATCACCTGATTTTATTCTTACGAATCAGGATTCTATTCTGATATCAAATGAGGATATGAGTGGAAAAGTTTATGTGCTAGAATTCTTTTTTACAAGATGTCCAGATATATGTATTGAAATGAATCAAAATATGAAGTTACTAGATGATAAGTTTGCTGATTCAGATGAATTTGGAATAATTTCAGTTACAATTGATCCAAAAAATGATACCCCTTCAACTTTAAAAAAATACTCTGAAGCTCTAGAAATCAAATCTCAAAACTGGCATTTTTTAACAGGTGAAAGAGACTATATATATGATTTAGCAAATAATGGTTTTAATATTTTTGCTAATGAAAATACAAGTTTTGCAGGAGGCTTTGAACATCAGGGCTATTTTGCACTTATTGATAAAGATGGGTATATTAGGTCTAGAAAAGATAGCTTTGGTAATCCAATTATGTATTACCTTGGGATAACTGATGTTAACTCAAACCTCCAGGGAATCGAGATGCTAAGCTATGATATAAAAAAATTGATTGATGAGTAAAATTGAAAATTCTGGTCAAACTTTGAAATATAAATCTCTAATAATTGTAGTCTCAATTGTTATCCCATTAGTGGTATTAATATTATTTAACATAAGAATAACATCTCTACCACCACTAACATTCTTGCCCCCCATATATGCTACAATTAATGGAATTACAGCTATACTTTTAATTGCTGCTCTTTACAGTATAAAAAGTAAAAAAATAAAACAACATGAATTGTTAATGAAGACTTCAATCTTCCTTTCACTTGTTTTTCTTGTTATGTATATTATGTATCATATGACTACAGATCCAACTCCTTATGAAGGTGAGGGGATAATAAGAACTGTTTATTTCTTTATTTTAATTTCGCATATTACACTTTCTGTTTTTATTGTACCAATGGTTTTGGTTACATATGTTAGAGCTATATCCAAAATGTTCGATAAGCATAAGAAAATTGCAAGAATTACATTTCCAATTTGGCTTTATATAGCTGTTACTGGAGTAATAGTTTATTTAATGATTTCACCTTATTATATTTATTAATGAAAAAGTTATTATTTGTAATTATAGTTTTAATATTATCTACTACAGATATGCACTCGCAGTGTTCAATGCTAAGTGCTATTATGGAGAGTGACCAAGAATATGAGGCAGCTAAGGGCTTGAATAGAGGCATCGTTTACTTAATGTCTATTCCATATCTATTAGTTGGTTTAATAATTTGGAAAATTTATAGAACCAATAAGGCATCTTTATAGTTTTTATAAAACATTAATGTAACCCTGAAGTTTTAATTAAATTACCACAATGAAATTGTACACACATATATTAATTATTTTAAACCTTCTATTTTTAAATGCTATTTTTTCTCAAGAAGAAACTAGTAAATATTATATCACTGATCTTAGAGGTAATATCTCTTTGGAGATGGAAATAAATAATCTTAAATCCAACAAAGGTCCATTATACATTCGTATTCTTGATGAGAATGAAAATCCAGTGATAGTTGGAACATCATTAGTTGTTAATTACTCTTCTAAAATTTCTTTTGACTCTATCTCTCCTGGAAAATACGCAATTCAATTTTTTCATGATGAGAATGAAAATCAAAAAATGGATTTTAATTTAATTGGAATACCAAAAGAAAAATTTGGCAGTTCAAATGATGTAAAACCAATTCTTGGCCCACCTAAGTTTGAAAAAATGTTGTTTGAAATTTATGATGACAAAAAAATAGTGATGAAACCAGTAAATTAATTGATAATAAATATGCTAAAACACTGATATTATTATAAGAAAAACTAATTTTGCACTATCATGATTGAAATAAATAAGCTTCATAAGTCATATTATATGGGCTCATCATCACTTCATGTATTGAAGGGAATTGATTTCAATGTCGAAGATGGAGAATTAGTAGCTATTATGGGCTCATCTGGATCAGGAAAATCTACTCTTTTAAATATATTAGGAATGCTTGATAACGCAGATGATGGAACATATGATCTTGATAAAATAAGAATTGAAAATTTAGATGAGAAAACAGCTGCTGAGTACAGGAATAAATTTTTAGGTTTTGTCTTTCAATCCTTTAATCTTATTACATATAAGAATGCTTTAGAGAATGTAGCTCTTCCTTTGTATTATCAGGGGATCCCAAGAAAAGAAAGACAAAAAACTGCATTAAGTTTCCTAGAAAAAGTAGGTTTAAAAGACTGGGCTACTCATCTTCCTAGTGAGTTGTCTGGTGGGCAAAAGCAAAGAGTTGCTATTGCTAGAGCATTAGCTTCAAATCCAAAAGTTCTTCTTGCAGATGAACCAACAGGCGCTTTAGACTCTAATACGTCTATTGAAGTGATGGCACTTATTCAAAAAATAAACAATGAAGGAAAAACAATTTTGGTTGTAACACATGAGCATGACATTGCAAAAATGTGTAAGAGAATTGTTCATCTTAGGGATGGTGTAATTGTTGAGGATAAAAAAATTAAACAAAATATTATAAAGAATGTTTAACATAGAACGTTGGAAAGAAATCTTTCAGTCAATTCAAAAGAATAAACTTAGGACAGTTCTATCTGGAACTACAGTCTCTTTAGGTATTTTAATTTTTATTGTTTTATTTGGTCTGGGAGAAGGTCTGAAAAATTCATATTCTGATTTATTTTTAAGACAAGCAAATAATGTTCTTTTTCTGTATCCGGGTAAAACAACTAAGCCATATGGTGGATTTAAGACTAATAGACGTATTGAATTTGATAATTCTGATATCTCAGATATTAAAAATAATTTTTCAGATAGAGTAGAGCTTATAAACCCAACTATTAGATATGGAGATGTTATAAAATATAAATTAGAATCATATGATTTTTCTATCCAGGCAGTTTCTCCATCAAATCAATACATAGAAGGAAATGTCTTAATGAAAGGTAGATATATCAATCAGAAAGATATTGATACAAAATCCAAGGTTGTTGTAATAGGAAGACTAGTTGCTAGAGATATTTTTAAAACAGAAGATCCTATTGGTAAGTTCATTAACATAGGAAGTAGAACATATAAAGTTGTTGGCGTATTTCAAGATCTTGATGGTGATAATCAGGAAAGCTTTCTCTATTTACCTTATACAACAAGGCAACAGATTTTGATGGGAAGTGACAAGGTAGGTAATATAGCTATAACCTTCAATGATAAATTAGGTGGTTCTGGAGCAATAAAGTTGGAAAATGAAATTAAAACTTTTTTAAAAAAGAAGAAATCAATTGACCCAACAGATCCGAGTGCCATTAGAACAAGAAATGTTGCAGATGAATTAGATAGATCTATGCAATTTGCAGGAGCTCTTCAAGTTATTGTAGCATTTGTTGGAATCGGGACTCTTATTGCCGGAATAATTGGGATTTCTAATATAATGGTTTTTATTGTTAAAGAGAGAACTAAAGAACTTGGTGTAAGAAAAGCACTTGGTGCAAAACCATCAGAAATAATTAAAATGATTTTGACTGAGTCAATTTTTATTACATCACTTTCCGGCTTTTTAGGAATGGTAATAGGTATAATATTTTTAAATACAATTGATAAAGGTTTACAAGAATACTTTATAACAAGACCTGAAGTTGGAATAGGAACTGCCCTTTTTGCAACACTTGTTCTAATTATTTTTGGAGTTATTGCAGGATATATACCTGCAAAAAGAGCAGCTGAAATTAAGCCAATTGTTGCATTAAATGATGAATAGTTTAAAAAAAATATTTGAAAAAGATACTTGGGATGAAATCTTTGAATCAATATCAAAGAATAGAACCAGGACCATAATAACAACTATTGGTGTTTTTTGGGGAATATTTATCTACATAGCACTTGCTGGCTCAGCCACTGGTCTGGAAAATGGATTTGATAAAGCTTTTAGTGGATTAAGCAAGAACTCCATGGGAGTTTGGGTTCAGAGTACTTCTATTCCTTATAAAGGATTTGAAGAAGGTAGACGTTTTCCATTTAGATTGTCTGATGTAGATTACCTAAGAGATAGAGTTCCAGAAATAGAATATATATCACCTGGACTTCAAGCAGGAGCGTTTTCAGGATCACCTCCATTAGTTGTAAGAGGAACAAAATCTGATAATTTTAATCTTTTTGGAAACTTCCCTACTCAAGCAAAAATATCAGTTATTAAAATTTATGATGGAGGAAGATTTATAAATGATGAAGATATAAAGTATGAAAGAAAAGTTGCTGTAATTGGCGAAGGCACCCAGGAAAGACTTTTTAATCAAGGAGAGGATCCTATTGGTAAATATATAATAATTAATGATGTAAATTTTAAGGTTGTGGGAGTAGAAAAATTTGCAGAGGGATTTGGGGGCTTCGGTTCGGACTCAGATATAACAATCCCTTATACAACTTTTGCTAAAATGTACAACAGAGGAGATAGGTTTGGCTGGATGTTCATATCAGGATATGATTATGTCAATCCAAAGTATCTTGAGGAAACAGTAGTAGACAACTTAAAAGTATTAAAAACAGTAGCTCCTGAGGATGACAGAGCTTTTGGAACATTTAATATAGGATCACTTTTTGAAAGTATAGTAAAGTTCTCTTCAGGTATGATTTTTCTTTCCCTTGTTGTTGGTATTGCCACAATATTCGCAGGTGTTATTGGTATAGGAAATATTATGTTAATTGCTGTAAAAGAAAGAACAAATGAACTTGGCATCAGAAGAGCACTTGGAGCAAAACCATTAGAGGTAAAAATTCAAATTGTTTTAGAGGCAGTTTTTTTAACTATAATAGCAGGTATAATAGGAATAATTGTTGGGGCACTTTTATTATTTATAATAAATATTGGAACTGCGAATTTAGAGGAATTTCCTTTTACAAATCCAACTGTTCCCCTAGCTGTTGTATTTGGAGCATTTATTACAATGATAACACTTGGTACACTTATTGGGCTTATTCCAGCTGAAAGAGCTGTAAGTATTAAGCCTATTGAAGCATTAAGAGAAGAATAATTAATTAAAACAAACAAAAATGAAACTAAAAAATATAGGAATTATAATTTTAATATTAGGGTTTTTATTTGCTATAGCATACTTTATTAGGACAAATAGAGAATCATCTATTGAGTTCGACACAACAAGTGCATACATCTCTTCAATTGAAAAAATGACTGTTGTGACAGGTAAGGTAATTCCAGAAGATGAGGTAGAGATTAAGCCTCAACTCAATGGTATAATTGACAGAATATTTGTTGAGGAGGGGGATACTGTTCAAAATGGTCAGCTTATTGCGCTAATAAAAGTTGTCCCAGATGAAAGGTCAGTTTATGCTGCCCAAGCCCAAGTGATTGCTGCAGAGTTAAACGTCGAAAATGCTGAGAGACAAATTAAAAGAGCAGAAGAGCTATTTGCAAAGGATATAATTTCCACGCAGGATTATGAAGATGCAAAATTAAGTTTTGATACCGCTAAAGAGAATCTTACTGCTTCTAAAAATGATCTTGAAATTTTAAGGAAAGGATCTGTATCTGGATCATCAACAGCTAATACAAATATAAGAGCAACTGTATCAGGAACTATTTTAGAGATTCCAGTTAAATTAGGTGATCAAGTTATTGCAGCTAATAATTTTAACGAAGGAACATCTGTTGCAATTATTGCTGATTTAACAAAAATGATTTTTGAGGGTCAAGTTGATGAAGCTGAAGTTGGTAATCTTGAAAATGGGATGTCAATAATTGTAAATATGGCTGCGATTCCTGGTGAAGACTTTGACGCAAAATTAAAATTTGTTGCACCAAAGGGTACAGAAGAAGGTGGAGCTGTTCAATTTAAAATAGAAGCTGATATAACATTAAATGAAGACACATTTATTAGAGCTGGATATAGTGCAAATGGTTCACTAGTAATTAATCAAAGAAATGACATAACTGTAATTCCTGAATCTGTTCTTCAGTTTGATCGAAGAACTCAACAGCCCTATGTTGAGATTGAAATATCAAATCAAAAATTTGAGAGAAAAGATATAACAATTGGTTTATCAGACGGTGTAAAGGTCGAGGTATTATCTGGGATTGAAATGAGCGACAAAATTAAGGTCTGGAATAAAACTGAACCTATTAAAATTGAACCTGAGGAGTCAGCATTTGATGAATTTGAAGACAGATAAATCTATTACGATGAAATATAAATTTTTACTTTCAGCCCTTTTATTTAATACCTTAGTATTTTCTCAATCGGATATAAAGATTATATCACTGCAAGACGCTGTTGATATTGCATTAGAAAAAAACATAAATATTAAGCAATCAGAATTAAATCTTAAAAATTCTGAACTAAACAAATCTGATGCAATTGGAAACTTTTTACCAAATATTGGTGCCTCTGCAAACCATCAGTGGAATGTAGGCAGGGGAGTTAACGTTACGACAAATATTATTGAGGAAATAACAACTCAATTTTCCTCGGCAACTGCATCAGTTGGGCTTCCAGTATACAGTGGATCAAGGAATGTTTATCAATTACATAGGGCTAACCTTGAAATACTTGCTTCAAAATATCAGCTAGAAGATATAAAAGATGATGTAAAGCTTTTTGTTGCTAATTCTTATTTGCAGATAATGTTTAATAAGGAGATACTTAAGGTTCAACAATCTCAACTTGAAATAACAAGAGAAGAATATAAAAGGACTAAAGATTTAATTGAATCAGGAATATTCTCACCTAGGCAAATATTTGAAATAGAAGCAAACCTAGCATCACAGGAGCAAAGTGTTGTTTTAGCTGAAAATAATCTAAGAGATGTAAAACTAAATCTTGCACAAGTGCTCTTAATTGATGACTATGAAAGCTTTGATATTGCAGATGAAGATTTCAGTATACCTTTATCTGAAATACTAGAAAACTCTCCTAAAGAAATTTTTGAAAAAGCTAAAACTTTTAGAAATGATATTAAGCTTGCTGAGACAAACATTTCGATAGCAGAAAAGGATATTAAAATTGCAAAGTCATTTAGATTACCTTCAATCACATCATTTTATTCATGGAATACAAGGATATCATATCTTGACAATTTACCAAGCTTTGAAGATCAATTTGATTTGAATAAAGGTCAAACATTTGGATTAGGACTAAATATACCAATATTTCAAGGTAGAGCAATTTCAAATAATATTGAAAGATCTAAAATTAATTTAGATAGACTAAAATTTCAATTTGAACAAGAAAAACTTAATCTAGAAAATACAGTTAATGTTGCATATAATGATCTTGTTGGTGCTATAAAGTTTTACGAGGCCTCGAACAAAACTGTTAAATCACTTCAAAGTGCTTTTGAAGATGCATCTGATCGATTTTTATTAGGCTCACTTAATTCATTTGATTTTATTCAATCAAAACAATTATATGAAGCTGCTATTTCAGAAAACATTAGGGCAAAGTTTGATTATATTTTTAGACTAAAAGTTTTAGAATTTTATTTTGGTCTCCCTTTGACAATACCTAAGGTTAACTAAATTTTAATGTCTAGAATTCTAAATATCGAGACATCTAGTAAAAATTGTTCAGTTTGTTTATCATCAGAAGGTAATTTAGTTACAAGTTTTGAATTAGAGGATGAAAGTTATAGACATAGTGAACTTTTAACTTCATCTATTCAAAATATTCTAAATGAAAACAATCTAGATGTAAGTGGTTTATCTGCAGTTTCAGTTGGTGTAGGCCCAGGTTCATTCACAGGTCTTAGAATCGGCTTTTCAGTTGCAAAAGGACTATGTTATCCGCATGATATTGATTTAATTGGAATATCATCTCTCAAGATTATTGCTAATTCAGTTATAAAGGAAAATAAAAATATAATTTCTTTGATTAACGATAAAGGAGATTATTACTATATTTCTAAATATAGTAATGATTTAAAAGAGATAGTTGAACCTAAAATTAAACTTATAGATAGAAATTATATTTTTAAAATTCTAGATGAGGAATCAGTTATAGTTGTCAATACAGATGAATCGAACGAATTTATATCTAATTTAGTAAATAAGGAAATAGAGGTTTTTAAAAGAACTATTAGTTCAATTGATATGATTAGCATCTCTCATAAATCGCTTGATGAGAAAAAATTTGAAGATATAGCATACATTGAGCCAATGTATATCAAAAAGCCTTATGTGAACTAAAATATGATTTAAAACCCAAGTTCTTTTTTCACGTCAGCTAGCAGATCTTTCCCGTTTGCAAGTATAATACCTCCATTTGGACTTGAATCTATAACGTAATTAAAGCCTTGATCTTCTCCAACTTTTGTAATAGCACTTCTTGCCTTTTCAAGAAGTGGAGTCATTAAATCCATTTGTTTCTTTTGTAGTTCTTGAGCAGCTGAATCCCTAAACTCTTGCAAATTAGTTTGCATACTTTCAAGCTCTTTTTGTCTTGCTTGATTAGTAACATCTGTTTGATTTGCAGCATCTGAAGAATAGCTTTGAGCTTTTGTTTGAAACTCTTTAAACGCATTATCAATCTGAGTAGTATAATCCTTTTCAAGTTTTGCTAACTCATTTTGAGCAGCTATTACTTCAGGCATTTCGCTTATAAGTTGTTGAACATTAATATGTGCAACATTTGACTGAGCGGTTGTATTTAATGGAGCTACTATTAAAAAAGCAGCGAATAATAATTTAAATATTAATTTCATAATCTAAAAATATTTTTCGAGTGCAATATCGTAATTTTTCTTGAAAAAACGATTAAAATTGTTGACCTATTACAAAGTGTGTTTGCCACCCAGATGCTTGTCCAGTGTTTATAAAATCTGTGGAATCAAAACCGTAACCAAAATCAATACCAAGTAATCCAAATGCAGGCATAAATACTCTAACTCCAATTCCAGCTGATCTTTTTACATTAAATGGGCTATAGTCTTTGAAATCACCGAATCCATTTCCTGCTTCAAGAAAACTTAGAGCAAAAACAGAAGCACTTGGTTTAAGACTTATAGGGTATCTCAATTCTAGTGAAAACTTATTATATATTATTGATCCATCCCTACTAGAGAGTGATCCATTCTCATAACCTCTAAGTGCTATTGTTTCTCTTCCATCCATTGCATACTGTTGCATCCCGTCACCTCCAAGATAAAATCTTTCAAAAGGTATATTACCCAAGTTACTGTTATAAGTCCCTAAAAATCCAAAATCTGTCTGAGCTTTAAGAACAAATTTTCCAAATAATCTTGTATACCAACTACCGTCAAACTTTATTTTATAAAATTCAAGCCATTTATATTTTGCTTGATCAATTTCAGACTGAATAGGATTTCCACTATTATCTTGATATTCAGGTCTTTGCGCAATATCTGCATAGTCATCTCCTCTAATTAATGAGTAAGGGGGAGATAATCTTGCGCTTAGTGTAAAACTTGATCCACCAACTGGGAAAATAGGATTTGTAAAAGTATTATTCCTAGATAATGCAATATTGTAAGCAATATTGTGAGATTCTCCATTACCAAAGGTAAAAAGACCAGTGAAGTAGTTTACTAAGTTATAATATTGATAAGAAATTGACTGTGATAACACAAAATAATCATCTGGAACTCTTAGCCTCTTTGCTAATCCAATATTAAATCCGGCAATTTCAAAAGACTGACTTTTATCAGCTCTTCTAGTGAAATAATCATATCTATATTGTTTTGTTGAAGATAAAGAAAGAGAAAATTGAACTGGTTGTCTACCACCAAACCATGGTTCAATAAAACTAAAACTTCTTGTACTGTAGAAGGTACTTGTTTGAAGTCTTATTGCAAATGTTTGACCATCACCCATTGGAAGCGGCCTCCACGCCTTTCGGTTTTTTATGTTTTTTGTCGAAAAGTTATTAAAAGCAAGCCCAACAGTTCCAATAAATCCACCACCACCATATCCGCCCTGAAGCTCTATTTGACTTGCACCAGATTCAACTAAACCAAGTTCTATATCAACTGTACCTTGATTTGGATCTACATTTTTAAAGTCAGGACTAATCTGTTCAGCATCAAAAAAACCAAGTTGGCCAACTTCACGAATTGTCCTAACAACTTTATCTTTACTGTAAAGTTCGCCTGGTTTTATTCTTAATTCTCTGTAAATAACATTATCATTTGTTTTGGTATTTCCAACCACAGAAATTTTATTAAAACTTGCAAGCTTACCCTCATTAATTCTAATCTCAAAGTCAATAGTATCATTCTCAGCACTTACCTCAACAGCATTTACAGATGAGAAAAGATATCCGTTATTTTGATATAAATTTGAGAGGTCATTTGCATCAGGATTATCATCTTGAATCCTCTCTTTAAGTAATACTCCGTTATATGAATCACCCTTATTTATTCCTAAAATTTGATCTAGTTGAAAGTCAGTATATGAGCTATTTCCAAGGTAATTAATATCACCAAAATAATATTTATTTCCCTCATCAATATTCAAAGCAATATCAATGGTTTTTTCATCGTTAATTATAATTGTATCAAATTCAACTCTTGCATCCCTGTATCCTTTTTCTTTGTAGAAAGAGATTAAATTCTCTTTATCTGTATCATAATCAGACTCTATTAGTTTTGATTTTTTCCAGAATCTAAGAGGAAACCTTTTCTTTGTTTTCTTTAGTTTTGATTTCAACTTAAAATCACCAAATATTTCATTCCCTGAAAATATTATATTCTTAATCTTAATTCTTTCTCCTCTATCAACATTTATGATAAGATTAACTCTGTTAGATCCAATTGAGTCAGGAGTTGAAACAATATTTACTCTTGAATTTAAATATCCAACTTTTTTTAAATCATTTTCAATATAATTTTTTGTATTAGTGAGAAAACTCTCAGAGAGTCTTTTACCTTCTGACAATTCAGTTTCTTTGACAAAATCTTCAGCCTTGCTTTTTTTTACCCCGTTAATCTTGTAATTAAGTAAAGTAGGAAGTTCCTCAACATTTATTTCTAATTTAATACCACCATCATTAACATTTGTAACATATAAATTTACATCACTAAATAATTCTAGGTTCCATAGCTTTTTTAAAATAGCACTAATCTCCTCTCCAGGAACTTGAATCTTTTGTCCCTGTCTAAGCCCACTATAAGTCACAACTGTTCTATCACTAAAATTCTTAAGTCCTACAACAGTAATTGTATCTATAGTATAAGTATTCCCTTTTCTGTAACTATCTTGGGATAATAGAAAACAAGTTCCTAAAACAAAAACACCAAATGCATTAATTATTTTGTACTTATAGTTGTTTACTCGTTTTTCCAAATCTTCTTTCTCTATTTTGATATTCAACAATAGCTTTATCTAAATCTTCTTCAGTAAAGTCAGGCCAATATACATCTGTAAAATATAACTCAGCATATGCAATTTGCCAAAGTAAAAAATTACTAATTCTCTGTTCTCCACTTGTTCTTATTAAAAGATCAACATCAGGTAAATTTCTTG
>CABZAD010000007.1 GCA_902523665.1 uncultured Bacteroidota bacterium | reverse complement strand
TACTTTTTTTTATCTAATCCTATCCCATGTTCAGCTGAAATTGATCCTTCAACAAGTTCTGTATTATTATAAATTATATCGTTAATTTTTGATTTCAGTTCTTCACTAGCTGAATCTTTCCCAATAATAAAGTGAATATTACCATCTGCAACATGACCAAATGGGAAAATAGTTTTTACTCCATCACACTCCTCTAGTTCATTGGAAATTTTATCTATAACTTGACCTATTAAAGGCACAGGTATACTTATATCAAATTGCTGATCAAACTTTCTTTCATCAGCTAAAACTGCAACATCCTCTCTTATTCCCCATATATTAACTTGTTCTTTATCGTCTTTCCCAATAACAGCATCATCGATTATCTTATTTTCAATACACCCAAGTATAACCTCTTCAAATTTCTGATAATCATTTTCAAAGTCAGTGCCCATATATTCAACAAACAAATAATAGTTAAAATTGTCTGGCAGGTATTTGTTATAAATTGTTTTTTCACTGACCATTTGTTTGTATGTACTATTCCATAAAAGCTCGTAACCAGTTAAATTATTTGAAATTGTATCCTCTAAAGTTTTTAAAAAATGTAAAACTTTTTGATAATCATTTGTAACAGCAAGAGAGGTATATCTGGTCTTTGGTAAAGGATATAACCTTAGTACAACTTTGGTAACAACACCTAGGGTTCCTTCAGAACCAATAAAAAATTGCTTTAAATCATATCCAGAGTTATCTTTCATTAGTTTCTTCATGGAAGAAATAATTGTTCCATCTGGAAGGACTGCTTCAATACCCATTACTAAATTTCGAGTCATACCGTATTTAAATACTCTCAAACCGCCTGCATTTGTAGAAATTGCCCCTCCAATCTGAGCAGACCCTCTAGCTCCGAAATTTAAAGGCAAAAGCAGTTCTTTATCTTTACAGGCATTAATTAGGTCTTCTAGTATAACCCCTGATTCGCAGGTTATTGTTTTAGAAATTTCGTCTACCTCAATTATGTTATTCATTTTTTCTAATGATAAGACTACTTGATTACTATGAGATTTTGTAGATCCAACAAGATTAGTTAGCCCTCCATGAATAACAACCTCTTGATCATTATCATTACAAATTTTTATTATTTCAGATACTTGTTTAGTGGTTTTTGGTGTAAGCAAACAAACAGATTCTAAAGAGATATCAGTTTTCCATATATGGTAAAATCTTGAATTAAGATCATCTCCACTTAAAACTAAGCTATGATCTAATATGTTTTTAAATTTATCAGTAATAGAATTTGTTGTCATTTAGCCTTAACAAAAAGTTAACTAAAGATATTAAATATAAAAAACTAAATTTGTTGTGTGAAAAAATTAATATTTAGAGTTCTTAGTTTATCATCTCTAATTTTCTTGAGCTCATGTGGCAGTTCGAATAACCAGTTTGAGCTTATTGGTAATGCTGATGTAAGTGATGGCACCATGATATATGTTTTACAAGCTGATCAAAATAATCAGCCCTATATTAAAGATTCAACTTCTGTACAATCTAATAGCTTTAAATTTAAAGGTATCTCATCTACACCACAGATTAGTTACATTCAAGTAAATGGCGTTAATGGTTATGTTTTAGCAATACTTGAGAATGGAGACATTAAGGCAGATATATACAAGGACAGTATTTCAAAGTCTAGAGTATATGGAACTAAATCCAATGATGACTTTATCAAGTACAAAGCAGAGACAAAATATCTAGTTGATATAATGAACAACATCTCCTCTGATGCTCAAAGTGCAATTATGAATGGTGATGTAGACACTGCAATGGAATTAGAAAAAGAATACAATTCAAAGGAGCGAGAGGTAATGCTATATGAGTGGGACTTTATAGTAGATAACCTAGACTCATATATGTCAGCCTTACTGCTTGAAGTTTTTATGATTGAGAACAAGGTTAATAAGGACAGCATAATTGATGTATATGAGAGTTTTTCTAACAGGATTAAAGTTAGTGATGTAGGTAAAAATATAGCTGATTTATTAAGTCAATTTGAAGATCCAATTGAGGTTGGTGAGATTGCGCCTGACTTTACAGCACCAAGCATAGACGGTCCTGATGTCACACTTAGTAATGAATTACTTAATAACAAAGTAACACTTTTAGACTTTTGGGCAGCATGGTGCAGACCTTGTAGAATTGAAAATCCTAATCTAGTAAGGTTACATAAAAAATATAAAAATTCAGGCTTTGATATAATCGGTGTCTCACTTGACAGAACTAGAGAACAATGGGAGCAGGCAGTTATTGACGACGATTTGCCATGGACTCAAGTTTCAAACCTCAACTTTTGGAATGACCCAGTTGCTAGAAGATATAGCATAAGAGCAATACCTCAATCATATCTACTTGATAAAAACGGACTTGTTATGGGGAAAAATCTAAGAGGCCAAGAATTAGAGGATAGAATTCTGGCTTTGCTAAATGCTGACTAAAATCAAATCAAATTGATTAAGTTTACATTATCAAAAAACTTCTGATAATTGCATTTAATCACATTTTTAATTTTATACCCTGTTATAATATTCATCGCTCTGCTTCCTTTTAGATTGATGTATATTGTTTCTGATTGTCTAGGATTTCTACTTTACAGAGTATTTAAATATAGATTTAAAATGGTAAGGAAAAATCTAAGACTTGTATTTCCAGATAAATCAATTGAAGAAATTAAAAAAATTGAAAAAGATTTTTATAGGCATTTTGCAGATATAACAATAGAAAGCATAAAAGCCTTTGGAATGAATGAGAATCAGATGAGAAATCGCTACAAGTATGTAAATATTGAATTAATAAAAAATATTCAGAAAAAGAAAAAGAATATTATTATAATATGTGGACATTATTCAAACTTTGAATGGCTTTTATCAATTGGATATAATCTTAAAGGCAATGGCTATGGTATTTTTACTCCAATGACGAACAAATACTTTAATAGTTTATTTAAGAGAATTAGGATGAAACATAAAGCCTATATGATATCAAGATACAAAGTCAAAGATTTCATGACAACTATTAATCCTAAAAAAAATTACTTTTTTGGATTTGCAGCAGATCAGTCTCCAAGAAAAGTAGGTAAATCATATATTAACTATTTCCTTGGCCATAAAGTTCCTATTTTTACTGGTGCTGAAAGATTTTCAAAAGACTATAACTTATCAGTCGTTTTTGCAGATATAACAAGGACTAACAGAGGATACTATAAAGCTAAGTTTATAGAGATTGTGGATCAAAATGATTCTAATTACAGTATCACAGATCAATTTTTAAAATTATTAGAAAATCAGATATATAGAGATCCGTCACAATATTTTTGGAGTCACAATAGATTTAAGCACTTAAGCACCGATTGATTTTATCTCTTTTTCGATTTTCAAGGCATACCTATTTGCAATATCTTGTGAATTTGCTTCTGCAAAAATTCTTATAATTGGTTCAGTATTTGATTTTCGCATATGTACCCATGCATCTTCAAAATCAATTCTAACTCCATCCTCAGTATTAGGAGATAATTCAGAGTAATTTTCAGCAATTACTTTAAAAGATCTATCAATCAAGTTTGAATCTTCTAAAGTAATTTTTATTTTCTTCATGAAATATTCAGAATATTGGCTCTTTAATTCTGATACTTTACATTTCTTATCAACTAATAGTGCAAGAAAAAGAGCTACACCAACCAGAGCATCTCTTCCATAATGTAATTCAGGGTATATTATTCCTCCCCCACCTTCACCTCCTACAATAGAATTAACCTCTTTCATTTTTTTAACTACATTCATTTCTCCAACTGGAGTTGAGTAATATTTTTGGCCATGTGAAATAGTTAAATCTTTTAGTGCATTTGAGGAGGATAAGGTTGATACTGTATCACCCTTATTTTTTGACAGAACAAAGTCTGAACAGAATACTTGAGTATATTCTTCTCCCAATATTTTACCGTTTTCATCAAAAAAAACAAGCCTGTCAACATCTGGATCAACAGCAATTCCAAAGTTTGAATTGTTTACTTGTATAGACTTTGATAAATCTGTTAAATTCTCAGCTAAAGGCTCAGGCATATGATTAAATACACCTTTTATTTCTGAATTTATAATATTGTATTTTATATTGAGTCTATCTAACAATTTGGGGATTGCTATCGAACCACCAGAATTAATTGTGTCAGCGCTTACAGACAGATTTAGTTCTTTAATTTCTTTTACTGGTAAAATTTTTAGATTTAAAATTGCATCAACATGATCATCTATAAGCCTGTCATATTTCCTGGTAAAACCAAGATGTTCATTAGATGAGAAAACATGATTTTTAGATTCTGAGTATTCGATTAACTTAAACACATCTTCATTTGATAAAAATTCACCATCAGAATTAAAAAATTTTAAACCATTATATTCCTCAGGATTATGACTTGCTGTTATCATTAATCCACCAACAGAATCATTGTTTAATACTCCCCAGCATAAAGTAGGTGTTGTTGATAAACCAGCATCTATAACATTGATTCCCATTAAGTTAAATGTTGAGTTAACAATTGAATGAATCATTTTCCCAGATTTTCTTCCATCTCTACCTGTAACTACTGTTAAACCAGAAGAATTGGGACTACTTTCTTTAATTAATCTGGAAAATGCGGAAATAGATGTTACAATATCAACAGGAGTTAAATTCTCGAGACTATTACCTCCTATTGTTCCCCTAAATCCTGATATATTTTTTATTAAAGTCATATGAAATGTAAATATATAAATTGTAAATTACACGAAATTTTATAATGAAGAATATAATTCTAATTCTCTTATCTTTTTTCCTTTTAAGCTGCAGTGATTTTTATCAGCCAGCAGTTGTATCTGCAAGGAAAGAAGCTACTCAAATAGGGCTTGAAATTATGAAAAAAGGTGGTAATGCATATGATGCTATGATTGCGACTCATCTTGCATTAGCAGTTGTTCATCCAACTGCAGGAAATATCGGTGGAGGTGGTTTCTTCGTTTATCAACACAAAGATGGATCCAGTGGTTCTCTAGACTTTAGAGAGATGGCTCCTGAAAAAGCTTTTAAAGATATGTACCTCGATAAAAATGGGGATGTTATACCTGATATGAGCACACTTGGTGGAGCAGCTGTTGGGATACCAGGATCAATCTCAGCAATCTATAAAATCCATTCTAAGTTTGGATCACTTCCAATTGAAGATTTATTTGAACCTGCTATTAATTTAGCTAAAAATGGTTTTGTAGTTACTCAAAAACAATCAAATTCATTGACTGGTAAACTAGAAGATTTTATTAAAGTTAACGGAGAAGAATCACTCTATTCAAAAAGGTATTATGAAGGAGACACAATCAAGAATATAAAGTTTGCAGAGACACTGTCTAAAATTTCAAAATTTGGACCAGAAATTTTTTATGGTGGTGAGATCGGTGAAATGATTGTTAATTCAGTTAAAAGTGCTGGAGGAATAATGACTTTAAACGACCTAGAAAACTATAAATCTATTTGGCGTGATCCGGTAAAATTTAAATATAAAAATTTAGATATAATATCAATGTCTCTTCCATCAAGTGGTGGAATTTTAATCGGACAGATGCTAAAAGTTATAGAAGATTATGATATTAAAAGTTTTGGACACAATTCAGTAAAAGTGATTCAACTTCTTGTTGAGGCTGAAAGAAGAGCATACGCTGATAGAAGTCATTTTATGGGTGATCCTGATTACATGAACCTTCCAGTTAATGAATTAATGGATAAAGAATATGTTGTGGATAGAATGAAAAATTTTTCATGGGATAAAGCAACATCATCTTCAGATGTTAAACATGGTAATATTATACTAAATGAAAGTGATGAAACAACTCATTATTCGATCATAGATAAACATGGAAATTCTGTCTCCGTAACAACTACTTTGAATAATAGCTATGGTTCTAAAGTTTTTGTTGAAGAAGGTGGTTTTTTTTTAAACAATGAAATGGATGATTTTAGCTCTAAACCTGGGCACCCAAATTTTTATGGATTGATCGGAAGTGAGGCAAACTCGATTCAACCAGGTAAAAGAATGCTAAGCTCCATGACTCCATCTATTATTTTAAAAAACAATAAACCATCTCTAATTGTGGGGACACCAGGTGGATCAACAATTATAACTTCTGTCCTCCAAACTATACTAAATGTCTACGAATTTGACATGAATGTTCAGGATGCGGTTAATGCACCAAGATTTCATCATCAATGGTTACCAGATGTAGTAATTTTTGAAGAAGGTTTACTAGACTATGAAAAAGACTCAATTCTTAGTTCCAAAAATTATTATAATATAAAATTACCAATTGAAGTAGATACTGGTGGAATGTCCGCAAGATCTTCCATTGGAGCTGTGGATGCAATATTTATTGATGACAATGGTAAAGTCTCAACAGGAGCAGATTATAGAGGAGATGATTATGGTGAAATTTTAAAATAAATCATTTAATTGAATAATACGATTCAAATTGAAGGTGCTAAAGTTCATAATCTTAGGAATCTAGATATTGAAATTCCTAGAGAAAAACTTGTTGTTATAACTGGTTTATCTGGAAGTGGAAAATCGTCATTAGCGTTTGATACAATTCATGCTGAAGGTCAAAGAAGATATATGGAAACCTTTTCTGCATATATTAGACAATTTGTAGGAAATTATGAAAGACCTGATGTAGACAAGATTGAAGGCCTCTCACCTGTAATTGCAATAGAACAAAAAACTACAAGTAAGAACCCAAGATCAACAGTAGGAACTGTAACGGACATATATGATTTTATTAGACTATTGTATGCAAGAGTTGGAATTGCATATAGTCATACGTCTAATTTAAAAATGGTAAAAAATACCGATGAGGAAATCATCAAGTTAATATGTGAAAAATTTGTAAATAAAAGAATTATAATTCTTGCCCCTATAATAAGATCAAGAAAGGGTCATTACAGAGACTTATTTGAAAATTTTACAAAACAAGGGTTCTCAAAAGTTATAGTTGATGGAGAAATACTTGATATAAAAAGAGGGATGAAACTAGATAGATACAAGACTCATGATATAAGTCTAGTCGTGGACAATATATCAGTAAAAGATGATTTTGAGTCAAAGAGGATATTGTCTGAATCTATAAAGATTGCAATGAAATATGGAAATAATACAATCTTTATTTTAGACTCAGAATCTGGAAAACCAGAATATTTCAGCAGAAACTTAATGTGTCCTAAAACAGGTATATCATATCCTAAACCTGAGCCTAACACATTTTCTTTTAATTCTCCAAAAGGCATGTGTGAAACTTGCAATGGTCTTGGTTTAGAATATGAAATTAATATTAAAAAGCTAATCCCAGATGATTCAATATCAATAAATAATGGCGGTATAGCTCCAATAGGAAAAAAAGACAACTCGTGGATTCAAAGACAAGTTGAATTAATTTCAAAATATTATAATTTCTCACTAAGTGACCCAATTAAAAAAATCCCAAAGGAAGGACTTGAATTTATTTTAAGAGGAGGTAAAAAAAGTTTTACAATTAATTCAAAAGATCTTGGAGTTAAAAGAAATTATGAGATTGACTATATGGGTATTGAGTCATTTATTAAAGATCAATTAAATAACAATGAGTCAAAAAGTTTAAGACGTTGGGCACTTCAATTCATGGATATAAAAAAATGTAAATCTTGTGAAGGAAGCAGATTAAAAATTGAATCCAGATCATTTAAAATTAATAATAAAGATATTTTTCAACTAAGTGAGATGGATCTTTCAGACCTTAAATGTTGGTTTGAAAATTTAAAAAACAAACTATCAGATATAGAAGTCAGAATTTCAGAGGAAATAATTAAAGAAATTTTAATAAGAATACAATTTTTAATTGATGTCGGACTTGAATATCTAACTCTATCAAGATCATCAAGGTCTTTATCAGGAGGAGAAGCTCAAAGGGTTAGACTTGCTACTCAAGTTGGATCTCAACTTGTTGGAGTATTATATATATTAGATGAACCTAGTATTGGCCTGCATCAAAAGGATAATTTAAAATTAATTGATTCTTTAAAAAAATTAAGGGACTCTGGAAACTCAGTTATTGTGGTAGAACATGATAAGGAGATGATTATGAGTTCAGATCACATAATTGATTTAGGACCTTTTGCAGGTGTTAATGGTGGAGATTTAATATATGAAGGAACACCACTTAATATAAAAAAAGCAAATACAATTACAGCAGATTATTTAAACGAAACTAAACAGATTAAAATTCCAAAAAAAACAAGAAAAGGAAATGGTAAGTCTCTTAAATTATTTGGATGCAAAGGGAATAATTTAAAAAATATAGATGTTGAATTTCCACTTGGTAAAATGATTGCTGTTACGGGTGTGTCTGGAAGTGGAAAATCTACTTTAATTAATGAGACTTTATATCCTATCCTAAATTCTAAAATATATAATTCGGTAAAACCTCCTCTAGAATTTAAAAAAATTGAAGGTATTGAAAAAATTGATAAGGTAGTTGAAGTTAATCAACAACAAATTGGAAAAACACCTCGAAGTAACCCTGCCACTTATACAGGTTTATACAGTGAGATAAGAAAACTTTTTTCAGATACTATAGAATCTAAGATTAGAGGTTATAAGCCTGGTAGATTTAGCTTTAATGTCTCAGGAGGAAGATGTGAGAATTGCAAAGGAGGTGGAATGAAGCTTATAGAAATGAACTTTTTACCAGATGTTTTCGTAGAATGTGAAGTATGTAACGGTAAAAGGTTTAACAGAGAGACTCTTGAAGTTAGATATAAGGGTAAATCTATTTCAGATGTTTTAGATATGAGTGTCTCTAAATCCTTAGAGTTTTTCTCATCAATTCCTAAAATTTATAATAAGCTTAAAGCTATTGAAAGTGTAGGACTTGGATATATTACTCTTGGTCAGTCGTCAACAACACTTTCAGGTGGTGAATCTCAAAGAATTAAACTTGCAAGTGAACTCGCAAAGAAAGACACAGGTAAAACCGTCTATATACTTGACGAGCCCACAACTGGTTTACATTTTGAAGATATTAGAATTTTATTAAATGTTTTAAATCAATTAGTTGATAGAGGTAATACAATAATTATAATTGAACATAACTTAGATGTAATAAAACAAGTTGACCATATTATTGATATAGGGCCTGAAGGAGGAAAAAATGGCGGTAGACTAATTGATTGTGGAACTCCTAAAGAGATTATCATAAATAATAAAGGATATACTGCAACTTACCTTTCTAAAGAATATAATTAATGAGATTATTAGTCTATATTTTAACAATTGGAATATTATTAATTAGCGAGCAAATAAGAGGTCAAGATATAAACTCCTACAACGTTAATGCTTTCTTAAACGTTGATAGTAATTCTATACAGATTAAACAAATAATGAAATTTAAAAATACCTCTAGTGTTCAATTAAATGAGATATTCCTAGAAGATTGGTCAAATTCATATATAAACAATGAGACAAAGCTTGCAAAAAGAATCTCTGATGAATATTCAAGAAGCTTTTCATTTGCCAAAAAAAGACAAAGAGGTTTTACTACAATATATGATTTAAAAGGTGAAAACATAAAGTCTTGGTCTAGATATAATAATCAGTTAGATATTATAAAAGTAGAGTTAAGTGAAGCAATTAAAAAAGATCAATCTGTAACAATAGAGTTAAACTATACAATTAAATTACCCGATTCTAAGTTTACTGGTCATGGATATGATGGTGAAAATTTTTATTTAAAAAATTGGTTGATTATCTTCTCAAATTTATCTGATGATAAATGGTCCAAACAAAGTAATTTAAATCTCGATGATCAAACATTAAGTGAATCCAAGTTTAATGTAAATTTTTCTTTTGAGGGTAATTATTATATAACTTCAAATTTAAATAGGAAGAAAATAAATTTATTAAGTCAAATTAAAACAATTGAGTTATCTGGCTCTAGTATAGACAATGTTAGAGTATATCTTGTCAAAGAAGATACTTATAATACTATTCAAAACCAGAATATTGAGATAGAGACAGATATATTTAAAATTACCGACCTCTTAGAGGCAGAAATTAAATTTAATAGAGTTAGTGAATTTATTTCTAATTATTTTGACGATACAGGTAAGTATAAGTTATTAATACCAAAAGAGGACTATGATTCAAGCCCCTTTTATGGATTAAATCAACTTCCCAGTTTCATAAGTCCATTTTCAGATCGTTTTCTTGAAGAAATAATTTTTTTAAAGTCATATATTAAAAATTATTTAAACCAAAAAATAAATCTAAATAAAAGGCACTCTCATTGGATATATAATGGTCTAGAAATATTTTTAATCAATAAATACATTATTCAGTATTATCCTGATGTAAAGTTCTTAGGTAGATTATCTAGATTTAGATTAATAAAGAATTATGAGATTTCAAAAATTAACTTTAATGATTTATTTCTTAATTACTCCGAGTATGTGCAAAGGTTAAACCTTCATCAATTGGATGATCAATCAAGTGAATTTTTAACAAGGATAAATGAAGAAATTGCTTCACCATATCACTCAGGAGTTGGTCTGATATACATAGAAAATATCATTGGAGAAATTGAATTTAATGAGTTAATTAAAAATGTGAGTATTATTAACTCGCGCGAAGATTTAAATAAACTATTCATAAATTTTCCTAAAATTGATTTGAGTTGGTTCATTGATAGTTATTTAGGAAATAGACAATCAATTGACCTAAAAATTAAAAAAACAGGTGCAGAAAGCCTCTTAGTGACTGAAAAAAATAATATTCAACTACCATACTCGGTTGGACTATTAAAAAACGATTCAATAATATATTCTAGATTATTTAAAAAGACTGGGAAAATTATATTACCAGAGATTGATTTTGATTACGTAGCAATAAACCCTGATATTAAATTACCTGAATTTAATAGAAATAATAACTGGGTATATAATAAATCTAAATCTAACTTAAAACCATTAAAATTTAAGTTTTTAGCTGACCTGGAAAACCCTAAGTACAGGAATGTTTTTTATAGACCAGAAATCACATATAATTTATATGATGGAATTTCACCTGGTGTAAATTTAATAAATAGAGGAATAAAAAATCGACCACTAAGTTTTGAGATTTTTACACAATATGCATCTAAAGAAAAGAAACTAATTGGTTCAGCTAACTTTAAATATCAATTAAACAATGAAATTGATAATAATTATTCTACTCTTTTTAATTTTTTCTATACTACAAATCATTACAATGAAAACTTAAGATATCAGGTTTTTTCTCCATCTGTAATAATAAACTTCAGAGACAACAAAAACTTAAGATCAAATGTTAAAAAGTCTATTTCTATATCAATGTTTAATGTTGATAAGGAAAATAACCCTTTGAATAAGAATAGTCTAAATAAATATTCAATATATAATTTAGGTTACTATTACTCAGACATTGGTATTATTAATTATCTAAATACATCTATAAACACAGAATTCTCTAATAATTTTGGGAAACTAAACCTAGTATTTGATTATAGGAAACTTTACAATAACAATAGACAATTTCAAGCTAGAGTATATCTTGGAAAATTCTTTTGGAACAATAATAAATTTGATAATTTTAAATATAATCTAGGAAGATCAGGTGGTTATCTTTTTTTAGATAATTACTTAGGCAGATCTGAGAGAACCGGATTACTGAGTCAACAATTTATAATGGCTGGCGGTGGTTTTAAATCATTCTTTGAAAATCCTACAACAAATAATTTTATGCTTACTTCTAACCTGTATATAGGGATTTGGAAATGGATTGAAGGATACCTTGATTTAGGAACATTAAAAAATAAAGATGAGGATCCAAGATATTTTTATGGTACTGGTATAAGGCTAAATTTATTACCAGACTTTTTTGAATTATACTTTCCAATTAGTTCATCTAATGGATTTGAATTAAATGACTATAGGTATTACAATAATATTCGTTTTATAGTCTCATATAATCTTGAGTCAATTGGCAAGTTATTTTCTAGAAGATGGTTGTAAATTAGTTCATTTAATTATTTGTAGATTTGCATATCCTATGAGTATATCAAGTTCTACAAAAGAGGAGATTAGCTTAAAAAAATTTAAGGAAAAAGTTGTTAATGATTTTAGAACCGTTTCTTTAAGCCGAGAAGTAAGTATTCAAGGTAGACGTGAAGTTCTTCTTGGTAAAGGTAAGTTTGGAATTTTTGGTGATGGAAAGGAGCTACCACAAGTGGTAATGAGTCACTTTTTTAAAGATGGAGACTTCAGATCAGGTTACTACAGGGATCAAACCCTATTAATGTCTCAAAATTTACTTTCTGCAAGAGAAATTTTTGCTGCTGTTTACGGGCATCCTGATAAATTATATGAAAAAATGTCTGGAGGTCGTCAAATGGCAGGACATTTTTTAACTAATACAATTGATGAAAACAATAATTGGATAGACCAAACATCTCAAAAAAACCACATTTCAGATATCTCTCCAACCGCAAGTCAAATGTCAAGACTAGTTGGTTTGGGTTTAGCATCAAAAATTTATAGAAATAATTCAATTAGTGGATCTGAAAAATTTACTAAAAATGGAAATGAAGTAGTTTGGGGAACAATTGGAAATGCTAGTACAAGTCAAGGAATATTTTTTGAAGCTGTAAATGCATGTGGAGTTCTTCAAATACCTACAATTATAAGTGTATGGGATGATGAGTATGGAATATCTGTTCACAATAAAGATCATACTACAAAAGAGAGTATTTCAAAAGCTCTAGCAGGCTTTAAAATTACTTCTGACTTACCTGGAATAGAAATACTTGAAGTTAAAGGATGGGATTATCAGTCATTAATGAAGACTTATTCATATGCAGAAAAAATTGCAAGAGAACATCATATTCCTGTAATAATTCATGTAACTGAGTTGACACAACCTCTTGGTCATTCAACATCTGGTTCTCATGAAAGATATAAAAGTGAAGAAAGACTTAAGTGGGAAGATGATAATGATTGTAATAAAAAGTTTGAAGATTGGATATTAAAAAATAAAATTTCTACAAAGAAAAAGATACAAAGTATTAAGGAAGAAATTTCATCATATGTTAAAGATGAAAAAAAGTTAGCTTGGGACCATTATCAAAGACCAATAAAGGACTCAAAAAAAGATTTAATCCAAACTATTAATAACCTTGAAAGGCCTTTAAACTCAAATCAAATGAACGAAATGTTCTCCAATTTAGACGATTCTAATTTTTCAGAATTAATAAAAATATGTAGAGGACTAATATACAAATTAGACAGTAGTGATTTAAATGACAGAAATAGTTTAATTAATTGGAAAAATAAATACATGGATATTCTTTCTAATAAATATTCCACTGATTTGTATTCAATTAACATAGAATCTCTATTTAGTATTCCAAAGATATTCCCCTTGTATTCTGATGAAAAAAAGTTTGTCGATGGTAGAATAATTATAAGAGATAATTTCGATAAGCTTTTAGAAAATAATTCTAAAATTTTCATTTTTGGTGAGGATGTTGGTAAAATAGGTGATGTTAACCAAGGTTTAGAAGGCCTGCAAAAAAAACATGGTAAGAATAGAGTTTTTGATACAAGTATTAGAGAATCAACTATTGTAGGTCAAGGTATAGGAATGTCTATGAGAGGTTTAAGACCTATTGCTGAAATTCAATATTTAGACTATATATTGTATGCACTACAGATCCTAAGTGATGATCTAGGAACATTAACCTACAGAACTCATGGAGGTCAAAAAGCCCCACTTATTTTAAGAACAAGAGGACATAGACTTGAAGGAATATGGCACTCAGGGTCACCTCTTGGCGGAATGATTTCCTTTTTAAGAGGTGTCTTTATTCTTACTCCAAGAAATATGACAAAAGCTGCAGGATTTTATAATATACTTTTAGATATTGACCAACCAGCTGTAGTAATTGAGCCATTAAACGGTTATAGAACTAAAGAGCAGCTACCTATTAATTATGGTGAGTTTAAAACTCCAATTGGGGAAATTGAAATTCTTAAAGAAGGAACCGATATTACCTTAATATCTTATGGATCTACATTTAATATTGTAATTAATGTAGCTGAAGAAATCAAAAAATATGGAATAAGCTGTGAGGTAATAGATGTTCAAAGTTTGATTCCTTTTGATATAAAAAAGGAAATTTCAAAAAGCATAAAAAAAACTAACAGACTTCTCATTATTGATGAAGATATGCCTGGTGGGTGTTCTAGCTATATTCTTCAGGAATTACTTAAAAATCAAGATATCTATAAGTACTTAGATAGCGAGCCTTCTCTTTTAACTGCAAAAGATCACAGACCTCCTTATGGATCTGATGGAGACTATGCGAGCAAGCCTTCATTTGAAGATATTTTTGAAAGAATATACTCTATTATGAGAGAGTCAGACCCAGAAAAATATAAAAGATTATTCTAGATTTAAATTAAAAATCTTGTAGACTAATTCATTTAAAATGGCCTCATTATTTGTTGCATCAAAATCAATTCCTTTTGACCTCTTATCTGCTTCTAAAAGATAATCAAATATTTTAGAAATTCTTTTCATTGGATAAAATGCTGAGGCTTGATGGTATTCTTCAATAAAATAAGGATTAATTCCTAAAATCTTTGATGCTTCTTTTTTATTGTCAATCGAATGATAAATAAATAGCTTGTTAAAAAAAGAATAAACAGTAGCAACTATTAATGGAACGGGATATTTTTTTGCGTTTTTACTCATATATGATACAATTTTAAGTGTTTTGTTCAAATCATTTTTCCCAATAACTTTAGTAAGTTCAAAAAAATTATATTCTTTACTAAAACCTATAATATTTTCAACTTCATCTGGAGTAATAATTTGTTCTTTTTTGGAGTTTAGTTTTAACTTTTCTAACTCATTGTCTATTTGCGACAAGTCGTTACCGGTAAAATCAGATATGATTTTAATTGAATTTGGATGAAGATTTAGTGACATTAAGGCACATTGGTCCTCAATCCACTTGTATACTTGATTCTCGTAGATCTTTTTTGATTCAAAGACAACTCCATTTTTTTGAGATGATTTATAGATTTTTTTCCTTTTATCAATATTTTCATTAAAAGCTAGTACAAGGATTGATTTAGAATTAAGATTTTCTAGATATGAAATGATATTATTAAAATCATTTGATAGGTTTTTTGAGTCTTTAACCACAACTAGATTATAATCCCCACTTAGTGGGAATCTTTTAATAAAATCAATTACTTCACTTTCTTGATTTTCATCTGATTTTTTTCCATAAATTTTTTTTAAATCAAAGTCTACAGCATCTTCATTTATAACATTTGAAACCAAATGATTGATGATTTTATCTGAAAAATAATTTTCTTGTCCATGAATCAAATATATAGGTGAAAACTTTCTATTATTTATATCATTAATTAATTTATTATATTCTGGCATAATTAAATTGTGAGAAAGCTAAATCTTCCTTTATTTGAATTTAAAATTAAAAAAGAAAATAATAATACTATTATTTTTGATCAAATAAGAAAGAAGTGGATTATCTTGACTTCAGAAGAATGGGTAAGACAAAACTTTATTTCTTACATTTTATATAAGAACTATCCAAAATCTTTAATTAATTGTGAAAAAGTATTCTACATTAATAAGGTCTCCAAAAGATATGACATTGTTGTATATGACTCATATGGAGATGTCGAAATATTGGTTGAATGCAAATCCTATGATGTAAATTTAATTAAGGAACATTTTGATCAAGTTATGAGATATAATCTGGAGTTAAAGAGTAAATACGTAATTGTTACTAACGGTCTTAGACATTTTTATTTTGAATTTGATGAAAATGAAAAAATTTATAAACAAAAAAAGGATTTAATTAGTAACATAAAATGAAAATAGGAATAGTTGTAATAAACTGGAATGGCTTGGATCTTTTAAAAAAATATTTAAACGTTTTAATTAAAAATTCAGTTAATCACAATGTTTATGTAATTGATAATAATTCTGAAGATGAATCTGTTTCTTTCGTTAGAAATAATTATAGTAAAGTAAAAATTATCAATCTTGATAAAAATTATGGCTTTGCAGAAGGCTATAATCGGGGAATTCTTAAAGTTAAAGAAGAATACATTTGCATTATAAATAATGATGTAGAGGTTACAAAAGACTGGTTAAAGCCTATAGAGAAAAAGCTTAATAATTCTCCAAATATAATTATTCAGCCAAAAATACTAGATATTAATAAAAAATCCTGTTTTGAATATGCTGGAGCTGCTGGTGGTTATATTGATAAATATGGATATACTTATTGTAGAGGTAGAATATTTGATACTATTGAAGAAGATAATAATCAGTACAAAGATGGAGAAATTTTTTGGTCATCAGGTGCATGTATGTTTTTATCAAAAAAGATTTTTAATGAGCTAGGGGGGTTTGACAAATCTTTTTTTGCACACATGGAAGAAATTGATTTTTGTTGGAGAGCATTTAATCATGGATATAAAACACATTTTGTTTCATCTTCAAAAATATATCATCAAGGTGCAGCAACTATAAGAAAAGATTCAAAAAAAACATTTCTAAATTATAGAAACTCATTGTTAATGCTTACTAAAAACTTACCATTAAAAAGTCTATTTAGCACGCTTCTTATCAGACTAATTATGGATATTCTTTCCTCACTAAGATTTATTTTTACTGGGAAAATATATCATTTCATGTCAATTTATAAAGCTCATTTTCATTATTATTTAATGCTTAAAAACCTTTTGAAGAGTAGAAATAATGGTAAAATAAGGTTTAATTATTTCAAAATCAATAGCATAGTATACAAATACTTCATTCAAGGAAAGAAAAAATTCTTTCAATTGTAGTACAATATTTTAGTTAAAAATATTAAGTTTGTACCTGACTAATTAATAACCAATACTTTTGAAATGAAAAAGAATATTATAATCATAGGAGTTGTAGGTTTACTTTTGTCTTCATGTGTTTCTCAAAAGAAGTACTCTGACTTAGAAAGTCTTCAACAAAATACAAAGGAATTATTAGATAGCGCAACTGCTAAACTTGGTGCTACAGAAACTCAACTTTCTGCAACATCAGAGCGATTAGCTGCATTGTCTGAGCAAAACAAATTTTTAAGAGCCAACAATCAAGATTTAATTGACAACATTGGAAATTTAACAACTCTTACACAAAAAGGAGCTGAAAATCTTGAAAGATCTCTTGAGAGTATTAAAGAAAAAGACCTTATAATCACAAGAATGCAAGATGCCGTTACTAAAAGAGACTCAGTAACATTAGCATTAGTCCAAAGCTTTAAGAGTTCATTAGGAACACTTAGTGATGATGATATTGAAATTAACGTTGAAAAAGGTGTAGTATATGTATCTATATCAGATAAACTACTTTTCAATAGTGGAAGTTTCACTGTTACTACAAGAGCAAGAGGTGTTCTAGAAAAAATCGCTAAAGTAATTAGCGATAAGCCAGATCTAGAATTTATGGTAGAGGGTCATACAGACAATATGCCAATAGATCAAGAAAAAGCTGCAGAAACAATACCTGGTGTTGTTGACAACTGGGATTTATCTGTGAAAAGAGCAACTTCAGTGGTAAGAATTCTTCAGAATAGCTATGGTGTAGATCCTACTAAACTAGTAGCTGCTGGAAGAAGTTTTTACATGCCAATAGCTGATAACGAATCTTCAGTCACAAGAGCTGTAAATAGAAGAACTAGAATAGTTGTTCTTCCTAAGCTTGATCAATTTACTAAACTAATTGAGGAAGGTATGAGTATGAGTGTTCCTGCAACTGGTCCAAGTGATACTATTAGTTCTGACAGCAAGCCTGACTAAAAAAAATATTAATTAGTTAAAAAAAAGCATAGCATAGGTTATGCTTTTTTTTTATACTTTATTTAGCTTAGCAAACCTAAGAAGTAGATTTTTTATTCCAAATTTTTTAAAATTAACTATAGCCTTAGAATCATTACCACTCCCGTCTATTTTAATAATTTCACCTATACCAAATTTTTCATGAGATACATTATCTCCCTTAGATACATTTATCTTGATAGAAGATAAAGATTCTGAGATCTTTGGTAATCTTTTTAATTTAGATCTTGAATTATATTTTATTTTATTTATAGACGAATCTTCAAATGTTGATTTTGAAGGTGTTGATTCAATAATTTTTAAATATTCTTTATCTATCTCATTTAAAAATCTACTTTCTTCACAATAAATTAATTTTCCCCACCTATATCTTGAATTAGCATATGACAGATAAAGATTTTCTTTAGCTCTAGTAATTCCAACATAAAATAATCTTCTCTCCTCTTCTAGTTCTGATCTAGTATTATAGCTTAAAGCAGAGGGGAATAAGTCTTCCTCCAGGCCTACGATAAATACATGTTTAAATTCTAGACCTTTGGATAAATGTAAAGTCATTAAGGATATTTTATCTTGATCTTCATTTTCTATATCAAAATCTGTTGAGAGAGATACTGTAGATAAGAATTCAGATAATTTATTATTAGAATCTACAAGTTCCTTTTGATCTTCAATAAAATCTCTAATACCATTTAATAACTCTTGAACATTTTCTACTCTTGATATTCCTTCAGGAGAATCATCTTTTTTTAGCTCATCTATTATCTTTACTTTTTCTATAACTTCTTTAGTTAAATCAAATGCATTTAATTTTTGATTTTGGATCTTAAATACATCTATTAGATCTATAAAGTTTTGTAGTTTAATTAAAACTGAGTTAGAAAGACCAATTGAAAGCTTATTATTTTTTTGAATAGTTTCATATAATGTTAAATCATACTTTTTAGCTGCTAAAATGATTTTATTTATTGTAACCTGTCCAATTCCCCTTGCTGGGTAATTTATTATTCTTTTTAGGCTTTCCTCGTCACTACTATTAATAATAAGCCTTAAATATGCTAAAACATCTTTAATTTCCTTCCTGTTATAGAAAGAAACTCCACCAAAAATTTGATAAGGAATCTTATTCAATCTTAATGAGTCTTCAATTGGTCTAGATTGAGCATTTGTCCTGTAAAGAATTGCAACATTTGAAAAATCAGTATTATTTAGAGAAACAATCTTTTGACACAAGTTTCTAGCCTCTGCAATGTCAGACTCGTTTGCTCTTACCTCTACCCTGTCTCCAAAATCATTATCAGTCCAAACTTCTTTATCAATTTTATTTTTATTATAATCAATTACAGAGTTCGCTGCATTAACAATATTTTTTGTAGATCTATAATTTTGCTCAAGTCTAAAGACTTCAATTTCATCATAATCATTTCTAAAATTTATAATGTTATTAATATTTGCTCCCCTAAAAGAGTAAATACTCTGAGCATCATCTCCAACCACACATATATTTTGATACTTATCAGATAGAGATTTTACTATTAAATATTGTGAGTTGTTAGTGTCCTGATACTCATCTACTAAAATATATTTAAATTTCTCTTGGTATTTTGCTAATACTTCTGGGTAATTGTTTAACAACTCATTTGTTTTCATTAGCAAATCATCAAAATCCATTGAGTTTGACTTAATCAACCTTTCGCTGTACTCTTTGTAAATATTTCCAGTCTCAGGTTTTCTTGATAAATTATCAGATTCAACTAGCTCATTATTTGCAAAGTATCCATTTACCGTTATGAAATTATTTTTCAATGAGGAAATTCTATTTCTAATTGATTTTGCCCTATATACATCTTTATCTAAGGCTTTTTCTTTAATTATTGATGATATTAGTCTCTCAGAGTCCTGAGTATCATAAATCGTAAAATCAGAGGTAAAACCAATCTTATGGGCTTCAAATCTTAAAATTTTAGCAAAAACTGAATGAAATGTACCCATCCATATATTTTTGGATTCACTCTCCCCTATCATTGAAGAAATTCTTAATTTCATTTCTCTTGCAGCTTTATTAGTAAATGTAAGAGCTAAAATTTCAAAAGGATCAACCCCGTTTTCAACAAGGTGGACAATTTTATAAGTTAATACTCTAGTTTTTCCTGAACCTGCACCAGCAATCACCATTGAAGGACCCTCTATTTTAAGGACAGCATTTAATTGAGCTTCATTAAGATCTTTTAGGTAAGATTTGTTATCTTCTAACATTGTTATAAATTTAAGTAATTAATGAATTTTAATTACGGATAAATCACATATTAAAACAATACTTATGAAGAATTTATCATTAGTCATTTTTTGTGTTAGATTTTACAGGTAGTGAATACAGATTTTCTTAATCAATCGATTGAATTTGTTAAAGGTGTAGGACCTGCAAGATCTAAATTACTTGGTGAAGAATTAAACCTTAAAACAATAAAAGATTTGATAGATTTCTATCCATTTAGGTATATAGATAGATCTAGATTCTATAAAATTGAAGAAATACCAAAGAACCAATCAGAAGTTCAAATAATTGGAAAAATAAAAAGTATTAGAAGAACAAAAGTCCGTTATCGAGATAGACTTAATTGTGAGTTCTATGATAATTCAGGAAAAATTGATTTAATATGGTATAGAGGATTTAATTGGGTAGAGGAATCCTTAAAAATTAATGATGAATACGTAGTGTATGGAAAGGTTACATGGTTTGGAAATAAGCCATCGATTGCTCACCCTGAAATAAAATCTATATCCAATTTTAATAGAAATGTTCCTCGAAGATTACATGGTATCTACTCATCAACTGAAAGACTTGTAAATGAAGGAGTTACTCAAAAATATTTTATTAAAATAATCTACAATGTTTTAAACTCAATACAAAATCATATTAAAGAAAATCTTTCATCATCTATTCTACAAGAGTTTAATCTTATTGATAGATATAAAGCTATTGTTAATATACATCTCCCAGAATCACAAGAATTACTGACTGAATCCACAAAAAGATTAAAATTTGAAGAATTATTTTTTAATCAATTAGGATTTCAGCTTACAAAAAATGACAGAATTCAAAAATTAAACGGTTTTAAATTTGAAAAAGTTGGTAATAATTTAAATGAATTTTATAAGAATACTTTACCATTTGAATTAACCAGCGACCAAAAAAAAGTCATTAAGGAGATAAGGAATGATTTTCTTAATGGTAAACAAATGAATAGGTTACTTCAAGGTGATGTTGGTTCAGGAAAGACAATAGTCTCATTGATGGTAATGCTAATTGCAATAGACAATGGTTTTCAGTCATGCATACTTGCTCCTACTGAGATTCTAGCAAATCAACATTTTAAATCACTAAGTAAATTATTAATTGATTACGATGTTAAGGTTGATCTTCTGACTGGCTCCTCAAAAACGAGAGAAAGAAATTTAATTCACTCGAATCTTTTAAGTGGTAAAACAAATATTTTAGTAGGCACACATGCAATATTAGAGGATGTTGTTAAGTTTAAAAATTTAGGACTAAGTATAATAGATGAGCAGCATAGATTTGGTGTCGCACAAAGAGCAAAACTTTGGAAAAAAAATAATCCTGCTCCTCATATATTAGTCATGACTGCAACTCCAATCCCAAGAACTCTTGCAATGAGTTTATATGGAGATCTAGACATATCATATATCAAGGAACTTCCCCCTGGAAGAATAACTACAAAGACTGTACATAAATATGATAAAAATAGATTAAGTGTATTTAAATTTTTAAAAGATCAAATTTATAAAGGAAGACAAGTTTATCTAGTTTACCCTCTTATAAATGAATCAGAAAAATTAGACTATAAAGATTTAATGGATGGTTATGAAAGCATCATTAGAGAATTTCCTAGACCAGATTTCCAGGTAAGTATAGTACATGGAAAAATGAAATCTAAAGATAAGGACTATGAAATGAAAAGATTTATCAACCGAGAAACTCAAATATTAGTTTCTACCACAGTAATTGAAGTCGGAGTGAATGTACCAAATGCTTCTGTGATGGTTATAGAAAGTGCTGAAAGATTTGGATTATCACAATTACACCAATTAAGAGGAAGAGTTGGAAGAGGTAATGATGAAAGTTATTGTATTTTAATGACAAAAGATAAATTGTCTGAGGATTCAAAATTAAGAATTGAAACAATGGTCAAAGTAAGTGATGGATTTAAACTAGCAGAAGTGGATTTAAAATTAAGAGGTCCAGGAGATATCCTTGGGACGCGACAAAGCGGAATGTTAAGATTTAAGCTAGCAGATATTGTATATGATACAGAAATACTTAATAATGCTCGTAATTCAGCAATTAATATATTAAAAACTGATCCAAAACTTAATAAAAATGAAAATTTACCAATAAGAGATGAAATCTCCACTTCTTCATATTCTAAGAATTTATGGAGATATATTAGTTGATTAAGTATATTTGTTATATAAAATAATCCCGTGAAAATATCGATAAACTGGCTTAAAGAATATGTTCAAACTGACTTAAACCCAGTCGAAATATCTGAAATTTTAACAAATTTAGGATTAGAAGTAGAAAAAATTGAATCATTTGAATCTATAAAAGGAGGTCTAGAGGGAGTGATTGCTGGAAAAGTGATAGAATGTGTTAAACATCCAAATGCTGATAGATTGAAGTTAACTTCAATTGATCTTGGAAATAATCAAATTTCAGAAATAGTATGTGGTGCACCAAATATAGAAAAAGGGCAAATGGTCCCTGTTGCAGTCGCTGGATCAAAAATATACACAAATAAAGGGATTGAAATAAAAATAAAAAAATCAAAGATTAGAGGTGTTGTTAGTAATGGAATGGTATGTGCCGAGGACGAAATTGGATTAGGTGATTCACATGATGGAATAATGGTTTTAGATAAAAAAATTAAACCCGGTACTCCTGTAAGTCAAATATTTAATATTAATAGTGATAGTATTCTTGAAATTGGTTTAACACCCAACAGATGTGATGCTATGTCACACTATGGAGTAGCAAGAGATTTAAAAGCATATTATGATTATAAATCTATCAAAAGTAGAATTAATCTTCCATCAATTAGTTCTTTTGAGTCAGTAAATATAGACGAGGATTTTGCTCTAATTGTAAAAGATAAAGATAAATGTCCTTTTTACTCAGGTTTAATTATTAAAGATATTGTAGTCAAAAAATCTTCAGAAAATATTCAAAATAAATTAAAATCAATTGGTTTAAAACCAATCAATAACATAGTAGATATAACAAATTTTGTTATGCATGAAATAGGACAACCACTTCATGCATTTGACTTTGATAAATTAAATAATATAAGTGTTAAATCTTTAAAAGCAGGAACTAAGTTCAAGACGTTAGATGATGAAATAATTAAACTTAGCAAAGATGATTTAATGATTTGCTCTGAAAACAAGCCGCTATGTTTAGCTGGAATTTATGGTGGTTTAGATTCAGGAGTATCAA
This sequence comes from uncultured Bacteroidota bacterium, assembly GCA_902523665.1. Taxonomy (GTDB): domain Bacteria; phylum Bacteroidota; class Bacteroidia; order Flavobacteriales; family Flavobacteriaceae; genus Marisimplicoccus. Next base: position 39,817 of record CABZAD010000007.1, on the reverse strand, counting down.
ACTCAACAAAAAATTTATTTTTAGAGTCAGCTATTTTTGATTCTGTAACGATTCGAAAATCATCAAAAAGACATCAACTCTTTACTGATGCATCATATAGATATGAAAGAGGTGTTGACCCTGAGAAAGTTATTTATGCTTTAAAAAGAGCAGCAAACCTTATTAAAGAGGATAACCCTGAGTGTATTATCTCAGAAGTTTTCTCAGAGGACAATTTAAAGTTAGAAAAAAAAGATATTTATCTGAAATATGAAAAAATTGAAAATGTATCTGGTCAAAAAATTAATAGTGAAACTATTATGCAAATTTTAAACTCTCTTGATTTTGAAATCATTGGAATTATCGAGGATGGAATTAATATTATTGCTCCAAACTATCGATATGATGTTTACAGAGAAATAGATGTAATTGAAGAAATATTAAGAGTGTATGGGTATGATAATATTAATATTGAAAATAAAATTTCTATGTCTATTCCAGAAACTGGTAAAAACAGCATCAATTTAATTGAAAATATCATTAGTCAAACTCTTGTTGGGATAGGGTTTAATGAAATTATAAATAATTCTATCTGTTCTCCATCAATAAACGATAAATATAAAAATACACCTGTTAAATTATTAAATCCACTAGGGACTGAATTATCAAATCTTAGAATTTCTCTTATCCCTGGTGCACTTCAAACTATTAAACATAATTCCAATAGACAAAATAAAAGTCTTAAATTATTTGAGATTGGGAACAATTATAATGTTATTAAAAATGATAACTTTGAGAATAAGAGACTAAATGTTGCAATTACAGGAAATGTATTTGAGGAAAATTGGATAACAGATTACACAGAAAACAACTTTTATTATCTAAAAGGGATTTCTAATAACTTATTAGAGAAACTAAATATCTTAAATTATAAATACGAAATAGAACAAGATGATATATTTGAATTCAAACTAAAAATAGTCTCAAACAAAAAAGATATTGGTTTTATTGGAGAGCTTGATATAGATTATACAAAGATTTTTCTATTGATGATAAAGTTCATGTTTTGAATTTAGATTTAGATAAAATTAAACTCAAAAGTTTCAACAATAAATTTGAAGAATTATCCAAATTTCCTTCTTCTAGAAGAGATCTTTCAATAATTTTAGATGATCATATAAAATTTGAAGACATAAAGACTATTGCATACAGTTTGGAGAGTAAAATTCTTAAAGATGTTAATCTTTTTGATGAATTCAAAGGAAATAATATTGGTGATAAGAAAAAATCTTTTGCTGTTAGTTTCACCTTTAATGATTCGAAGAAAACTCTAACAGATAAGATAATCGATAAAGTTATAACTAAGTTTGCAGATGCTTTCAAGGCAGAATTTGGAGCAATTATAAGAGATAAATAATTTAGTTATAAAATTTTTCTCTTTGAGTAATTATTTTCTCATCAACAATATATTCGTTAAAAGGAAGATAACTATCAATTACACCATTAGGTGTTATCTCAATAATACGGTTTGCAACAGACTCAGCAAATGCTCTATCATTAGTACTTAAAAGTACAGTGCCTTTAAAATTAACTAGCGAATTGTTAAAAGCAGTTATCGATTCTAGATCAAGATGGTTTGTAGGTTCATCAATTAAAAGAACATTAGGTTTTCCCATCATAATTTTGGACAGCATACATCTAACCTTTTCACCTCCTGAAAGCACATTGCATGATTTTAAAGCTTCATCCCCACTAAAAAGCATCCTACCAAGGAAACTCCTAATGAATAATTCTTCTCTTTCATCTTCACTATTTGACCATTGTCTGAGCCAGTCAACTAGGGATATGTTTTTTTCAAAAAATGAATTATTATCCATAGGTAAATAACCTGAAGTAGTTGTAACTCCCCAATTATATGTTCCAGATGTTTGTTTTAATGTTCCAGAAACACAATCATAAAAAAAGTTAATCGATCTTGAATTTTTAGATAGTATAAGAACCTTCTCACCTTTATTTAAATTAAAACTAATATCATTAAAGTAAACATCCCCATTTTTTATATATGAAAGAGACTTAAGTTCAAGAATTTGATCGCCGGCTTCTCTTTCTTGTTCAAAGATTATTGCAGGATATCTTCTACTGGATGGTTTTATCTCTTCAATATTTAGTCTCTCAATCATCTTTTTTCTTGCAGTTGCTTGTTTGGACTTCGCAACATTGGCAGAAAATCTAGATATAAATTCTTGTAATTCTTTCTTTTTTTCCTCAGCCTTTTTATTTTGCTGTAATTTTTGCTTTGAAGCTAATTCACTTGATTGTTGCCAAAAACTATAATTACCTGAAAAATGATTGATTTTACTAAAATCAATATCAGAGGTATGAGTACATACAGCATCTAAAAAAAATCTGTCATGAGAAACAACAATTACAGTATTATCAAATTCATTAATAAAATTTGTAAGCCACTCAACAGTATTGTAGTCTAAATCATTTGTTGGCTCATCCATAATCAAAACATCAGGATTACCAAATAAACATTGTGCTAATAAAACTTTTACTTTTACCCTCTGATCAATATCATTCATCAAGTTATGATGAATTTCTTCTGTAATTCCTAAGCTAGAAAGTAAAAAAGCAGCATCTGCGTCAGCATTCCATCCATTCATTTCTTCAAAAGATGCCTGAAGCTCTCCTACTCTATCTGCATCTTTATCAGAAAAATCTTCTTTTGCATAAATAGAGTCTATTTCACTTTTCAATTCAAAGAGTTTTTGATTTCCCAAAATTACTGTCTCAATAACAGTATTTTCATCATATCTATTATGATTTTGCTCAAGTACAGATAATCTCTTTCCTGGCTCAAGAAAAACTGAACCAGTATTAGGCTCAAGATCTTTCGATAAAATTTTTAAAAAAGTAGACTTTCCTGCACCATTTGCTCCAATAACACCATAACAATTTCCAGGAGAAAAAGTTATATTTACTTCATCAAATAGTACTCTTTTTCCAAACTGAAGCGATAAATTAGATACTGATAACATAAATATGCGCAAAAATAGTAAGTTGAAATTTCTAAAACTAATTATAGCTACTATTATTTCGCTTATTACAATCTCTTGTAGTGAGGATAAACAAAATAATAGTTTTTTTCTTGGAGGAGAAATTATTAATCCATCCTCAAGTTATGTAAACTTCTATTATAACAATATTAAAATTGATTCAATACAATTAGATTCTCAAAATAAATTTTTTAAGAAAATTGAAGATATTAGACCGGGAATTTACAGAATTGAACATGTTCCAGAAAATCAAAATATTATAGTTGAGAACGGTGATAGTCTATGGATTAGAGTAAATGTTGAGGATTTCAGAGAATCTTTAACATTTAGTGGAAAAGGATCATCCAAAAATAATTTTTTGGTGGATATGTCGATATTGGATGATTCAGAGACAGGATATATCTATGAAATATACTCACAAGAGAGTAAAGTGTTCAGAAGAGCTATTGACTCCCTTATAGATGAAAAAAATAAGATATGGGATATTTTTAATAGGAGTGTAAATCAAAAAAGACTTTCAAAAAACATTACAAAAGCCAGTATAAAGTATAATTATTTTAATAAGCTTGAAAGATATGCCTTATTAAGAGGGAAAGATTGGGACAAATTTGAAAAAGAAGAATATTATAGTTACAGAGAGAGAATGAACTTAAATGATTCAGATTTATCACTTTTTGAGCCTTATATAACATATCTAATGAACTATTTTAACGAAAAAACATTAGATAGTGGAAAAGTATATTTCTATGAAAAAAATAACACAGATTTTAATATAAAAAAACTTTTAATCATTGATTCTCAAATTACCGATCAATCTTTAAAAAATAATTTAGCTAGAGCTACAGCTATTGAAGAAATACTAAATTTTAAGAATAATGATTATCATGATGAGTTTATTGATTATTTCACTTACGTAAACTCATCAGTACAATATCTAAACGAAATAACAAAACTCTACAAGGATATTGAAAAAATGAAAAAAGGAAATTCACTTCCAGATATTAAAATCCTCGACTCTAGAGGATCTACTAAATCCAGTTTAGATGAATTAAAAGGCTCAAAATCATTAATATATTTTTGGTCTCAGACCCAGATGAATCATTACAGAAGGACAATAAGAAGAGTGGAAGAGCTAAAAGTACAATTTCCAGATTATAGGTTTGTAGGCATATGTATTCAGCCATATACTGATATGGTAAGTCAAGCTCAAAATATATTAAATCTTGAATTATCAAATCAATTTTCATTTAAGGACTTTGAAAGCTCAAGTAAAGACTGGGTGCTAACATACTTAAATAAGACAATTATAACTGATCAGAAAGTCAATATTATTGATGGATTTAGTAATCTTTTTACTAATGAAATTGAAGATATTTTAAAAGAAAATTAGTTACCTTTTTTATGGTCACTTAAAAACTTCTCTAAACCAATATCAGTTAAAGGATGATTTAATAAACCTTTAATTGCAGATAGAGGGCTTGTAATAACATCTGCTCCAATTTTAGCACAATCAATTATATGCATAGTATGTCTTATAGATGCAGCTAAAATTTCTGTCTCATAAGCATAATTATCATAAATATCTCTTATGTCAGATATTAAGTCTAATCCATCGGTGGAAACATCATCAAGTCTTCCTATAAAAGGGGAAACATATGTAGCGCCAGCCTTTGCAGCTAACAAAGCTTGACCGGATGAGAAAATCAGTGTGCAATTAGTCTTTAATCCCTTATCACTTAAATATCTAATGGCTTTAACACCTTCTTCTATCATAGGAACTTTTATAACAATTTGTTTATGAAGAGATGCCAAAGCTTCACCTTCTTTAATAATTCCATCATAATTTACTGATATAACCTCTGCAGAAACATCACCATCAACTATGTCACATATTTTAAGATAGTGATCAATAATATTTTTTTCACCCGTTATACCTTCTTTAGCCATTAAAGATGGATTTGTAGTAACACCATCAAGAATTCCCATATCCTGGGCTTCTTTAATTTGATTGAGATTAGCAGTGTCTATAAAAAATTTCATAGTATTTAATTGTATAGTTTCATTATTATTTTTTGAAAAATTTTATCAGGAAATAGACTTTTCAAAGTGATTTTTTTTTCAAGAAATCCACCGACAAGGTAATTAATTTTTGGATTCTTTTTATTTATAATTTTTGACACCAATTCAGCAATTTCATTTGGATTTCTTCCATGTTCCATCTTACTATTTACAGTGTTTATAACATTTATGTATTCATCATAATAATGAGAAGCATTTTCAGACCTATCAACTCTATTTGAAGAAATTTCAGTTTTATAATCTCCAGGTGCTATATTAACTACATTTATATTATATTTTTTAAGTTCAATATTTAAACTTTCAGCTATAATATTAAAAGAAGACTTGGAAGCACAATATGTTCCCCAGAAAGGCAACCCCAGATAACCAGCTATTGAAGTAATATTTATTATTAATCCTTTATTATTGGATCGCATATTTGGAAGAACATTTTGAATCATATTTATATGACTAAAAAAATTTGTATCAAAAACCCTTTTAATATCAGATATCTGTGCAGTTTCAATAGGACCAGTAATATTAATACCTGCATTATTTATTAATATATCAATCTTACCATAAGAATTAATAATGTTATCGATTAAATTCTTTGACATATCATAATTATTTATGTCAAGCTTCAAAGTCTTAAAAACAGAATTCAATTTGTCTGCATTTCTTGATGTACCAATAACAGTATGACCTTGAGAGTGAAGCTTTTCAGCGATAGATTTTCCGAAACCTGAGGATGTTCCTGTAATTAATATTACTCTACTCATTATTTATTAAATATATTAGTTATAAATTTAATTCATGAAACATAGTATTATTTTTTTCTTTTTTTTATTAATACTAAACTGCAATACAGATCCAACCAGAGGATATAAAATACAAATTAAATCTTCAGATGATAAAATTTTGATTAATGACGAAATATCTATTAATGTCATTTCACCTAATGATAAATTTGTTGACTCAATACAATATTACATCAATGGTGAAATTGTAACAAAAAAAGTAAAATTGGTTGATTACAACGTTGGAGAAAATAATCTATCTGTTAAGATATTCTCCAATAACGAAAACATTTCAATTAATAAAAAATTTGATATTTACTCAAACGTTGAGCCTGATATTATGACATATCAGATAATTGCTGAATATAAACATGATAATAATGCATATACTCAAGGGCTTGAATTTTATAAAAACCAGTTATATGAGAGTACAGGCTTAAATGGGAAATCAACTTTGAGAAAATTAGACTATAAAAGTGGTGAAATACTAAACATTGTTAACCTTGATTACGAGTACTTTGGAGAAGGTCTTACTATTATTAACGACAAAATTTATCAACTTACTTGGAAAAATAATATTGGAATTATTTATGATCTAGATTTTAATAATATTGGAACTTTTGATTATGACAAGAGCAAAGAGGGCTGGGGTTTGTGTAATGATGGAGAATTTATTTACAAATCAGACGGAACAAATAAAATCTGGGTTTTAGATCCAGAAACTCTTAAGGAAATAAGATTTATTGAAGTTTCAACGAATAAGTCAAAAATTAAAAATATTAATGAATTGGAATATATAGATGGAAAAATATATGCTAATACATATCAATTTAATCGTGATGTTGTAATAGTTATTAATCCTTCAAATGGTGTAGTAGAGAGAGTAATAGATTTTTCTGGAATACGAGATAGAGTTAATCAGAAACCTGATTTGGATGTTATGAATGGTATAGCATATTTTGATGGAAAAATATTTGTTACGGGGAAGAATTGGGATAAACTTTTTGAAGTTCAAGTAGTTCCTAAATAGTTGAGAATAATGGCCTGTCAATCATGTAAGACTTAACCTTTTTATTTACAGCAGCCAGTATTTCACTATTTTCACTGTTAAGTAAAGATGCATCAATAGATTCCGCAACAAAATCCATATCACTTTCAATTAACCCTCTAGTTGTAATTGCAGGAGTACCAATTCTAATTCCACTTGTTACAAATGGAGATTTATCATCAAAAGGAACCATATTTTTATTTACGGTTATATTTGATAGACCTAAAACTCTCTCAGCTTCTTTACCAGATATATTTTTATTTCTCAAATCAATGAGAACTAGATGATTATCTGTGCCACCTGATACTATATTATAGCCTAGATCTTTCAAATTCTCAGATAATTTGGATGCGTTTGATATTACTTGACTAATATATTTTTCAAATTTTGAGTCAAGTGCTTCACCAAAAGCAATCGCTTTTGCAGCTATTACATGTTCCAAAGGGCCACCTTGATTTCCTGGAAATATAGCTGAATCAAGAACTGAAGACATTTTTTTTAAATTTCCATTTTTTAATTTCAGACCAAATGGATTATCAAAATCTTTGCCCATCATTATTATACCACCTCTTGGACCTCTAAGAGTCTTATGAGTTGTGGAAGTTATTACATGACAATGTGGAACAGGGTCACTGAGAAAACCTTTTGCGATTAATCCCGAAGGATGAGCAATATCTGCGTGAAGAAATGCTCCAACTTCGTCTGCTATTTTTCTGAATTTTGAAAAGTTAATGTCTCTTGAGTAGGCTGAAGCTCCCACAATTATTAGATTTGGGTTAGCTTTTTTGGCTTGCTCCAGAATTTCATCATAGTCAAAGATTCCTTGGTCAGTAACTCCATAAAAACTTGAATTATAAATTTTACCTGAGAAATTAACATTTGAACCATGAGTTAGATGACCACCATGTGCTAAATCAAGACCAAGAATTTTATCTCCAGGCTTCAGAAAAGCATCAAATACTGCAGTGTTGGCTTGAGATCCTGAATGAGGTTGAACATTTGCATATTCAACGTTAAAAAGAGTCTTTAAACGATCAATAGCAATATTTTCAATTTTGTCTACAACCTCACATCCACCATAGTATCTTTTTCCAGGGTAACCTTCTGCGTATTTATTAGTAAGAATTGATCCTGTGGCTTCCATTACACTATCACTAGTAAAATTTTCAGATGCAATTAATTCTAAGCCACCCAACTGTCTATTTTTTTCTTCTTTGATAAGATTAAAGATATGATCTTGATTATTCATATTTTTTATAAAATGCTAAATTAATAAAATAGGAACTCGACTTCATTTGTTTTCTATTATATAAATCAACTAGTTATAAACAATTCTTATTTGTAATTTTACATAGTGAATAATTCGGTAAACATAAATAACAAGAAAGCTAAATATGATTATTCATTATTAGATAAATATACGTGTGGTATTGTTTTAACTGGTAATGAAATTAAATCAATTAGAAATGCTAAAGCTTCTTTGAATAACTCATATTGTGAATTTAATGGTGATGAGCTTTTTGTTGTAAATATGCATGTTGATGAATATGAAAATTCAAATGAGAGTTACTATAATCCTAAGAGAAAAAGAAAATTATTATTAAATAAACAAGAATTAAAAAAAATTCAAAAACAAATCAAGGATGCTGGAATCACTGTTGTAGTATTATCGCTGTTTATAAGTAAAAGAGGAATTGCAAAACTTAATATTTCAGTTGCAAAAGGAAAAAGAGAGTTTGATAAAAGAAATGTAATAAAAGACAGGGAAAGTAAGTTGAGTTTAAAGAGAATTAAGAAAAATTTCAACAACTAATCTTTTTTTTTCAGCATTGGAACAAACTTAAAATTACCAAAAGTCTCTCTTTTAAAATCATTAATACTAATTCTGGTAATTTTAGTCATAATATGTATCTTTTTTCCAATTGGAATTACCATCCTCCCTCCTATTTTAAGTTGTTTTAGTAGATCTTTAGGAACAATTGGTGAACCTGCTGTAATGATAATCCCGTCAAATGGGGAGTTATCTATCAATCCTTTATGGCCATCTCCATATTTAAATCTAACAGGATTTATATTTAGTTTATTGAATAGCTTAGATGTTGATCTAAATAAATTGTGATTTCTTTCGATAGTATACACATCTGTTTTAAGAAAGCATAAAATTGAAGTTTGGTATCCTGAACCTGTTCCAATTTCCAAAATTTTTTCTCCGCTTTTAGGATTTAAAAGTTGGGTCTGAAAAGCAACTGTATAGGGTTGTGAGATAGTCTGATTAGATTCAATTGGTAGGGCCTTATCAATATATGCTTGCTCAGATAAACCTGGATCAATAAACAAATGTCGAGGAATGCTCTCAATTGACTTAATTATTTTTTTATTTACAATTCCCTTTTTTTTTAGCTCCAAAGCTAATAACTTTCTTCTACCCTGAAATTTAAAGTTATCTTCCACCTCACTAATATTAAATTAATAGTCGAAAATTCCAAAAGAAGATTGTATTTTTAGCAAATGATTAAGGTTGGTGTAATAGGTGCCGGACATCTTGGAAAGATCCATCTAAACATATTAAATAACTCAGATTTTGAACTTGTGGGGTTTTACGATACGGATGTATTCAATTCTGAGAAAATATCACAAGAAAAAGGTTATTTTTTCTATAAAGAACTTGAACCATTAATTGAGAGTATTGATGCAGCTGTGATTGTTTCACCTACAACTACACATTTTAAAATTGCAAAAGAATGTATAAATAAAGGGAAACACATATTTGTTGAAAAGCCACTAACTAAAGACTCAAACGAAGCTAGAATAATAGAGAATCTGGCAAAGGAAAAAGGTATAGTTGGTCAAGTTGGTTTTGTTGAAAGATATAATGAAGCATATATTTCATGTAGAGAGTTTATTAAAAATCCAAAATTTATTGAATCGCATAGATTGTCTGACTTCAATCCAAGAGGAACAGATGTATCGGTTATAATGGATTTAATGATACATGATATAGATATAATACTAACTATAAATAAGTCAAAGGTCAAAAAGATAGATGCATCAGGTGTATCGATAATAAGCTCAACTCCTGATATTGCCAATGCTAGAATAGAATTTGAAAACGGTTGCATTGCAAATTTAACATCAAGTAGAATTTCTTTAAAAAAAATGAGAAAAACCAGAATTTTTCAAGAAGATGCATACATATCAATAAATTTTTTAGAGAAAGAATTTCAAGTTGTGAAAATTAGAGATAAGCATAAAGGTGATGCAGAAACCTCTCTAATTGTTAAAAATAATTTAGGTGAAGAAAAAGTTATTTTCTTTGAAAACCCTGATGTTAAAAGTATAAATTCTATAGAAGCTGAACTTAATGACTTTTATGAATCTATTAAATTTAAAAGTGATTCAAAAGTAAGTTTAAATGATGGTCTCAAAGCTCTTGAAGTTGCAGAGGAGATAATGCGTCAATTATGAGTATAGAACAGCAAATTTCTAATATTAAAAATGAGATATTGGATAAGGCAGACTTGATTGCTGTTTCCAAGACCAGGACCATACAAGAAATAGAGGAAGCATATAATTCTGGACAACTAAAATTTGGAGAAAATAGAGTTCAAGAAATTGTGGATAAGCAAAGTAAATTACCAGGTGACATAGAGTGGCACATGATTGGTCATCTTCAAAAGAATAAAGTAAAATATATTGCTGGGTTTATTAACCTAATTCATTCATTAGATAGAATATCATTAGCAAAAGAGATTGATAAGCAAGCCAAAAAAGAGGACAGAATAATTGATTGTCTTATTCAAATTAAAATTTCGAAAGAAGATTCAAAATTTGGACTTAAAATAGAAGATTTTACAGACTTTTATAAAAGTTTGGAAACATTCGAAAACCTAAATATTATTGGGTTAATGGGTATGGCAACATTCACTAGTGATATTGAGGTAATTGATGAGGAATTCAAAATGATTAAGAGAGTTTACGATAATGTAGCCTCAATTAATCCTAAATTTAGGGTACTCTCAATTGGAATGAGTGATGATTATAATATTGCAATAAAAAATGGCTCTAATATGATAAGAGTTGGAAGTAAAATTTTTGGTAAAAGAAATTATTAATGTACACAATTGTTGATTTAGAAACTACAGGAGGAAAATTTAATGAAGAATCAATTATTGAGGTAGCAGCATATAAATTTGATGGAGTAAATATAACTGATCAATTTATTAGTCTAGTTAATCCACAGAGAGATATACATCCATATGTTGAGAAACTCACCGGGATTACTTCTAAAATGGTTCAATCAGCTCCAAAGTTTCATGAAGTTGCTAAAAGAATTATTGAAATAACATCGGGCTCGATTCTTGTTGCCCATAATGCTCAATTTGATTATAGAATTCTTCAATTAGAATTTAAAAGACTCGGATTCGAGTTCTCTATGAAGTCACTGTGTACAGTCATATTATCACAAGAATTACTTCCAGAACAAGAGTCTTATAAACTTGGAAGATTATCTAGAAGTCTCGGAATACCTTTAAAAGACAGGCATAGAGCTAGTGGAGACGCACTTGCAACAGTTGAACTTCTCAAAATTTTAATGGAAAAAGACACTAAACAAGGGATTATCAAAAAAAGTATAGTTGAATTCCCTGGTGAGAGTATAAGCTCAATATTAAAAAATACAATTGAAACTTTAGAAAATACAATTGGAGTATTTTACATCTACAATAAAAATAAGAAATTGATTTATGTTGATTACAGTAAGGATATTAAAAATAAAGTTATAAAATTATTTACGAGTAAAAAGTTTATTCCAAAGTATGTTCAAAATAATTTTAAATCAATAAAAACTCATAAAACTGGAAATGTTGAAATTGCAATTTTAAAGGCTATTCAAGAAATAAAATCTTTAAGGCCTAAGATTAATAATAACATAGATCCAAAATTGTTTTATAAAATTGATATACCGCATGTCATTGGTAATAAAAAAGAATTCATAATCACACTTTCTGGAAAAAAAGATGATGAAAAAGGTTTCATTCTATTTAAAGATGGGAAAATTGTTGGCTATGGGTATTTTAACCTTTTTAATAATATAAATACCGAAAAAAAATTAAATTCCAGAGTCGTCAAAGTAAACGAATGTAAAAAAGTAAAAAACTATGTATATAGACTAATTTCTGAAAAGAGATATAAAAAACTACTAACTTTGGACGAAATATATAAATTTTCAGGCATTGAATAAAACTCGTCAGAAAATACATGATGTTATATATGAAGCAGACACTCCTGCAGGTAAGGTGTTTGATTTAGTACTGATTATAGTAATTATTATTAGTGTTGCGCTAGTTGCTCTTGAGACAGTTGGATGGGTCAATGAAAAATATTATGATATTTTAAACATTGCAGAGTGGACTATAACAATACTATTTACTATTGAATATATTCTCAGAGTTATATCAATTCATCATCCAAGAAAGTATATATTTAGTTTTTATGGAATAATTGACTTACTTGCAACCATCCCTAAATATGTATCACTAATTTTTATAGGCGCTCAATTGGAGACCGTGATGGCAATTAGAGCTTTGAGAATACTTAGGATATTTAGAGTTCTTCACATATCTAGATACATTGGAGAATCAAACTTTTTATATAGGTCACTACTTGTTAGCAGGGCAAAAATTATAATATTTCTCCTATTTGTCTTGATTATGTGTATATTATTTGGTACGCTAATGTACATTATTGAGGGTCCAAAAGCAGGATTCAATAATATTCCAGAAAGTATTTATTGGTGTATAAGCACAATTTCTACAGTTGGTTATGGAGATATTGTGCCTTTAACTGGTTTAGGCAAGTTTCTTGCATCAGTATTGATGATACTAGGTTATGGAATAATAGCCGTACCAACAGGTATAATATCTGCAGAAATGGTTCAAAGTAGAAAAAAAGTAGATGTAAATACAAGAGTTTGTGCTGAGTGTCTATGTGATTCGCATAAAGACAACGCTATATTCTGTCATCAATGTGGTTCTCATCTAGATGATGACAAATAAAAAATTAATTTATATAACTGGTCCAACAGGAATTGGCAAGACAGAATTTAGTATTAAAATAGCCAAAAAGTTAAAAACTGAAATTATTTCCTGTGATTCAAGACAGTTCTTCAAAGAACTTAAAATTGGTACTTCACCACCATCTAAAAAACAATTAGAAACAGTTAAACATCATTTTATTCATCATAAAAGTATTCATGATGATTACAATGTTGGAAAATTTGAAAAGGATGCCGTTAATCTAATAGAAAGTCTATTTTTAAATTATGATAATTTAATTCTTGTTGGTGGATCAGGTCTTTATGCAAACTCAATAATGTATGGTATTGACAAATTTCCATCTATTCCGTTAGCTTTAAAGAATATGATTAAAAAAAAATATAAAGAAAATGGGATTGAATATTTACAAGAAAGAATAAAGAACCTGGACCCAGAGTATTATGGTAAAGTAGACAAAAATAATTCCCATAGACTCATTAGAGCACTTGAAGTAATTGAAACCTCTGGTAAAAGTTTTACATCTTATCGAAAAGCTAATAAAAAGGAAAGGATCTTTAGCAAGGAAATCATAATTCTTAACTGTGACAGAGAAATTCTATATTCAAAAATTAATAAAAGAGTAGACATTATGATTAAGAATGGTTTAGAAGATGAAGTTTATGGTTTAAAAGAATTTAAAAATTTAAATACCTTGAATACTGTTGGATATAAGGAATTTATTAATTATTTTGAAAGTAAAATATCTTATAAAGAGGCAATAGACAAAATTAAACAGAATACTAGAAACTATGCAAAAAGACAAATAACATGGAACAAGAAATATTCTGATGCTAAAAAAATAGATATGAGTGAAAACGTAACTGCCAACATTAATAAAATCTTACAAATATGAAAAAATTAATTTACACAATATTGATCATCTTGAATAGTATATATATATTTCCACAGATGGATTACGAAACTCAGTCATTTGAAATGGGCATTGAAAGCATTAATGACTTCAGAGATTTTCTATTAATTAAAAATGATGCTAATTATAAAACTGAAATGGAACCATTAATTAAATGGGGAATAGATAATTTTAAAAAATATGGTTTTGATGTAGAAAGACTTGAAACACCTGAATTACCACTTCTGTTGGCCACCAAAGTTATTTCTAAAAAAGCTAAGACTATTTTAATATACCTTCAATTTGATGGACAACCAGTTGATAACTCAAAATGGGAACAAGAAGACCCATATAAAGCTGTGTTAAAAGAAAAAATAAATGAAAAATATGAGATAATCAATTGGGATAGACTGGAGGGTATTTCCATGAAAGATATTGTAGAAAATGACCTAAGAATTTTTGCAAGATCATCATCAGATGCAAAAGGACCAGTAATGATGATGTTAAGTGCTCTTGAGATTATGAAGAGAAATAATGTTGAATTTAAGTATAATATTAAAGTTATAATGGACTTTGAGGAAGAGATTAGTTCACCAAATCTTGCAGCTGCAGTCAAAAAATATTCTTCAAAATTAAAGAGTGACGCACTATTCATATTTGATGGCCCAAAACATCCATCCAATTTACCTACATTAACTTTTGGTGCAAGAGGAATATCTGATATTAGGTTAATAACTTATGGACCAATTGTCCCTCAACACAGCGGACATTTTGGTAATTACGCTCCAAATCCTGTCTTTAGAATGTCTGAAATTCTATCATCAATGAAAGACAAAGATGGAAGAGTTGTAATAGAAGGCTTTTATGATGGAATAACTCTTGATAATGAAACTCAGAAATTATTAGCTGGAGTTCCTGATGATGAAAAAAAAATGATGGAAGATATGCAATTTAATACTTTTGATAATGTTGGTTCAAATTATCAAGAATCAATTCAGTATCCTTCTTTAAATGTGAGGGGTATTGAATCCGGATGGGTTAGAGAGGAAGTTAGGACTATAGTTCCGTCTGAGTGTATAGCTGAGATTGATGTAAGACTTGTATTGGAGTCAGATCCTATAAGACTCCATAATCTAATTAAAAAACACATTAAGGATTTGGGGTATGTTATAATGGATCGAAGACCTACAAAGGAAGAAAGGTTACAATTTAATAAAATTGTGACATTTATATCAACTTTTGATTATGATGCATTTAGAACAGATATTGATTCTGATATTGGTAAGTGGTTAGTAAAATCATTAAAGAAAACATTTAATTCAGAACCAGTAAAAAAGAGAACTAGTGGTGGATCTGTACCAATATCACCATTTGTAAATACTTTAGGTATTCCTGCTGTTACAGTTCCCACAGTAAATCAAGATAATAATCAGCACAGCCCTAATGAAAATATCAAAATTGAAAATTATATTATTGGAATTCAAACTTACTTAGGTATTTTAACTGATAATTTTTAATGCTTAATATAAAGTATCAACCCGAATCAATATTTAAGAAATTAAAAAATAAAATATGAAAATATTTAAACTTACAGTACTATCATTATTTGCATCTATTTCACTTTTTAGTCAAAGAGAATATAAATATGAAATTTTTGAACAAGGTATTAATAATATAGATGAATTTATTGAGTTTCTTTCATATCCAAATGATGCAAACTTTGAATCCGATATATACGAATTAATTGATTGGACTGAGAGTAAGTTCAAATCACTTAATTTTAAAATTAACAGGCTTGAAACTGAAACTATCCCACTTTTATTAGCATCCAAACATATTAGTGATAGTTATAAAACAGTGCTTATTTATATGCACCTTGATGGACAGCCTGTAGATTCAAAAAAATGGAATCAAGAAAACCCTTTTATTCCTGTTTATAAAATAAAAAGTGATGAGGCTTTTATTGATTATGATAAAGAAAAGATAGTAGATTTAGATTATATGACTTTAGAAGACAAGGATATAAGAATATTTGCTAGGGCTTCTTCAGATGCTAAAGGACCTGTAATGATGCTTATTCAAGCATTAAAATTTATGAGCTCTAATAATATTAATCAAAAATTAAATTTAAAGCTAGTTATGGATTTTGAGGAGGAAAAAGGTTCACCAAGCCTCCCTGATGCAGTTAAGAAACATAGTTCCATTCTTGAAAGTGATGCATTGTTAATTTTTGATGGGCCTCAACATCTATCAGACCTTCCAACTTTAAATTTTGGAAATAGAGGAATTTCATCAATTACTTTAAAAACATATGGACCAATTGTACCACAACATAGTGGACATTTTGGTAACTATGCTCCTAATCCTGTATTTAGAATGTCTAATATATTATCATCTATGAAGTATGAGAACGGGGTTGTAAAAATAAAAGGATACTACGATGGAATTGTAATTTCAGATAAAGTAAAGAAATATTTAAATAATGTTCCTGATGATGAGGAAAGCATGTTAGATAAAATGCAGTTTAAAAAACCTGAATCAGTTGGAAATTCATATCAAGAGGCTATTCAGTTCCCTTCATTAAACGTAAGAGGAATCAGAGCTGGTTGGGTAGAAGACGAAGTGAGAACAATTGTCCCATCTGAGTGTATCGCAGAAATTGATGTAAGACTTGTTTTAGAATCTGATGGATATAGACTTCATGAGTTAATAAAAAATCATATTAAAAATTTAGGCTACATGGTACTTGACCATGAACCTTCAAAAGAAGAAAGAATGAAATATGATAAAATAGTAAAATTTAACTCTACAGTATCATACCCTGCTTTTAGAACAGACATAGATAGTGATCTTGGGAGGTGGTTATCTAAAGCACTTACAAATACATTTGGAGTAGAACCTGTTCTTAGAAGAACTAGTGGTGGTTCTGTCCCTATTTCTCCATTTGTTAATGTTTTAAATGTTCCTGCAGTTGGAGTACCTACTGTTAATAAAGATAACAATCAACATAGTCCTAATGAAAATATTAAGTTAATTAATTACATAAAAGGAATTGAAAGTTTTGTTGGGATACTTTCCTCTGAATTTAAGTAGATAGAAACTCTATAATATTATCTTCTATTTCTCTTAATTTATTAGTTGATTTTCTTGGCTCAAAAGGGTTTCCAGTTATTAAATTAAATAATTCTATATATCTTTTAGAAACATCATCAATAATTTCGTCAGTTATTTGTGGTAATTTTTGATTTCCTTTTCCTTGAAAATTATTATTGATTAACCATTGTCTAAAAAACTCTTTCGAAAGCTGTTTAGGCGTTAAACCTTTATCAACAGCTTCTTTATAGCCATCAATATAAAAATATCTGGAAGAATCTGGAGTATGAATTTCATCAATTAGATATAGTCTATTTTTATTATCATATCCAAATTCATATTTTGTGTCTACCAGAATAAGCCCTCTTTCCGCTGCAATTTTAGTACCTCTTTCAAATAATTTATAAGTAATTTTTTCAACTTCTTCATACTGGTCAATTGATAAAATATTTTTTTTCAATATATCAGGTTTTGATATGTCTTCATCGTGACCAATATCAGCTTTTGTACTTGGTGTAATTATTGGTTTTTCAAATTTTTGGTTAGAAACAAGACCGTCAGGCATCTTCACACCACATATGCTTCTTACACCTGACTTATATAATCTATCAGCATGACCACTTAGATAGCCTCTTATTACCATCTCAATTTTAATAGGTTTTAATTTATGACCTATTGAAACATTTGGATCAGGTGAGGAAATTAACCAATTATCAATTATGTCTTTTGTGGAGCTTAACATATCAATTGATATCTGATTAAGCACTTGTCCTTTATAAGGAATGGACTTTGGCATAACTATATCAAAGGCAGATATTCTATCGGAAGCAATTACTACCAAAATATCATCCTTGATGGTATATACATCTCTTACTTTACCTTGATATTTAGAAGTTTGACCAGGAAATCTAAAGTCTGTTCTATAGATACTATTCACTAATTATCTTTTTCAACATTATTATAAGCATCAATAACTTTTTTTACAATAGGGTGTCTAATTACATCTTTATCATCAAGATAAATAATTTTAATTCCCCTCTTATTAGATAAAATTTTTATAGCTTCTCTTAGTCCAGAATTATCCTTTTTAGGTAAATCTACTTGTCCTGGATCACCAGTCACCATAAATTTAGCATTCATACCCATTCTCGTTAAAAACATTTTCATTTGAGCAGGCGTGGTATTTTGAGCTTCGTCAAGAATGACAAATGCATTATCAAGAGTTCTACCTCTCATAAAGGCAAGCGGAGCAATTTCAATAGTACGATCTTCTAAAAATTTTTCAAGTTTATTTCGAGGAATCATATCAGTTAATGCATCATATAATGGTTGCATATAAGGATCCAATTTCTCTTTTAAATCTCCAGGAAGATATCCAAGATTTTCACCAGCTTCAACAGCTGGTCTTGTTAAGATTATTTTTTTTACTTCTTTTTCTTTTAAAGCTTTAACTGCCATAGCCACACCAGTATATGTTTTTCCAGTGCCTGCTGGTCCAACGGCAAATACTAAATCATTTGTTTCAATTGAGTCATTAAGTTTTTTTTGATTAACAGTTTTTGCTAAAATTGGTTTCCCAGATATTCCATGTAGGATTAAAGAGGGTTTATCACCATTCAACTTTATATCTTTTACAACTATATCATTAATAACATTTGGATCCATTGAGTTAAACTCTGAGTAATAATTTAAAAGACTTCTAAATTTTTTATCAAATTTTTTAAGTTCATTTTTATCTCCCAGGGCTTTAATTGTCTGTCCTCTCTGAACTAATTTAATCTTTGGAAAACTTGATTTTAAAGAATTTAAATTATCCCTTGAAAAAAAATACTGTGGATCAACATCTGTCAACTCAAATTGAAGGTCACTCAATAGATTGTATTTAAAAATTTGTTATAGTAGATTATTTGATTCAAATTTACATAAATTTTGTAAAGTTTATATAATAAATGGCTATCATAACACTTACTACTGATTATGGTAATAAAGACTATTCGGTAAGTTCTTTAAAAGCTAAATTAATAAGCAATGTAGATAATATTAGAATAGTCGATATCACACATGATATTAGCCCATTTAATCTTGCTGAGGCTGGATATGTACTCGAAGGTGCATTCAGTGATTTTCCAAAGGGAACAATTCATATTTTAAGTGTAGATTCAGAACTAACACCTGAAAATAGACATATTGCAATCATGTACGAAGAAAGTTATTTCATTGGAGCAGATAATGGTGTTTTCTCTTTAATTTTTAGAGATAAAAAACCTGATCAAATTGTAGAAATTAACTTACACAATAATTATAATTACGATATTTCTGCTGATGAATTATTTGTTAAAGTTGCATCTCACATAAATAGGTCAGGCCCATTAAATGTTGTTGGAAATGAGATTAACAAAATTAAAGAAATAACAAATTTAAGACCTGTAATAAATAAGGAGATGAATCAAATATTAGGTAGTGTTATATATATTGACAATTACGGAAATGTAGTAACAAATATTACAGAAAAATTATTTAAAGAAGTATCAAAGACAAGGACATTCACCATTAATGCAAGAAATGTCAAATTTTCAAGGGTTCATAAAAATTATTCTGACGCAATAGACTTTAATATTGAAAAAAAAGATAGAGAAGAAGATGGTAAGAAGATTGCTTTATTTAATAATCTCGGGTATTTACAACTTAGTATATACAAAAGTAACCCAGAAACAGTAGGAAGCGCCAGCACACTATTTGGACTGAATTATAGAGATGCAGTAAGTGTATATTTTTAGTGTTTGTATTTAGTAGATAACTTTTATAATTAATAGTAAGAAAAATAGTTTCATTTAGATATATTTGAAAAAAAAAATGAAATTTATTGTTTCATCTTCTACTCTCTACAAGGAACTTCAAATTTTGAATGGAGTTATAAATTCATCAAATACCATTCCAATTCTCGATAACTTTTTATTTGAAATTGATAATAATAAACTCACTATAAGCTCATCTGACCTTGAGTCTACAATGACTAGCAAAATTGATATTGAATCAAACTCTAATGATAAAGTTGCTGTCTCTGCTAAGCTATTAACTGATATTCTTAAAACCTTTTCGGAACAGCCCTTAACATTCATAAAAACAGAAAATAACACAATAGAAATTAGTGCAAGTAACGGTAAATACTCTCTTGCATATCTTAAAGGAGAGGAATTTCCTAAACAAGTTGAAATACTTGATGCTCATGAAACGATTTTAAATAGCACTTATCTAGGTAATGCTATAAACTCAACAATTTTTGCTTCTGGAACTGACGATTTAAGGCCAGTTATGAGTGGAGTTTTTTTTCAGTTCAATAATGATTCTCTGAAATTTGTAGCAACTGACGCACACAAGCTAGTTAAGTTTGAAACATCAGAATATACTGCCAATAATTTGTCTGAATTTATAATTCCTAAAAAGCCTCTTCAAATTTTGAAGGGTATTCTCCAGACTGAAGATTCTGACGTTACAATTCAATACAATGATTCAAATGCAAAATTTACTTTTGGAAAATCGTCAATTACGTGTAGACTAATTGATGGAAAATTTCCAAACTATGAAGCTGTTATCCCTAAAGAGAATCCCAATGTATTAACAATAGATAGGCAACTGTTTTTGAATTCTGTTAGGAGAGTTAGTATATTTTCTAACAAAACAACTAACCAAATCAAACTTAAGATTGCAGGGTCTCTTTTAAATATTAGTGCGGAGGACTTTGATTTTAGTAATAAAGCAGATGAAAACCTAGAATGTCAATATTTAGGTGATGATATGCAAATTGGCTTTAATTCTAAATTTTTAATTGAAATGCTTAATAATTTAGATTCAGAAACCATAACTCTATCAATGTCACACCCAAATAGGGCCGGTATAATTAGGCCAGTTAGTGATTATGATAACGTTAAAGAGTCAATAACCATGTTAGTAATGCCAGTAATGCTAAACGATTAACTCACCTCTTCTTCAACACCTTTAGAGGCAATTTTATAGACTCCTTTTTGCAGTTTTTCCCTGATTGAGGCAAAAGCATCAAGTGTTTCATTGATATCATCCTCATTGTGTGATGATGTCGGTATTAATCTTAAGAGTATTAATCCTTTAGGAATTACAGGATATACAACAATTGAGCAAAATATTTGATAATTTTCTCTTAGGTCTCTAACTAATGCCATTGCTTCGGGAACACTGCCTTCCAAATAAACTGGAGTTACACAGCTTTGTGTAGAACCAATGTCAAATCCTCTTTGTTTTAATCCAGTTTGAAGCATATTTACATTTTCCCAAAGTTTGTCTTTTAATTCTGGTTTTGTTTGAAGTAATTCCAAACGTTTTAAAGCCCCTATTACTAATTGAATTTGAAGTGATTTTGCAAACATTTGTGATCGCATATTATATCTAAGAAAACCTATTATCTCTTTATCTCCAGAAATAAAGGCGCCAGTAGAAGCCATTGATTTAGCAAAGGTTGCAAAGTAAACATCTATTTGATTTTGAATACCCTGCTCTTCACCAGTTCCTGCACCAGTTTTACCAAGAGTTCCAAAACCATGAGCGTCATCAACAAGTAGTCTGAATTTAAATTTATCTTTAAGTTGAACAATTTCTTTAAGTTTTCCTTGCTCACCTCTCATTCCAAAAACACCCTCAGAAATAACTAATATACCTCCACCTGTTTGTTCAGCCATTTTAGTTGCTCTTTCAAGATTTTTCTCAAGACTTTTCATATCATTATGTTGATAAGTAAACCTTTTTCCTAGATGGAGTCTTACACCATCAACAATGCATGCGTGGGCATCAATATCATAAACTATAATATCATTTTTAGATACTAAAGAATCAATAGTTGAAAGTATTCCTTGATAACCAAAATTTAGAAGATATGCCGATTCCTTGGAAGTAAATTTTGCAAGTTCAGACTCTAGCTTTTCATGATACTTAGTATGACCAGACATAAGTCTTGCTCCCATAGGGTATGCACTTCCATAATCTTTCGCAGCTCTAGCATCAACTTCTCTTACTTCTGGATGATTAGCCAAACCTAAATAATCATTTACACTCCAAGTTATAACTTCTTTATTGTTAAATTTCATTCGATTTGATATGGGGCCCTCTAACTTTGGAAAAGCAAAATAACCCTCAGCTATTGATGCCCATTTACCTAATGGCCCTTTGTTTTTATAAATTTTATCAAATAAATCTTGCATAATCTTATATATAATTAATTGTATTCTTTTTTGGTTGATAAAAACTTCTATCATAAAATCCTTGATTATTCATCCACTCATCTGAGTAGATTTTGGAAAGATACCTAGATCCATGATCAGGAAAAACAATAACTACATAACTATCGTTATTAAATTCATTTTCATCATTAAGTATGCTTACTGCTTGAAATGCAGCACCTGAAGTATATCCAACGAATAAGCCTTCTTTTAAAGTAATCTCTCTTGACATATATGCACTATCTGAATCTGTTACTTTAACAAACTTATCAATAATTTTGAAATCAGTGGCTGAAGGAACTATGTTTTTGCCAAGACCTTCAATTCTGTAGGAATAAATCTCATTTTTATCTATTTCGCCAGTCTCATGATATTTTTTTAAAATTGAACCATAAGCATCGACTCCTATAATTTTTATATTTTTATTTTTTTCTTTTAAGTATCTACCAATTCCAGAAATTGTACCACCAGTTCCACTACAGGCAATTAAGTGAGTTATATCTCCATCTGTTTGATCCCATATTTCAGGGCCTGTAGTTTCATAATGAGCTTGAACATTTAAGTCATTAAAATATTGATTAATATACACTGAATCTTTTATTTCATTATTTAATCTTTTGGCAACCTCATAATATGATCTAGGATCATCTGATGGAACATTTGAAGGGCATACATAAATATCTGCTCCAAGACATTTCATCATATTTATTTTATCCTTTGACGCTTTAGAACTTACAGCAAGTATACATTTATAACCTTTTAAAATAGATACCATAGCTAGACTAAAACCAGTGTTACCAGAGGTTGTTTCAATAATAGTACTACCTTTTTTTAATATCTTTTTTTTCTCTGCTTGATTTAGAATATGAAGAGCAATGCGATCTTTATTCGAATGGCCTGGATTGTATCCTTCATATTTTGTATAATATTTGCCAGGAAAACCATCACAAATTTTATTAAGTCTTACAAGAGGTGTATTACCAATAAGTTCTAAAATATTATTGTAAGCTTTATTGTCTGTAAACATTATATGAAAGAAATAAATGTAAATTTAAAGAAAAAAACTAGTAATCAAATGAAAAATTTCCAATAGGAGAACCATCTGGAATCTTAGTCTTATTTACAGGTATATATTTATCAGGACTAATAATAAATTCATCAATTTTATTTACTAAAAAATCATTAAAAACATTAGGATTAGACTTAAGCTTCATCGATAGAAACTTAATATTTGACAAAATAATTGACTTAGATAGATCATCAGTATTGCTGTTATTAAATGCTGTAAATAGATGATCTAAAAATAAAGATGATGTATTATTATTTAAAGATAATTCATATTCATTCATTTTTCGATTATTAAAAATAGAACTACTAATCGTCTTCAAATAATCATCTAAAGTAAGAATAGTCTTTCCAAACATATTTTGTTGGTTTACTCTATTTAATCTCTCTGAGTTTAAAAGAAAGTTCATAGTATGGTTAATTATGGAGCTTGATGCATTTATATAATCAAAAGTAACTCCTGTCTTTGAAACAAAGTTTTCTCTAGTCCTGGGGTTTCTAAATGATCTGGGGGTTAATATATTTATTAAGTTATCAGGCAATACTAAATTTTCTGGTGATAAAACTTTAAGCAGTGATTTTAAAGATTTTATTTGGAGATCCTTATCTACCGGTTTCACTTTATAATTGTTGTTATTCTTTACATAATAGAGATAATTTAGACCACCTATTGATTTGGCTGCCGCTTCAATTTGATACCTGTGTAACATATAAATTGGTACTAGAATATCTTCAATCCTATCGTATGCCTCACCATATTCCAGGTTTTCTAAATCTAAATTTTTTAAAGCAATTTTTCTTATTTCTATTAATTTTTCAAGTTCTTGGTATGGTAAAGAACCATTATCCCATAAATGAGAATATGGGCTAGCACTTCCAACAGGTCTAGAATCAGAGTCACTTAAAAAATATAAATGTTCTTTTTCTGCATCCTCAATTATTTTGTTTAATTCTATGTTTTCATCTTGATTTTTTGAAAAATCTGAATAAGCATATTTTACACTTACTATATCCCATGGTCCAATATCTTTTGAATAGGCATTGTCAATTTTGATTGACCCATTTATTAAATCAATTTTCGGATGAGGATAGTCCATTACAGAAGATCTATTATTTACACTCGAAAAAAAGTTATGAGCAAATCCTAAAGTATGTCCAATTTCGTGAGCGGAAAGTTGTCTTATCCTATCTAAAGCTTTTTCTTTAATTAAATCCTTATTGTCTTGACTTAGAGGATTATCAATTAGCCCACTTAAAATCATGTAGTCTTGCCTAACTCTAAGACTTCCTAGACTTACTTGACCTTTTATTATTTCACCAGTTCTTGGATCAATAACACTAGCTCCATAGCTCCATCCCCTGGTTGATCTGTGAATCCATTGAATTAAATTATATCTAACATCCATAGGATCAACATTTTCAGGCAGAACTTCAATTCTAAATGCATCTTTGTAACCAGCTTTTTCAAAAGCTTGATTCCACCAATTTCCTCCCTCAATTAGAGCACTCTTAACAGGCTCTGGTGTTCCATTATCAATGTAGTAAATAATTGGCTCAACTGGTTCACTTAATTCTTTATCTGGAAATTTCTTATTAAGCCTGTGTCTTACAATGAATCTTTGCTCGAGTTTGTCATCTATAGGAGTAGAATAGTCATAAACAATGAATGGGTTGCTTCCACTTCTTGGATCAAATTTTCTCATTTTGTAATTATCATCCGGGAGTTCTACAAAAGAATGATGCTGATTAACAGTTAGGTTTGTGGCAGTTGGAGTAACACTTCTTACAAGACTACCTGAGGGGTTACCTGTAAAAGTAAGTAATACATCAAACTCAATATTTTTAGGAAAAGCTTTCGTTCTACCTAAATCAATTGCAGACATAGATTTATTTAGAGAGTATGATCCAGAGTTAGTAGATCTGAGTCTTTCTGCAACACCATGAACATCATTAATCAAAAAAGGTGTTAGATTAACTTGAAAAGATTTTTTTGATTGTTTAATAATATCAAATCCAAATAAAACAGACCTTGCAAAAGCCTCATCTACTGCTTTATTTTCGAGTTGGTTTTGTGAGCTTGAAATGTATTTAAGGTTTGGTTGAATTAATAAAATTTTGTTACCCCTTTTTGTAAAGTAAACAATTCTAGAGTTTCCAAGTTGACCTCTATCCAGACCTAAGTCATTATTCCCAACCCCTCTACTTAGAGAGTTTATATATAGAAATTCTTTATCCAAATCTTCTATTTTAAGAATAATTTTACCTGAATCATTATCATAAGAGAAGTCCATAAATCCCTGAAAATCATCAATTTGAGAATATAAAAAAATTGGTGTAAAAGCAAAAAGTAGAAGAGTTTTTTTCATAATCAATATTTTTTGAAATATAATTTTTTTTTTTGAATTCATATAATTAATTTAAGGCATGTTTTCAAAAGAAAATATCAAAGTCATTAAAAAACGTATTGATACGTTAAGGGGGTATCTTTGACGTTGAAACAAAAGAAAAAAAACTTCAAACTCTAGAAGAAAAAGCTTCAAAACCAGATTTCTGGTCAGATTCTAAGTTAGCTGAAGAAACTATAAGAAAAATACAGTTTATTAAGAAACAGTTAGTCAATTTTAAAAATTTGAACTCAAAATATGATGATATCATTGTTCTGAATGATTTCTATGCTAACAATGACCTGAGTGAAGAAGAGATAAATATATCTTATAACGAATTACTTAATGCATTAGAGGATTTAGAGTTTAAAATGATGCTTAACAAAAAGGAGGACTCGATGAGTGCAATTGTTCAAATTACTGCCGGAGCTGGTGGAACAGAATCATGTGATTGGGCTGAAATGCTTTTAAGAATGTATTTATTGTGGGGAGAAAAAAATAATTTTAAGATTAAGGAGTTAAATAATCAATCAGGAGATGTTGCCGGTATTAAAACAGCTACTATTCAAATTGATGGTGATTTTGCATTTGGATGGCTCAAAGGAGAAAATGGTGTGCATCGTTTGGTTAGAATTTCTCCTTTCGATAGTAACGCTAAACGACATACATCTTTTGCATCTGTATATATTTATCCTCTTGTTGATGACACAATTGAAATAAATATTGCTCAATCAGATCTTGAATGGGAAACAATGAGGTCAGGTGGTGCTGGTGGTCAAAGTGTAAACAAATTAGAAACAGCCGTAAGACTTAAACATAAGCCAACAGGTATTACTATAGAAAATTCTGAGACAAGATCTCAGCTAGATAACAAAGAGAAAGCTTTAATGTTACTAAAATCGCAGTTATACGAAATTGAAATACAAAAAAATAATGAAGAAAAAAAGAAAATTGAGGATTCCAAAAAGAAAATTGAATGGGGATCTCAAATAAGAAATTATGTTCTTCACCCATATAAAGTTGTTAAAGATGTAAGAACTGGTTTTGAATCAGGAAATACTGAAAATATTTTAAATGGTGATATTAATGAATTATTGAAGTCTTTTTTATTAAAATGTTAATTTATTGTAAATACAACCTGTTTGTAAAAATATTAGAGTATTTTCGCTAAAATTATTAAAAAAAATATATGAGTACAGGATTAGTAAAATTCTTTAACGAGACCAAAGGTTATGGTTTTATTAAAGAAGATGATTCGGATACAGAACATTTCGTTCATGTCTCAGGTCTTATTGACAGGATTACAGAGGGAGATAAAGTAGAATTTGAATTAAAAGAAGGTAATAAAGGTTTAAATGCAATTAATGTAAAAGTTATTTCATAATCCCAAAAATTACATAACTAAAAAGCCCTTAAAGGGCTTTTTTTATTTACAATATTATTTTTTTTAAGAACTAAAATGGAATATCATCTTCATCTTTATTTGAAGGTTCACTGAAGTCACTTAATTTATTATTAGGATTGAGTTTAGACTGAAACTCGAAAGGAGAATCAAAACCACCAAGATCTTCAAACTTTCCTAGATTAGCTATAAATTTTAGTTTAATAGAGTCCAGAGCACCATTCCTATGCTTTGCTACAATAAATTCACCTTGACCCTCTGAAGGAGTTTTCATTTCATCATCCCACTCATTAATTCCATAATATTCAGGTCTATATAAAAAAGAAACAATATCAGCGTCTTGTTCGATAGCTCCAGATTCTCTTAGGTCAGACAGAATTGGTCTTTTTGTACCACCTCTTGTCTCAACTGCTCTAGAGAGTTGAGATAGAGCAATTATAGGAATATCTAGTTCTTTAGCTAGTGCCTTTAGATTCCTTGAAATTGTTGAAATTTCTTGTTCTCTATTTCCAGCTTTGTTAGATGAACCAATATTCATTAATTGCAAATAATCAATGATTACTAATTTAATACCATGAGAAGAGGCTAGTCTTCTAGCTTTTGCCCTCAGTTCAAAAATTGTTAACGACGGACTGTCATCAATAAATAAAGGAGCTGATTCAAGATCTGAAACTTTAATATTTAATTGTTGCCATTCATGTTCTGCTAATTTTCCAGTTCTAAGCTTATCAGATACAAGTCCTGTTTCTGATGAAATTAATCTGGTTATAAGTTGAACTGATGACATCTCTAGGGAGAAAAAAGCAACAGGTATATTTTGTTTAACAGAAATATTTCTAGCCATAGATAGAGCAAGAGCAGTTTTACCCATCCCTGGTCTAGCAGCAACAATTACTAGATCACTAGGCTGCCAACCAGATGTTAATTTATCAAGTTTTTCAAAACCTGTTGAGATTCCACTTAAAGCACCTTCTCTTTTTTCAATCTCTTCAATTCTTTTCTTAGCTTTAAGGACAAGAGTTTGTGCTGTTTCACTTGTTCCTCTTAAATTCCCTTGAGCAACATCATATAATTTAGATTCTGCTTCATCTAATAAATCCATAACGTCTGAGGTTTCATCATAGGATTTTTGAATGATTTCATTTGAAATAGTGATTAATTTTCTCTGAATATATTTTTGGAGTATGATCCTTGAATGAAACTCTATATGAGCAGATGATGAAACTTTCTGAGATAGATTTATCAAATAAAAATCTCCTCCTACGGCTTCAAAATTTTTGTTTTTCTTTAGATCAGAAGATACAGTTAATAAATCTATTGGCTCAGACTCCCTGAATAATCTTTCAATAGATTCATATATAAGCTGATGAGATTTTTTGTAGAAAACCTCAGGAGATAAAATTTCTATTATTTCATTAACTCCCTTTTCATCAATAAGCATTGCACCTAATACAGCCTCTTCAAGATCAATTGCTTGTGGTGGAATCTTTCCATCAGATAAATTTACTATCGAAGAATTTTCGTTTTCGTATATTTTTAAAGGGTTTCTTTTCTCCATTTGGTAAATGTATGGAAAATGAAATTTTAAAAATCACAATTTTAAAATGAAATAAAAAAAATTTTAAACAAGGATATTGTTGATAAGTTTTAAAATTTGTTAATACAACAATTAACTTTTAAAATTTCCAATTTTAGTAAATTTTTTTCTACGAATATTTATCATTTTTTTTCTTGATAAAGATGTGATTTTTTTTGAAAAAAATAAAATATTTTCTTTGACTGATTTGTAGGTTTCATCTGGATTATAGTGAGCACCACCAAGAGGTTCAGTTATGATTTTATCAATTAGCTTGTTATTAAGCATATCATTTGCAGTCAATTTAAGTGCTTCAGCAGCTTCCTCTTTATGGTCCCAACTTCTCCATAATATTGAGGAACATGACTCTGGAGATATAACTGAATACCATGTGTTTTCTAACATTAGTATTATATCTCCAACTCCAATACCAAGTGCTCCACCAGATGCACCCTCTCCAATAACAATAGAAATTATAGGAACTTTAACATTCATCATCTCATAAATGTTCCTTGCTATTGCCTCACCTTGGCCTCTTTCTTCTGCTTCTAAACCTGGGAATGCTCCAGGAGTATCAATTAGTGTGATAATAGGAATATTGAATTTTTCAGCTTGCCTCATTAACCTTAGAGCTTTCCTGTAACCCTCAGGTTTAGCCATGCCAAAATTTCTAAATTGTCTAGTTTTTGTGTTATAACCTTTTTGTGTTCCAATAAACATAAAGGACTGAGTATCTATTTTTCCAAGACCTCCAATCATTGCCTTATCATCACTTATATTTCTATCACCATGTAGTTCTAAAAATGAATCTCCACAAATATTTTTAATATAGTCCAAAGTGTAGGGCCTGTTTGGATGTCTTGATAGCTGAACTCTTTGCCATGCAGATAAATTTCCATAAATATCCTTTTTTGTTTCAACCAGTTTTTTTTGTAAAAGGTTGTATGTTTTGGTAATGTCTACATCAGATTCATTCTCAATAGACTTGCACTTATCTATTTGATCTAGAATTTCTTTTACTGGAACTTCAAATTCTAAAAACTCCATATTTAAAATTTACATAAATATAGTTTAATTATTCATCTATCTAATAGCCTTTTTTAATAGAAAAATTGCAATCGATAAAAAAATTAATAGAATTCCCCAAGAGGCAATTGCAGGAGAAAAATTTGACTTTATTACCAGAACACTAAAAATTTTATCTAGAAAAATAAACAAGAAACCTAGGGTCACACCTATTGCTAGACTACTTCCTATTCCACCTCTTCTTTTGAATGAAGAGACGGATAATGCAATTAAGGTTAAAATAAAGCATGAGAGCGGGGTTGTATATCTTTTATGACGAACTAATAAATGAGAGTTTATTAGAGGTGAACCTGCTCTTTTTTCGTATTTGATAAGTCTATTTAACTCAAAAAAATTTAGTGTTTCTGCAACATAATTTAAAGGAGCTAAATCATCAATATCAAAATCAAGTAAGGTATCTTTTCTTATTACTCTTTCCACATATTCTTTATCATCTATAATTTGCCTTTTAACATAATTTGTAAGTCTAAGAATTGAATCATCCCATCTAATAGTAGTGGCAGAAATTTTGTGCTTTAATTTATTTCCATCAAAGTTCTCCAATGTAAAATTCAAAGCTCTTTTTCTGGAGGGATCATAGCTACTAGCATATATGTATTCATTTTCGTTGATCTGTTTGAAAAGTCTTGATGTGTTTCTTTTATTTTCAGATTTAATGTATTCAGTTATAAATTCATTGAAGTTTTGGTTGGATTTTGGTACAATGAACATTCCAGAAAATAGAGCAAATGATACTATAATTGACGCTGAAATGAAGTATGGTTTTGCAAATCTTTGAAAAGAAAGACCAGATGAAAGTATTGCAGTTATTTCAGTATTATTTGCAAGCCTTGAAGTAAAAAAAATTACTGCAAGAAAAAGAAATACAGGATAAAGTTGGCTTCCAAAATACCAAACAAAGTCTACGTAATAACTAAAAATTAAATTAGTTGGGACTTCATTCTCCCTGAATTTATCAATTTTTTCAGCAAAGTCTACCATAATTCCAATAGGAATAAATAGGCCAAACATTACAAAAAAAGTACTAAGATATTTTTTAATTATATACTTATCTATAATCTTCATAATCTCAAAATTAATAAAGTAATTAATATCAGAAATAGATTGTTAATTATTTATATATAATTAATCTAAAAAGAATTTTGTTACTGAAGGTTTAATTATACTTTTACATTTACATGAGTAAGGACCTAGATAAGTTGGTAATTCAAACCAGAAGAGACATATTGAGAATGGTTCATGGTGTCAATTCAGGCCATCCAGGTGGTTCTCTTGGATGTGTTGAGTTTTTTGTAACACTTTACAATCAAATAATGGAGCATGGACCTAATGAAGATTCAAAAGACATGTTTATTTTGTCAAATGGACATATATCACCCGTATATTACAGCACTTTAGCAAGAGCTGGATACTTTGAAACAAAAGAGCTTAACACTTTTAGAAAAATTAACTCCAGACTTCAAGGTCATCCAACAAATCATGATAACTTACCGGGAGTTAATATTTCATCTGGCTCACTTGGGCAAGGATTATCAGTTGGTATTGGAGTTGCTCTTTCGAAAAAATTAAATAACGACAGTTCACTTGTCTATGTTTTAACAGGTGACGGTGAACTTCAGGAAGGACAAAACTGGGAAGCCTTCATGTTCGCATCTGCAAATAAAGTTGATAATATAATTGTAACAATTGATCTTAATGGCCAGCAGATTGACGGATCAACAGAAGATGTTTTAGATATTGGTAATCTAAAATTAAAGCTCGAGTCATTCAATTGGGAAGTTCTTGAAATTGAAAACGGGAACTCTTTAAAAGATGTTCACAAAACACTCAGCAAAGCAAAAACAAATAGTATGAGAGGTAGGCCAATTGCTATACTTATGAAGACAATTATGGGAAATGGGGTTGATTTTATGATGTATACCCACAAATGGCACGGTGTGGCTCCAAATGATGAACAACTAAAAGAGGCGTTAAACCAAAATCCTGAAACTTTAGGAGATTATTAATATGAAAGAATTTATTAATCAGGGTGATAAAGATACTAGGTCAGGTTTTGGCGAGGCTCTTACAGAGCTTGGAAGAAATAATAGCGATGTTGTTGCACTGTGTGCTGATTTAACAGGTTCTCTTAAAATGAATACTTTTGCTGATGAAAACCCTGGAAGGTTTTTTCAAGTAGGTATAGCAGAGGCAAATATGATGGGACTTGCTGCAGGATTGGCTACTGGCGGAAAGATTCCATATACCGGTACTTTTGCAAATTTTTCAACGGGTAGAGTTTATGATCAAATTAGACAATCAATTGCATATTCAAATAAAAATGTAAAAATTTGTGCCTCTCATGCTGGAATTACACTAGGAGAAGATGGAGCTACTCATCAAATTCTAGAAGATATAGGACTAATGAAAATGCTACCTGGTATGACTGTAATTAATACCTGTGATTTCAATCAAACAAAATCTGCTACGCTCGAAATTTGTAATTTTGATGGACCAGTTTACTTAAGATTTGGCAGACCAAAAGTTGCAAATTTTACAAATTCATCAGATAAATTCCAAATTGGAAAAGGTCTAATGTTAAACGAGGGTAATGATGTAACAATTGTTGCAACTGGTCATCTAGTTTGGGAAGCAATAAAAGCTGCAGAGAAATTAGAAAAAAATGGTATAAACGTTGAAATAATTAATATTCATACTATAAAACCACTTGATGAGGATTTAATACTTAATTCTGTAAATAAAACAGGTTGTATAGTGTCTGCCGAGGAGCATAACATCTTCGGTGGGCTCGGTGAGAGTATTGCTAGGCTTCTTACATCCAAAGCTCCATTTCCTCAGGAATTTATTGGTACTAATGACACATTTGGAGAGTCTGGAACTCCTATTGAACTTATGAATAAATATGGACTGAACATGAGCTCTATATACGATGCTGTTATTAAAGTAATAAACAGAAAAGTCAAATGAGAATCTTTTTTTTATTCTTTTCAATAACCTCCAGTTCACTGGTTGCTCAAGGAAACTTAGGTGTGAATTTTGGTTTAAATGATGACAATTTTGGATCTATTGAAAATATTAAAACCAAAGTTGATGATTATGATCTTGATTTAAAAAATTCAACTGGTTTTCAACTTGGTCTATTCACAGAAATAGATCTAATTACCTTTTATATTAGGCCTGAAATTAATTTAATTTTTTCAAAGTCAAAGAATGCAACTGCTTTCACAAGTGTGGTAAACAATAGTAATTTTTTAAATGAATCTATTAATATTGCTGAACATACTTACAAGTCAACAGATATTCAGGTTCCAATTATATTCGGATATAAAGTCTTAGGACCAATTAGCTTATTTGCTGGTCCTACCTTTAAATACAATCTCTCAAACTCTAGTAACTTTGATATTGAAGAAATTGAAGATAAGTATAATTTAAGTCTGTTACTTGGAACAAGAGTTAAAGTTAGATCCTTTAGTGTAGGTTTAAGATATGAGCGGGGGCTAAACAATAACGAGTTATTAATTATAAACGCAAATGGTATTGACATAGATAATGCAAACATAGACACAACAACCAATAAATTATCGCTAAATATTTCTTATGACATTCCTTATGATCTTTTTAAGAAAAAAGATTAATTATTAGGATCTAAGTAGTCTGGGGTTCCGTCATTATCAGAATCATCAACTACATTGTCACTATTTTTATCAATTTCGTTGACAGTAAGTATACCATCATTATCATCATCAACATCATACATGTTCCACAAGTTATCGCCATCTGAGTCATCTCTAAAAGGTTTTCCGTCACCATCTATATCTTCATTAATTGAAAGTATACCATCATTGTCATGATCAGTTGGTGTGTAGGTCATTAATTTGACTGAAAAAATTAGTGGAGAATATTCTGGGATTCCTGCAGTAGTATTCTCAAAATAGGCTATTCCAGATGGCATAAAAAATATACCTACTCCAAAAGAATTATAAGATATTGAGCCATCTGAATTTTCGGAGTAGTTTCCTGTTTTAAGTTCTGATACACTCTCTCTAAATCCCTCTAAGGAAGTAGCGAGATCAAACCAGATTGGAAATTTTCTTTTATCAAAAACATATCCATCTGTTAAAAGTCCACGATATGAAATATATACAGAGTCTGCTACAGATGGTTTTTCATTTAGTCCTTCTCTAGCTATTATATAATATAAATTATGACTGACATTTTCACCATTTGAATCAGTCACGTCAATAGTTTTGACATTAGAAAGGTCGTACAGAGATTGCCTGGTTGAATTTAAATCAGTTAGAGTATCAATTTTAACATCAATATTAGTTTGATTATTAAAATCTTCATAATTAAATGTATGAGTTCTTAAGTAGTCCTCAATAATTTGATGATCAACATTTACTTGGTCACCATACTCTCTTATAACATACTCTGGATCATCATCATCTTTTTTGCAATTAATGAATACCAAAAACAACGGAATGAGAAAAAGTAGTTTTTTCTTCATAATTTAGTATGAAGATACAACATTACTTTATTAATGTAATATTGAAATAAATATGAAGAATAATAATAAAAATATTATTTTAGATTATCAAGACGTAGAAAA
This sequence comes from uncultured Bacteroidota bacterium, assembly GCA_902523665.1. Classification (GTDB taxonomy): domain Bacteria; phylum Bacteroidota; class Bacteroidia; order Flavobacteriales; family Flavobacteriaceae; genus Marisimplicoccus. The sequence goes on along the minus strand of CABZAD010000007.1, from coordinate 5,473 downwards.
CAAGATAAAGAGAATTAGTCTTGAAATTCTAGAGGATAACATTGATCAAAAGAAACTGATTTTTTTTGGAGTATCTAAAAATGGAATAATTATTGCAAAAAAAATTATCAATTTAATTAGTGAATATTCGGAAATTGATTTTGAAATGGTCGGTGTTGAAATTGATTTAAACTCAGTAAATCCCATAGAGTTTGAAAGGGATTTTAAGATAAATAACAAATCGGTAATAATTGTTAGTGATGTATCCCAATCTGCAAAGACTCTTCAAGTTATAATAAGTGGCCTTATGTCACTAGACCCTTTTAAGATTAAGACAGCTGTAATGATTAATAGAGATCATTCTTTATTTCCAGTGAAAATTGATTTTTCAGGACTAAACTTGTCTACATCTATGAATGAGCACGTTAATGTGAAAGTTAATAAAGATGAAGAATTTACAGTATATTTAGACTAATTCACTAATCAACTTTACAGTTTCCTTTAATTCTATATCATCAGTTTTAATTTTAATATCTGATTTTTCATAGTAGAAGCTTCTCTCAAACAAATGCTTAGTTATAAAATCTCTTAATTCCTTATGATCTTTTAAATGAGAAATCAGTGGTCGTTTAATGATTGAATTCTTTAATCTTTTAGTTAGTGTATTGACATTTGCTTTTAGATATATAGATAATGAATCAGAAGAATCTTGAATTATATTCAGATTATTTTTAAAACAGGGAGTTCCACCTCCAGTTGAAATTATTTTTTTTTCGTTTTTAGATGATAACTGATACAGATATTTATTCTCAATTTTTCTAAAAAAAACTTCATTTTCTTGATCAAATATTTCTGAAACTTTTTTACCTTCTTTAATCTCTATATAATTATCCAAATCATAAAACTTATAATTAATTTTTTTTGATAAGGATTTACCAATTACAGTCTTACCTGCTCCCATGTAACCAATTAAAAAAATTGTATTAATAGTTTTATTCATATTAACAAATTTATAATAAAAAACATCATTGAATAATCAATATTTCAATGTATATTTGACATCTTTTTTAGACCTGGTAGCTCAGTTGGTAGAGCATCTCCCTTTTAAGGAGAGGGTCCTGGGTTCGAGCCCCAGCCAGGTCACTACCCTTTTTTAGCCTACGTGGTGAAATTGGTATACACGCTACCTTGAGGGGGTAGTTCGGATTATCCGAGTGCTGGTTCGAGTCCAGTCGTAGGCACAATACTTCCCACGATTTAGTACTTTCTATTTCAGCTTCAAGGTTAGACATTTACTACTTTATCACTACTTTTTTAATTAATTATTATTCCAATCAAACCATCCACCTGGAGTTATTTTTTTAACTTTTGGGCCAACTAAAAAATGAACATCATTTTTATTTGTTGTGTATATGTTAGAAAAATCCTCAAATGTTTCATTATATGTTGTGTAGATTCTATTAGGTTTTTCGTTGTCGTCAATCGAAATATCATCAACTGAAACGTGCCAGTCTGGAATAGTCCCGTCTGCTGCATTAGAGTATAATTCTGTCCAAAGACTACCACCAGACTTAATCCCAGATGAAACACTGCTTAATTCAAACCTAATTGAACCGATGTAAGTTTGCTCATTTTCTAAAACATTTCTGATTTTTAAACTATACCAATCTCCAATATTATCTGTACTGTCCTTTTTTAGTTCTGTTTCGTATGTCCCAATTTCCCAATTATAGGAATTTCTGACTCCAATAAAGTCTCCTTCGTAACCTGCACTTTGACCCCAACCATTATCAGCAAGAGAATAGTTTGCTATGTCACGTGTTTTCCATCTTGAAAAAATCAAACCCCTTCCTCTCCAATAAGGGTAATCTGGTGAATATACATCAGTTTGAATTCCATAATAAAATCCAATTGTATCATTAATTCTGCCATTATAAAACTGATAATATAATTTTCCATTATTTGAGGGTTCTTGATGAATAGTGAATCTATGTTTTACACTTTCAAAAGTATTCTTATCAAAGTATTGGTATGCATAATGAATTCCTCTGGGCATTGGAAAATTTGTTGGCGCAGTAAGATTATTTTCTGGTTCAAAAGGCTCAAGACTTTGAACAAGAGTTTTATCGTATTCATAATCTCCATATTGAAAGCTGATTCTATAAAAATATTTTACTCTTACACTTACCTCATTATCTTTGTAATTATTATTACCTGAACCAATTGTCTTAAAAAGTTCTAATTCATTTTCATTTTTTCCTTTATAAATATTTATACCAGTTATATATTCAGCATCATTTTCATCCCAATTAAGTGTTATAGAATAATATGTTTCAGGCGAAAGATAAGTAGACTCTAAAATAAAATTAGATGGTACTGAATATTCAATGGCTTGAAAGATTGCATTTACTTCTACATTTTCATTAATAATAAAATTTAAAGGATTATCAGTACTTCCATTTGACCACTCAAGAAAATAAAAGCCATCATTAGGTGACGCAGTTATTGAAATTTCAGCACCTTCAGCATATTGACCACCATTTGAAGAAACTACTCCACCCTCTCCGGCAGAAACTGTTAACTCATATGTAGGTATTTCATCAAAATTTGCTGTTATTGTTGTATTAGCATTTATAGTAATTGTTACTGGATTATCAGTTGAACCATTAGACCAACTTGTAAAACTATAACCAGAATCAGGTATTGCAGTCAAAATAACCTTTTCTCCTTGTATGTATTCTCCACCAGGAATATTTACAGAACCACCTGCAGATGCACTTGTAATTAGAGTATACTTCTTAATAACCAGTTCATTCATATCATTCAAATCGTCGGGAGAATCAGTTGAACAGGAAAAAATTAGAATACAGATAAATAGAGAAAATCTATACATACTTCTAATTTAAAATAAATACAACTTTATTACTACTTTATAAAGGTTAATATACTTGTTTTCTGAGTTTTAAAAATTATAAAGTATTGAGAATCAATTATTAGAGTAGTGACAACACTACCCTTTAAATATTGAGGGGGTAGTTCGGATTATCCGAGTGCTGGTTCGAGTCCAGTCGTAGGCACACTTTCTCCTAATAAATTATTATATAATATTTTTGATCTAGAAATTTATAATTAAAAGTTTTTTAATTTTATTCAATCTTTAAATATGAAAAATTTTTATAAAATTATTTTTTTGCTTTGTTTTTACACACAAGCTCAGGATGTTAATTTTCAAGATTATAATCAACTCATTTCTGATCTAGATTATAATTTAGAAATGGTTGCAGTTGACGGTGGTACATTTAAAATGGGTGAAGATGAAGGAGAAAATTATGAAATTTCATCTCGTATTGTCAAGATAAGTCCCTTTTGGATGGCAAAGTATGAAATAACATGGGACATTTTTAATCTTTTTTTATCGAGAGAAATTGATTCTCTTCAAGTAAGAAAAAATTATAAACATGAGATAAATGTCGACGTGGATGCCGTCTCAGGTGCCACTGCCCCTTATGTTGATATGTCTTTTGGTATGGGAGTTGAAGGATATCCTGCAATCTCAATGACTCAATTAACTGCCTCAAAGTTTTGTGAATGGTTGACTGCTATGACTGGAAATTACTACAGGCTACCAACTGAAGCTGAATGGGAATATGCTGCTAGGGCTGACTCTGATAGTTTATACCATTTTGGAAATTCAATTGATTCATTATCAAAGTATGCATGGTATGAAAAAAATAGTAATGGAAAATACCAAAAGGTTGGAGAAAAACTTCCGAACAAATTTGGATTACATGATATGCATGGAAATGTTTCTGAATGGACACTTGATCAATATTATGAAGATCCATATCTATATGACAAGGATACTATAATCAATAATCCTTTCAATAAGCCAACTAGTGAATATCCTAGAGTTGTTAGAGGTGGTTCATGGAAGGACAGTGCTGATGATTTAAGAAGTTATAAAAGAATACCTTCAGAAAAACGTTGGAAGAGAAGAGACCCACAGTTTCCAAAAAGTAGATGGTGGCATACAAATGCTCAATTTCTTGGTTTTAGAATAGTTAGACCTTTTAATACACCCAATAATGAACAGATTGAAGCATATTGGATCAAATAATTAATATATTTAAGTTATGAAACGAAGAAATTTTATTAAATCCTCATCTTTATTATCCTCAGCATTTATTTTACCTGGATACACTCTTGAATCCAAAAAGAATATTTATAATGATAAGATTAAATTATCTCTTGTTGGCTGCGGAGGGAGAGGAACTGGTGCGGTTATAAATGCTCTAAACGCTGACGATAATATTGAACTCGTATCCATGTGTGATGTTTTTAAAGATAATCTAGAGAGTAGTCTCAATTATTTAAAAGATGAGTTTAAAGGAACTTCGAAGATTCAAGTTAAAAATGAAAATTGTTTCACCGATTTTGATGGTTATAAAAAAACGATCGATAATTCAGATGTGGTTATTCTAGCTACACCACCAGGATTTAGACCTGAGCATTTTAAATATGCAGTTAATTCTTCAAAACATGTATTTGTCGAAAAACCAGTAGCAACAGATATCGCAGGTGTAAAAAGTTTTATTGAATCTGCAAAAATAGTTAAGAAAAAAAAATTAAATGTAGTAGTTGGTCTACAAAGAAGATATCAACCAAGTTATATTAATACCCTGAAACAGGTAAAAAGGGGAATAGTAGGTAAAATAACTTCTGGAATTGTAAAATGGAACTCGGGTGGAGTATGGGTAAAAGAAAGAGTAAAAAATCAATCAGAACTCGAATATCAAATGAGAAATTGGTATTATTTTAATTGGCTTTGTGGTGATCATATTGTTGAACAACACATCCATAATATTGATGTAGCAAATTGGTTCATTGATGATTATCCTATTTCAGCTCAAGGAATGGGGGGTAGAGAAATAAGAAAAGACAAAAAATATGGTCATATTTTTGATCATCATTATGTTGAATTTAAGTATCAAAATGGTACAACTATTCATAGTCAGTGCAGACATCAACCTGGAACATTTTACGAGGTAAATGAAAAATTAGTAGGCACTAAAGGAATTGTTAATCTTGATGACTCAGGAATAGTTAGTATAACTGATCATAAAGGCAATACACTATATGAATATGATCCCATTGATGATAAATCACCATATCAAATTGAGCATGATTTATTATTTAAGTCAATTAGACAGGGTGATCAAATTGATAATTCAGATTATGCAGCCAGGTCAAATTTAGCTTCAATAATGGGTAGAATGGCAACTTATACAGGAAAAGTTATAAAATTAAATGATGTGTTGAAGATTAATGATAATTTGGTTCCGAATAATTTAACATGGAATTCAGACCCACCAATTAAGCCAGATATTTACGGAAATTATGAAATTCCAAGGCCTGGTAATTAGATGTAAACTAAAGTAACTTTTAACTAGAGCACTTCCTATTTTCTTTTAAAGAAATTTTTAACTCTAGATAA
>CABZAD010000006.1 GCA_902523665.1 uncultured Bacteroidota bacterium | reverse complement strand
AGATTTAATAATGATGATATAGTCATTTTCTTTAATTATAGGTCAGACAGGGGGAGGCAACTTACATCAGTTATGTGTGAAAAGGATCTTAATGATTTGGGAATGAAATCAGTGACTAAAAACTTTTATACATTGACAAATTATGATGAGACGTTTAAAGTTGCTAAGCCTATTTTTAAAAAAAATATTTTAAAAAATACTTTAGGTGAAGTACTGTCTAAAAATCAAATCCTTCAATTAAGAATTGCTGAAACTGAAAAGTATCCACATGTTACATATTTTTTTAATGGCGGTATAGAAAAATCATTCATGGGTGAAGAACGAATTCTGTGCCCTTCTCCAAAAGTTGCAACATACGATTTAAAACCTGAAATGAGTGCTAAGGAAGTTACCCAAAATGTAATAACTGAGATTAAAAAAAATAAATTTGGATTTATATGTTTAAACTTTGCAAACCCAGATATGGTTGGACATACAGGTAACTTAAAGGCAGCAGTTGAAGCATGTGAATCAGTTGATAAATCTCTTGGAAAAATAGTTGATGTAGCAAATTTGAATGACTATGTAACCATTATAATTGCTGACCATGGAAATTGCGAAATAATGATAAATAGTGATGGATCTGAAAATACGTCGCATACAGTGAGCCCTGTTCCAATCATTATTGTAAACTCAAATAGCAATAAGATAAATAATGGAATATTAGCTGATATTGCGCCTACAGTACTAGATATACTGGGTGTTCAAAAACCAGATGAGATGAGTGGAAAATCCTTAATAAATTGAAAAATATAATTTATTTTATTGCTATTTCAATTGTAGCTTGTACCTCTAATAACTACCAATTAGTGGAGGGAGAGGTTGATACTGATTACTTATTTAACTCTCCAAACACTGCTTGGTTTCAAAAAAATTATGAATCATATATAGTAGATGATATTACTCTAAATAAAGATTTCTCAAAATTAAATGAATTTAATATCGAAATTTTTATGAATACTAAATGTCATGATAGTGAAAGAGAAGTTCCAAGATTTTTAAAAATTTTAAATTCATTAAATTTTTCTAAAGAAAATCTCAGGATAATTTTATTAAATTCTGATAAGAAAACTACAAATGGACTTGAAATAGGCAAAAACATAACAAATACTCCCACTATTATCTTTCTCAAAAATTCAAATGAAGAAAATAGAATAGTTGAATTTCCTTATGAAAATTTAGAGAAGGATATCTATAAAATAGTAAATAATATGGGGTACATAAACGTATATTATTCAGAATGATATTAAAACAAATCGAAGAAATAAATAAAATTCGAGATAGTGCTCAATTAGTATCTAAAACTTTGGGTATAATGGCGAGAGAAATTAAACCAGGGGTAGATTCACTATATCTTGATAAAATCGCAGAAGAATTTATTCTTGATAATAATGCAAAACCTGGATTTAAAGGTTACAACAACTTTCCCAATACATTATGTGTAAGTGTAAACAACCAGGTTGTACATGGGATTCCATGTAATAAACCACTTAATAATGGTGATATAATATCAGTAGACTGTGGAGTAATTAAAGATGGATACTATGGTGACCATGCTTATACATTCAAGGTTGGAGATGTTTCAGAAAATATTGAAAGATTGTTGAGTGTTACTAAAGAGTCACTCTATGTAGGCATAGAAAAAATGCAGGTTAATAACAGAGTTGGTGATATTGGCAGTGCTATTCAAAATTATGTTAATCAACATGGTTATGGAATAGTTAAAGAATTAGTTGGTCATGGTTTAGGAAAAAACTTACATGAAGAACCTGAAATTCCAAATTATGGTAAATCTGGAACAGGTAAAATTTTAAAAGATGGATTAGTTTTAGCAATTGAACCTATGATAAATATGGGAACAGAAAAGATAAGATTAGAAGATGATGGTTGGACTTTTGTAACCCAAGATGGATTAGTAAGTGCTCATTTTGAGCATAATATTGCTATAATAAATGGAGAGCCTGAAATTCTATCTACATTTAATTTTATTTATGATGAGCTTGGAATTGATTCAAACGAAGAAATGAAGTTTAAAAAATTTTTTGATTCATGAAGTATATTTTGAAATTCCTACCAAGGAAATTTTTAATAAAATATAGCTTTCTAATAACACCGATACTCAGAATAATATTTTACGGAAAAAAATATGCCGATCCGATTGATGACAGTAATTATTCAAAATTTCTATCATATGGGTATAAAACAGTTAGGAAAAATGCTTTATGTCCTGGTACTTTATCACTTGAAAGACATAGACTTCTCTGGCTATATCTTGATAAAGAAACGAATTTTTTAAGTTCAAATTTAAAGGTCTTACATGTTGCCCCTGAACAAGTTTTTTATAAAAAATTTAAAAAATTAAAAAATTGGGAATACTTTACTTTTGACTTAAATTCTCCAATTGCAGATATCAAAGGAGATTTAACATCTACTAACTTTAAAGATGAATCTTTTGATTTAATAATTTGCAATCATGTACTTGAACATATAGAAGATGACAAATCAGCATTAGATGAGATGTATAGAATTTTAAAGTATAACGGTATATCAATTTTACAAGTGCCTATAAATGTAAAAAGAGAAAATACATTTGAAGATTTATCAATTAAGTCAAAAATTCAAAGAGAAAAATATTTTGGACAATATGACCATGTCAGAGAGTATGGACTGGATTTTAAAGATAGAGTTGAGCAGGCAGGATTTAAAGTTGAAATGATTAACTATTCAAAGAAAATTTCACAAGATTTAATTCTAAAATATGGTCTAATGAAAGATGATTTAATACCAATTGGAAAAAAGTTACCCAGTAACTAAGTCCCAGTCATCAGATTTGATAGGTATAATCTGATCATTTATTGCAGTCAATATTAAAACTTCTATATCTTCAGTATTATTTATTATTTCTATGGCCTCCTCTGGATCCATTAACATCAAGCTGGTTGCCCATGCGTCAGCTTCAATACAAGAATTAGTGATTACTGAGGCACTTAGTATATTATTTGACATTGACCTACCATTAATTGGGTTAACAATGTGGGCATATCTTAAACCAGTCTCTGAATCAACCCTAAATTTTCTATAGTTTCCAGAAGTAGCTAATGACATTCCATCAAGTGTAATTTCAGAATAATAACTATTCATATCAACAGGATTTTGGATTGCAACTTTCCATTTTTTGTTTTTTTCATTCACACCCATAGTTATCAGTTCTCCCCCTACCTCAATTAGAAAATTACTTGAGTTTATGCTCAATAATAAATCTTTAATTAAATCTACAGAATAACCTTTGGCAATTGCATTAAAATCAATATAAATATTTTCATTTTCTTTCACTATATAGTTTTGTTGGTTTAGGTATACTTTGTCTAGACCTACATATTGCATAACGCTATCAATTTTATATTTATTAATTGACTGAATATTTATATTTGGTCCCATTCCATATAAATTAACAATAGAACCAGCTGTAGGATCAAAATATCCATTTGTGAGTTTCCATATCTCTTGTGATTTATTAAAAACTTCAATAAAATGTTTATCAACTTTAACTGAATCTTGAGATTGATTAACTCTAGATATTATTGAATTAGACCTATATGTTGACATTGAATTATTTACAACCTCAAAAATCGAGTCAATACTCTGTTTAATTTTACTTGAATTAGACTCAGATTGAAGTATCACTTGGTAAGTAGTGCCAAGAGCATCACCCTGTATCCTTTTGTAATTTAATGAATCAACATTACAACTAATAAGTAATAATGATAGAAAAGAAATTATTTTAACTAAAATATTCATTAACCGCCGAAGTCATCAAACCTTACATTTTCTGGTGGGACACCAAAATCTTCAGCCATTTTATCAACCGCTTGATTCATTAGAGGAGGCCCACAGAAATAGACTTCAATATCCTCTGGTGAATCATGCTTGGAAAGATAATTATCAATAACCACTTGATGAATAAACCCTACAAAACCATCACCGTCTCCCTCAAGGGAATCTTTAACTTTCCAATTATCCTCCTCAAGAGGTTCTGATAAAGCGATATAAAATTTAAAATTTGGAAAATCCTTTTCTAAAGCCCTGAAATGTTCAACATAAAAAAGCTCTCTTTTGGATCTACCACCATACCAGAAAGTAACTTTTCTACCTGTCTTGATAGTTCTAAATAATTCATATAAATGAGATCTCATTGGTGCCATTCCAGCACCTCCCCCAACATAGAGCATCTCTGCATCTGAATCATTAATAAAGAATTCACCATAAGGGCCTGAAATTGTTACAGTATCTCCAGGTTTTTTTGAAAAAATATAAGAGGATGCAATACCAGGATTTACAGACATCCAATTATTTTTTTTACTATCCCATGGCGGGGTTGCTATTCTGACGTTTAACATTATTTCCCTTCCTTCAGCTGGATAAGATGCCATTGAGTATGCTCTTTCAACAGTTTCATTATTCTTCATGTTAAGTGGCCATAGGTTAAAGTTATCCCATTCATGTTTAAATTTTAGTGGATCATCTGGATGTTCTTCAGGATGAGATGTAATATCTATATCCTGATAATTAATATCACACTCTGGTATTTCAATTTGAATATATCCTCCAGCTTTATAATCCATTTCCTCAGGAATTTCAATAACAAACTCTTTGATAAACGATGCAACATTATAATTACTTTTGACCTTAGCTTGCCACTTTTTTATACCAAAGACTTCTTCAGGAACTTCAATTTTCATATCCTGTTTTACTTTAACTTGACATCCGAGTCTCCAACCATCAGATATTTCTTTTCTAGTAAAATGAGGTTCCTCTGTAGGTAATATTTCACCACCCCCTTCTAATACTTGACATCTACATTGAACACATGTTCCACCCCCACCACATGCTGATGGAAGAAATATTTTATTATTACCAAGAGTAGTTAACAAGGTATCACCCGAGCTAACTTCAACATCCTTTTCACCATTTATCATAAGTTTTACAGGACCAGATGGTAAAAGTTTCTCTTTTGCAACTAATAGCATAGTAACTAAAAGAAGAGTTATTACAAAAAGACCAACTGTACTAGCAATAATTACATTTATATCCATTATTTTAAATTTTTATTCCCATAAAACTCATAAAACCAAGAGCCATTAAACCAGTAATTATAAAAGTTATTCCAAGACCTCTTAGTGGATCTGGAATACTAGAATATGTAATTTTTTCCCTAATTGCAGCTATTGCAACTATTGCCAAATACCAACCAATTCCAGAACCAAAACCATAAACAGCTGACTCAAAAGTATTTATAAAATCTTTTTGTTGCATAAATAGTGAGCCTCCAAGTATTGCACAGTTAACAGCAATAAGAGGAAGAAATATTCCTAAACTTCCGTATAAAGTAGGAGATAGTTTTTCAACAATCATTTCAACTAATTGAACCATTGATGCAATAACAGCTATAAACATTATAAATGTTAAAAAAGATAAATTTACATCTTGAAACTGAGGTCCTATCCATGTAAGTGCTCCAGGAGCTAACAAATACTGGTCAATTAAATAATTGATAGGAACAGAGATTGTCAAAACAAATATTACTGCTTTACCCAGTCCATCAGCTGTTTTTACAGTTTTTGAAACTGCAAGATAGGAACACATACCAAGAAAATAGGCAAATACCATATTTTCAATGAATATACTCTTAATAAATAAGTTAACTAAGTCTTCCATTTAATCGTTCTCTATTAGTTTTCTGTTGTAATATCTCTGAATCCATATATAAATACCAACTACAATTAATGCCATTGGTGAGAGAAGCATAAGTCCATTATCTTCATAGCCTAAATCATACACAAACTTAGGAATTATAGGGATTCCCCATAGTTCTCCAGAACCGAATAGTTCTCTAACAAAAGCGACAACAATTAAAATCCATCCATATCCAGCAGCATTTCCAACTCCATCCAGAAAAGATTTCCAAACACCATTACCAAGAGCAAAAGCCTCAAATCTTCCCATTATTATACAATTTGTAATTATTAATCCAATAAAAATTGCTAATTGTTTACTAACGTCATAAGCATATGCTTTTAAAAATTGATCGACAAGTGCAACAAGTGTTGCTACAACTAATAGCTGCACAATAATTCTTATTCTTGTTGGTATAATATTTCTTAATATAGAGACAATAACATTTCCTGCTGCCATTACAAAAATTACTGAAAGTGTCATAACAACTGCAGGCTCAAGCTTAACAGTAATTGCTAGAGCAGAACAAATACCTAAAACCTGTACTGTGATTGGATTATCGTCATCTAGTGGATCAGTAAGTAATGCTCTATTCTTTTTTGAAAATAAAGGCTCTTTTTCTTTACTCATTATTTAAACTGTTAAAATATGGCAAGTAGTTTTCTATTCTTTCAATAATCATGTCAGATACACCATCACCAGTAATTGTAGCACCAGAAATTGCATCAATTTCATTATCCATTTTGTCAGAATTACCAGGATCATTATTTGTCTTTGTAAGATATACTCCTACAAAATTTCCGTCTGAGTCCCTGATTTTTTCATCATTAAAACTATCAATAAACCAATCTTCAGTTATTTCTGCACCTAGACCAGCTGTTTCTGACTTATGATCAAATGAGACTCCCTTTATTGTATTGATATCCTCTTTTAAGGCAATATAACCCCAAATTTCTGCCCATAAACCTGCTCCTCTTAAGGGTATTACATAAAATTTTTGATTTTGTACATTAGCTACATACAAGGGAAATCTTTGAATATCTTGATTTTTTTTTATTTCCAATGCAAGATTAATATTAAACGCACTTAATTGTTCATCAACTGATCCATCAGACTTTAAAGAGAGCTCCTCTTTAATATAATCACCATATAGTGATTCTGATTCATCTCTACTTACATTAATTCCAACCGATGAGAGAATATTTTGCATCTTCTCTTTTTTTATGTTTGAACTCTGAAGATCTTTTAATGACTCTGATGTAAAGGATAACACAGAAGCTACAGAGACAACCATAATAGCGGCAAAAATGTATGTATGTTTATTTGACTCTCTATTCATTATGTAGTTTCTAATTTAACACCTTGCCATCTTTTTCTTCTCATACTCATATTAGATTCTATTACGTAGTGGTCTATCAATGGAGCAAAAACGTTCATTAATAAAATTGCGAGCATTACTCCTTCCGGATAGGCAGGATTAAATACTCTGATAAGTATACAAAATACACCAACTAGAAATCCATATATCCATTTACCCTTTGTTGTTTGAGCAGCTGAAACCGGATCAGTAGCCATAAAAACAATACCAAATGCAAAACCTCCAACTAACAGATGGTTATACCATTCAAAACTCATAAGAGAATTTGCTCCCCAAAGATTAAATAAAATTCCAACTACTGAAGCTCCGATTACTCCACTTACCATAATCCTCCAACTACCCACTCCAGTTAAGATTAGAATCAATGCTCCAATTAAGACAAAGAAAACAGAAGTCTCAGCAACTGATCCAGGTATTGACCCCATAAACATACTAGCTGATGAATATGCAACTTCTCCGTTAGCAGCTAAAGTTCCTAGAATTGTTTCACCAGAAATTCCATCAACATTAGTTGCTTCAGAAACCCATACTTTATCACCTGACATAAAAGTAGGATATGCAAAAAATGCAAAAGCACGAGCAGTTAAAGCAGGATTTAAAATATTCATTCCAGTTCCACCAAAAGCTTCTTTTGCAATTAATACAGCAAATACTACAGATATTGCAAGCATCCAAAGAGGCATATCGATTGGCATTATCATTGGTATAAGAAGTCCTGTAACTAAATAACCTTCATTAACTGGGTGATTTCTGTAAACTGCAAATGCAAATTCAATTGCTAAACCAACAGCATAAGAAACAGCGATCATTGGAAAAATTTTATATGCACCATGCAGGACAGCATCAATAAAAGTAAACTGAATATCAGTTTGAATATAATATTGATATCCTGTATTATACATACCATAAAAAAGAGCAGGAACAAGAGCTATTATAACTGTTATCATTGTTCTTTTTAAATCAACGCCATCACGAATATGGGAGCCTCTTGAGGTAGTGTGATCAGGGACAAAAAGCATAGTCTCAAACGCGTTAAATGCCGGATACAACTTCTCTAATTTGCCTCCCTTAGTAAAAGGCTTTTTTAATACATCAACTTGTTTTCTGATAAAATCCATTAGCCTACTTCTTTTAACATTATTTCAATTCCACTTTTAACTATTTCTTGAGCTTCAATTTTTGAAGTACAAGAAAAATCAACTAAACCAAAATCTTCTGGGACAACTTCATAAATACCCAAAGATTCCATTTTTTCTATATCTCCTCTCATACACGCTTTGATTAATTGCATGGGAAATATATCCATCGGAAAATATTTTTCCATTTCTCCAGTTACGACAATTGCTCTCTCCTCTCCATTTAGATTTGTATTGACTTTTTTTTCACCGCCTAGCAACCAAGATAAAGATGTTTTTGAAAAACTTGGAATATTGTTGTACATAAAAGGAAGCCACCCTAACATTCTAAACTGATTGCCTTCCCTAATAACGCTTAAAGTATTATTGTAAAATCCTAGAAAGTCTGAATATTCAACTTTAGATCCTGAAAGAGGATCGCCATTTATAAATCTATAATCTTCTATGTTAGATAATTCTTTTGAGTCTACTAAAGAAGAAATAGACGATCCTATAATGGTATCATAGTACTTAGGTGATTTCAAAGAGTCCCCCGAGACAGCTACAGTTCTTTTAGGATTAAAAACACCTGTCTCAAAAAAAGATCCAATATTTGCGACGTCCTCTGGTTTAATTACCCATACTATTTCACCGGAATTGAGGGGATCAATTCTATTGATTTGAAAGCTTTCGTTTCCTGAGGGATGTGCACCTTTGATTTTAAATATTTCAACATTCTTAAGATTAGCATTTTTAATTTTACAACTGTGAGAAATTGAGAGATTTATTGGCTTACCTATCAATCTACTCATCATATCAATACCAATTTGAAACTCATTCATTCTTTTTCTTAGAATAAAATCATAATCAGCCGCATAAGGCGCAGTAGAGTGGATTGATACAAAAATAGATTTGGGAAGTTTACTAGGTCTTGCAACTATATTGTATGGCCTCTGTCTTATAAAAGCAAGAGATCCTGATTCTGTAAGAAGTTGAAGAATGATATCCTTACCAATATTTGAAAGACTTGGTATTTTAAAATTGATACTGTTATCACCTTCTTTATTAATTATAATATTTAATATTTTTCTCTTAGCTCCTCTTACAATTTCAATAACTTTTCCACTAACCGGTGAAACTATTTTGATAGATTCATCGTTTTTGTCGTGAAAAACTGGCTGGCCAAGAGAGACTTTGTCTCCTTCTTTAACAAGCATGCGAGGAATTAAACCAAAGAAGTCATCAGGATTTAGAGCATAATTTAAGCTAGTTTTTGCGACTTCAAGTTCAGTTACTGCAATGCCTTTAAGATTCAGGCTGGCACCATCTTTAATGCTTATTTCTTTAGTGATCAATCAACAATAGTTTTATGTCGCAAATTTAATAATAAGACGTTAAGAAAAAAAAGTATTTTTATTAAAATTATTATCAATTTAAACTAATTTAGATAACCAAAAATTATGATATGAATAACTCTGTAGTTAATGTTCCAATACCAATAAATGAACCTATTAAAGATTACAAACCAAATAGTCCTGAGAAAGAATCAGTTTTAGCAACGTATAAAAATCTCAAGGATTCAACTATTGATGTTAAAATGTGGATCGGAGGAAAATTTATTGAAAGTTCAAAGACATCAAATATGTCCCCTCCACATGATCATAAACATATACTTGGCAAATTCTATTTAGCAGAGAAAAAACATGTAGAAATGGCTATAAAATCTGCTTTAGATGCAAAAGAAAAATGGGCTGGAATGAGATGGGAAGAAAGAGCAACAATATTTCTAAAAGCTGCAGAACTTGTAGCGGGTCCATACAGAGATAAAATTAACGCGGCAACTATGCTAGCTCAGTCAAAAACTATCTTTCAAGCTGAGATTGATGCTGCATGTGAATTAGTTGACTTTCTAAAATTTAATGTTTTTAGCATGCAACACATATATAGTCAACAACCAAAATCTGACTCAGGTGTATGGAATAGATTGGGATATAGACCACTTGAGGGATTTGTTTATGCAGTGACTCCTTTTAATTTTACTGCTATCTCAGGAAATCTTCCAGGCAGTGCTGCAATGATGGGGAATACAGTTGTTTGGAAACCTAGTGATCATCAAATATTTTCAGCCAAGACTGTTATAGATATATTTATAGAAGCTGGACTTCCAGATGGAGTAATTAATGCTGTTTATGGTGATCCCGAAATGATAACTAACACTATTCTTGAGTCAAAACATTTTGCGGGTATTCATTTTACAGGATCTACATCAGTTTTTAAAGGTTTATGGAAAAAAATAGGTGGCAATATTGAAAATTATAATTCTTATCCTAGAATTGTTGGTGAAACTGGAGGTAAAGATTTTATAATTGGTCATAAATCTGCAGATTTAGATGAATTTGTTACTGCAGTGATTAGAGGAGCTTTTGAATTTCAAGGTCAAAAGTGTTCAGCCGCATCAAGAGTATATGTACCATCATCAATATCAAAGAAATTTTTTAGCAAATTAGAATCTGAAATTTCAAAAATTAAAATGGGTAGCCCTGAGGATTTTAAAAATTTTATGACTGCTGTAATCCATGAGGCATCTTTTGACAAACTTGTTAATGCAATTAAAAATGCAAAATCTGATAAGGATGCTAAAGTAGTTATTGGAGGTGGTTATGACAAATCAAAAGGATATTTCATAGAGCCTACAGTAATTAAGACAACAAATCCAAAATACTATTCAATGGAGACTGAATTATTTGGACCAGTGGTTACAATCTATGAATATGATGATAATAAATGGGATGAAACATTAAAGATTGTTGATGAAACTTCTAAATATGCACTCACTGGTGCAGTTTTTTGTGAAGACAGATACATACTTAGTGATGCAGTGAATAAATTAAAAAATTGCGCTGGTAATTTCTATATAAATGATAAATGTACTGGAGCAGTAGTTGGACAACAACCATTTGGTGGTGCTAGAGGGTCAGGGACAAATGATAAAGCTGGATCATATCTAAATCTATTAAGATGGGTTTCACCTAGATTAATTAAAGAGGTTTTTGTTCCACCAAAAGACTTCAAATATCCTTTTATGGGTTAATTGACTATTTCAATTCTATTGATGTAAACATTATTTAAAGGCCAATCTCTTTCATCTGTTGGCAAATTGGCAATGATATCAACAACTTCCATTCCATCAATAACAGTTCCAAAAATTGTATAGTTCCCATCTAAGTGATGGGCTCCTTCTTTTTTCTGAACAATAAAAAATTCATAGGGGGATGCCATTTTATAGGGATTATCAATTGAACTACTTGGCATACTGACCATTCCCCTTTTATGAGTGTGTCCTTTGTTAAAATCGTTTGGCAAAAGGTACTTTCCAATTCTTTGTCTTTTTGAGGAAATTTTTCTATTATCACTATTTCCAGCTTGAATGACAAAATCATTTACGACTCTGTAAAATTGTGTCCCCTCAAAATAATTTTTTTTGGTTAAGTAAATAAAATTTGATCTGTGATAAGGTGTGTTTGAAAACAGTAATATTTCAATATTACCGAAGTTAGTGTATATCTTTACTTTATTCTCCTTATTTTTTTTTTCGTATTCAAAAAGAAAGTCTATTGCATTTTCATCTGTTAATTTAAAATCTTCCACAATTTTTTCATCTGAAAGTACCTTTTCATCTTTTATATTGATGTCTATATCCTCAATAATTTTTAATTTTTTATTAATACTCTCAGCTGGACTATTACATCCTTTGATTATCAATATTAACGAAGCTAGAAAAATATTAATGTAATAATTCACTATTTATTTAATTTGGAAAGGTATATATACGATTTTTTTAGTTTGGAAAAAATCTTCTGAGAAAAATTTTGATATTTCAAAAACTTTAAAATTATTAAACTGTTTAAGTTCAGATTCAAGATCTCCTCCCTTTAGTGATATTATGCCGTTAGGCATACTATTTTTGGATTTTGATTTGATATTATTTTTTACCAATGAATAAAATTTATCCATTTTAGATACTGCTCTTGAAATAACAAAATCGTATTTTAAATCATGATTTTCTACTCTATCATTGATCGTAATGACATTTGAGATATTTAAATTTTTTCTAATATCCTCTACAACTCTAATTTTTTTTGAAATACTATCTAAAAGTGTAAAATTTACCTTGGGAAAAAGAATTGCAAGTGGAATGCCAGGCAATCCTCCTCCGGTTCCAACATCAAGAACATCTGTTCCATCAACAAATTGTTGAATTTTAGCAACAGATAAAGAATGAAGAATATGATTTACATAAAGGTTATCAATATCTTTTCTTGAAATTAGATTCACTTTTGAGTTCCAAAATCTATATAGTTCAATTAAACAATTTAATTTTTTGAGTTGATTTTTAGATAAGTCTAAAAAATGTTTATCTAAGTCATTCAAGATAATAAATCTTTAATCCTAATTATTGCTTCTTTTATATGTTCTCTAGATGCAGAATATGAAATCCTTATGCATTCAGGATATCCAAAAGCATCTCCTGGGACAGTTGCAACATGAGCTTTTTCAAGAATTAACATTGATAAATCATTTGCATTATTTATTAATTGGCCTCCAAATTTCTTACCAAATAGTTCAGAGACCTCTGGAAAAATATAAAAGGCACCTGATGGTGGTTGGCTAACTTTAAAACCGTTAATTTGATTTACAAGATCTATGATCAAATTACGCCTTATTTTAAATTCATCAACCATGTATTTTATTCTTTCAGGTGACTCTTCTAAAGCAGTTATAGCAGCTCTTTGAGCAATACAATTTGCACCACTAGTTATTTGACCTTGCATTTTGTTACATGCTTTAGCTAAAGTCTTGGAAGCTCCAAGGTAACCTATTCTCCAGCCTGTCATTGCAAATGCTTTTGATATACCATTTACTGTGACTGTTCTTTCATACATTCCTGGTAAAGATGCAAAGCTTACAGTTTCAACTCCATAATTAATATGCTCATAAATTTCATCTGAAACAACTATAACTTTCGGATATTTCATTAACACCTTAGAAAACTCTATATATTCTTCTTTTGTAAAAACTGATCCGCTTGGGTTATTAGGAGAGTTGAACATAACCATTTTTGTTTTATCCGTAATTACAGATTCAAGCTGTTTTGCAGTCACTTTATAATTGGAATTTTTATTGGGGTTTACAAAAACAGAAATTCCGTCAGCAAGAGAGACCATTGCACTGTAACTTACCCAGTAAGGAGTAGGTATTATAACCTCATCACCCTTATTTATTAAAGACATACAAACATTGGCAATGGATTGTTTTGCTCCTGTTGAAACTACAATTTGATCTGCAT
This sequence comes from uncultured Bacteroidota bacterium, assembly GCA_902523665.1. Taxonomy (GTDB): domain Bacteria; phylum Bacteroidota; class Bacteroidia; order Flavobacteriales; family Flavobacteriaceae; genus Marisimplicoccus. Next base: position 50,946 of record CABZAD010000006.1, on the reverse strand, counting down.
CATAATCTAAATTATTATCTCTTTTAAACTTTTTACATATGGCTTTTTTTAGGTCTAAGAATCCATCAACTGGTGAATATTTATGGTAGTTTTCATTAATAGCGTTTACGGCTGCATCTTTAATGTAATCTGGGATATTAAAATCGGGTTCTCCTGCACTCAAAGTAATTACATCAATACCTTGATTTTTTAAATCATGAGCTTTAGCTGTCATTGCAACCGTTTGAGAGATTGGTAAAGAATTTATTTTATCTGATAACATTTTCCTGTTTTTATTTATTTAATATTTTTTTTTGGTTGTTAATTGACTCTTGATGAATTGCTTTGAAAATTCTTAAAATAAATTCTTCACTTAACCCATGGTCTTCTCCATCTAAAATCATCTTCCCTAATATTTCATTCCACCTTTTGTTCTGAAGAATTGCTACATTATTTTCTGATTTAAGTTTTCCAATTCCTTTGGCAACTTCCATTCTCTTTCCAAGAGTTGTCAATAAATTTTGATCAGCTGAATCTATCTGTGATCTTAGATTATTGAGTTTGTTTTGGTAATCCTCTCCCTGGGAAGTTTTATCTCTAATCTTAAGGTCTTTCATTATTTCAATTAAACGATTTGGAGTAACTTGTTGAGCTGCGTCACTCCACGCATTATCTGGATCCCAGTGAGATTCAATCATTAGTCCGTCATAGTTTAAGTCAAGCGATGTTTGACTCAAGTCAAAAATTAGATCTCTTCTTCCAGCAATGTGAGAAGGGTCACATATTAATGGGATGTCTGGAAAATTATTTTGAAATTCAACGGCAATCTGCCATTCTGGGTTATTTCTATATTTTGATTTATCGTAAGATGAAAATCCTCTATGAATTACTCCAATATTTTTTATATCAGCAGAATAAATTCTTTCCAGCCCACCCATCCACAAGGATAAATCGGGGTTCACAGGATTTTTGATTAAAACTATTTTATCTGTTCCTTTAAGTGCATCTGCAATTTCCTGAACTATAAATGGACTGACCGTGGATCTGGCTCCTATCCATAATATATCTAAATCATGTTCTAAAGCAAGATCAACATGAACAGAATTGGCAACTTCAGTAGCAATCATAAGCCCAGTTTCCTCTTTAACTTTCTGCAACCACTTCAATCCAATAGCCCCCACCCCTTCAAACATTCCTGGTCTAGTCCTAGGCTTCCATATTCCAGCTCTATAAGCAGTTACATCACTTTCTTTTAATTGATTAGCAATTTTTAGAACCTGTTCCTCAGTCTCAGCACTACATGGACCAGCTATTACTATCGGATGTTCAAGATTCATTTGATTTAGCCAGTTTCTATATTCATTTTTGTTTTCCATAATTATTTATTTTATTCCATTTAATATTTCCTTAATCCCATTAATTCTTCTCATCTCATTATTAAGAGTTTTTTTATCGCTCTTCTCAATTAATTTTTTAAAATTATTAATATTTGAGATGTATTCATCAAGAGACTCAATAATATTTTTTTTATTCTCAACAAAGATTGAAGACCACATTTCAGGTGAACTTTTTGCTAATCTTACTGTTGATTCAAATCCACTACCAGCCATATTATAAATTGCTTGTTCATCATCTTCTTTATCCATTACTGTTTTACCTAACATAAATGATGAAATATGCGATAAGTGAGACACATATGCTATTTGTCTATCATGTTCTTTTGAATCCATAATTTTAATAATCATACCAATAGATTCAATAATTTTTTTAGCATTTAATAATAAATTACTATCAGTTTTTTTAGTATCACATAGAATCATAACTTTATTTTTAAATAAATCCTTTGAGGCTGAACCAGGTCCTGAAAATTCTGTACCAGCAATCGGATGGGCAGCAAGATAATTCTTTCTTTTCTTGTGATCCTTAACTGAATTAGATATTTGGAACTTTGTTGAACCAAGATCAATTATCAAAGTTTTTTCTGAAATCTTATCCAAGTAATTTTGAAGTTGTTTTTTGATTGATTCAACAGGTATAGCAAGAAATATATAATCTAATTCATTTAGTAGATCTTCATCATATTTTGCATCAATAATTTTATTTTTAATTGTGTAGCTAATTGATTCATGATCAATATCATACCCATATATGGTTAGGTTATCAAATAAATCTTTCAATTTAAGTGCTATCGAACCTCCTATTAATCCTAAACCTACTATACCAACTTTCATAATTTTTGATCTTTATATTCTCCGAGTATTTTAAACTCTTGAGCCATAAGATCAATAATCTTAATAGCTTTTTGATAATTTTCAATTGAATCAAAAGTGATATCAACAAAGAAAGCATACTTACCAGGCATCTTAATCACTGGCAGAGATTGAATTTTTGTAAGATTCAAGTTACAGTCACTCATCATATTCAATACAGATGCTAGACTACCTCTTTTGTGATCAAGTATAAATTTAAGCGCAGCTTTATTAAAGTTCGATATATGTTTTTTATTTTTTTCAACTATAACAAATCTTGTCATATTATTTTTAATTGTTTGTATTGAAGAATTTAAAATTTCTAAATTATATATCTTTGCAGCTTCTTTACTACCTATTGCTCCAACTCCAGTAATTTTATTTTCACTGATTTTTTTTGCAAATAAGGCTGTATCAACACTCTCAATTAACTTTATATTAGGATATTTAGTAAAAAATTTAGTACACTGAAGTAATGCCATTGGATGAGAATGGACTTCGTCAATTTTATCAATACTCTGTCCAGGAAGACACATTAAATTATGATCAATACTAAGACTGTATTCTCCAGTAATTGTCAGATTATATTCATCAATTAAAGCATAATTAGGAAGTATAGATCCAGCAATAGAATTTTCAATAGCCATTACCCCATATTCAGAATCTTCATCAATGATTGACTTTACAAGCATATCAAAAGTTGAACATTCATTTAGTTCGAACGAACTAAAATAGTTAGCAGTCACCAGATGGTGAAATGATCCTTTGACTCCTTGAATAGATACTTTCATATAAAAAAAAAGTCCTGATTTGACAGGACTATAATATTTTAATATTTAATTACATAATTATCCTGCCTTCTTATCTAAGAAGTAGAAATAAGAATTAAAATAAAAATTAAAATTGTTCAACATAATTTACAAAAGTATAATAGGTATCAACAAAAACAAACTTTTTAGCCTATTTTTTAATTAAGGAACCGTTGAGATAAATTGAATGCTCAATTAAAGTTGACTTCTCAAGGTTCTTTGAAACTGAACAATATTTATCAAAACTCAACGCTGCGGCACGAACAATTTTACTACTAGGAATATTTCCCTCAATATATAACTTGACATGTATTTTTTTCCATGGTTTTCCTGGTTTAGACTCTCTTTCCCCTTCAACCTCCATTTTATATGAATCTGGGTCAAGCTTTTGTTTTTCTAATATTGATATAACATCAATACTACTACAACCAGCAACTCCCATTAGTAAAAGCTCCATAGGACTTGCACCTTGTACATTATAATCTTGAGAATATTTTCGATCCAGTAAAACTTTATGTCCATTTTCATTTGAAAGTTCAAATAAATACTTGTCATTAATTCTGTCTAAATAAATTGCCATTATGTTAAAATTTTAGTAAAGATATCCGAAATTTGTTTTGTTTCAATTAAAAATGCATCATGACCATGAATTGATTCTATCACATGATTTTTGATTTTAACTTTTTGTTTTTTGAGCCTTTGAGTAGTGATTCTATCTTCATGAGGTAAGAAAAAAATATCTGAATCAACTGAAATTATATGAATCTCTGATTTTGAAGGCATAATTTTTGACTCTAATATTGAATCGTCTCTTGTAATATCAGTAGATCTTAAAAGCTTATTTAAAAATTTATAAGAGTTAAGGCTAAACCTTTGATTAAGTTTTATCGCATGGTGATCGAGCCATGATTCAACATTATACATTCCTTTTTCAATATTCTTAGATCGCGTGAATCTTTGATTAAGAGACTCAGGTGTTCTGTAGAATGTCATTGCATGAATTCTTGCATCTCCTATAGGATTTTTTGAATTTTCTAAAATTCTATCTTGTAAAAAAGTATTTGCTATTAACCAATCATTTGCTTTCCAATCCGAAGCTACAGGAATAATCTTCTCTGCAATATCATTTTTTATTGCAGCCATCTCCCATGTTAAACATCCTCCAATTGATCCACCGATTATAGCATATAATTTTGAAATTTTTAATTTATTTAAAGCCTTAACAAAAATATGTGCTACATCTCCTAAGTCTAATTCAATGCTGAAATTAAAGTTTTCTTCATTAAACCCATTTCCTGGAATATTAATACAAAGCACAGTAAATTTATTTAGATCAATTGCCCTATTTATTCCAACAATTTCACTCCACCATCCGTCCTTTCCAGATACTATAGAATTTCCAGTTAATGCATGATTAATAAGAATAATTGGAGCAGTTCCAAATCTTTTCCCAAAAAATTGATAGCTTAATTTAAGATTTTGAAGTTTCTTACCAGATGAGGATTCAAAATCTTCAATTAATATCTTTTTTAAATCATCTTTCAAATTTTACAATGATTTTATGGCATTCTGCAAGTCCTCAATTAAATCAATTGGATCTTCAAGGCCAATACTCAGTCGAACCAAATCAGACGTCACACCCGTTGACTTTTGTTGTTCTTCATTTAATTGTTGGTGAGTAGTACTTGAAGGGTGTATAATTAAAGACTTCGAATCTCCAAAATTGGCCAATAGCGAGAATATTTTAGTGCTATCAGTTAATTTTTTTGCAGAATCAAATCCACCTTTTAAACCAAATGTTACAATACCACTTTGACCATTTTTCAAATATTTTTGTGACAATTTATAATATCTTGAGGATTTAAGCCCTGGATAATTAACCCAAGCCACTTGAGATTGATTCTCTAACCATTTTGCAACCTTTAATGCATTTTCAGAATGTTTTTTTATTCTAACAGATAAAGTCTCTAATCCTTGAATTGTTTGAAAACAGTTAAAAGGACTTGGTGCACTTCCAAGATCTCTCAATCCTTCAATCCTAACTTTAGCAATAAATGCCGCTGGACCTAATACATCATGATAAACTAAACCTTGATACCCTGGGGATGGTTCTGTAAATTCATCGAATAATCCACTGCTCCAATCAAAATTACCTGCATCTATTATTGCACCCCCAATTGAGGTTCCATTACCTGTAATGTATTTAGTTGTTGAGTGAATAACAATATCAGCACCATAATTTATTGGTTTTAGCAAATATGGAGTAGCAACAGTGTTATCAACAATTAGTGGGAGCTTTGCTTTTTTTGCAATTTTTGAAATTGCTTCGATGTCAAGAACATCTAACTTTGGATTTCCCATACTCTCAATGTAAATTGCTCTTGTATCTTTATTGATTGCTTTAGAAAAATTGTCAACTTTATTTGGATCAACAAAAGTTGTTGTGATTCCATACCTAGGAAGTGTTACATTTAATAAATTATATGTACCTCCATAAAGACTGTTTGAAGAAACAATATGATCTCCAGTCTTCAAAAGTGTCAATAATGTTGTTGCTAAAGCTGCAGAACCAGACGAAGTTGCAACGGCAGCTATTCCACCTTCTATAGATGCTAACCTTTGTTCAAGCACATCTGCTGTAGGATTGTTAAGTCTTGTATAAATATACCCAGGTTCAGCAAGTGAAAATAATTTTGCTGCATGGTCAGTGTCTTCAAACACATATGATGTTGTTTGATATATTGGGACTGCTCTAGTTCCCTCTGTTTTTGTCGTGTTATGCCCGGCATGTAATGCCAGCGTTTGATCATTTTGACTCATAATTTAAGTGTTTTAATTAATAGATTCACATACTCTAATTTTTCCCAAGGGAAAAGCTCAACCTCAATTTTTTTAACTCCCGAGTATTTAGAGTTAAATGTCTTAGTTTTTTTTTCAGATTTTCTACCCATATGACCATATGATGCAGTTTCAAGATAAATAGGATCTCTAAGTTTAAATCTTGATTCTATCGAATGAGGTTTCAAATCAAAAATTTCATTTATAATTTTCGATAGCTCAGAATCTGAAATTTTAATTTTGGACTTACCGCAAGTATCTATATTTAGTGATACCGGTTCAGCAACTCCAATAACATAGCTAAGTTGAACTAATATTTCATCAGATACTCTAGCCTTAACTAAATTTTTTGCAATATGTCTTGCAGCATATGCTGCACTTCTGTCAACTTTACTTGGATCTTTTCCACTAAAAGATCCTCCACCATGCGCTCCTCTCCCTCCATATGTATCAATTATAATTTTTCGACCAGTTAAGCCAGTATCACCATGAGGACCACCAATGACAAATTTTCCTGTTGGATTAACGTAGAATTTAATATTATTATTAAATAATTTTTGTATTTCAGGGTCATAAGAATCTTTCACAATTGGAATCAGAATTTCAACTATGTCTTTTCTTATTTTATTTAACATTTTTTCATCATCACTGTCGAATTCATCATGTTGAGTTGATACAACAATTGTATCTATGCTTACAGGTACATCGTTTTCGTCATACTCTATAGTTACCTGAGATTTTGAATCTGGTCTTAAATATGGAATTTCTTTAGACTTTCTGAGTTTTGATAGCTCTAGTAAAAGTCTATTTGCAATGTCCAGAGTTAAAGGAATTAAATTTTCAGTTTCATTACATGCATAACCAAACATTATTCCTTGATCACCAGCTCCTTGTTCTTCTTTTACGCTTCTTTTTATTCCTCTAAGAATATCTTCTGATTGTTCATGAATTAATGACATAACTGCACATGATTCCCCAGAAAATTTATACCTATCATTATTATAACCAATGTCCTTTATAATATTTCTTGCAATTTCTTGAACATCTATATAGGTATTGCTTGTTACTTCACCTGAAAGTATAACCTGACCAGTAGTTACAAGAGTTTCACAAGCAACTTTACTATTAGGATCAAAAGCTAAAAAGTTATCAAGTATTCCATCACTTATTTGATCTGAAACTTTATCAGGGTGTCCTTCACTCACAGACTCAGAGGTAAACAAATACGACATAAAATAGATTTCTGAGAAAAAAAGTGAATGATTGCAGGTAAAAGAATTACTGCTTTAGCAATTTTTTTAAGAGGTTGCAATCAGTCAAATCCTTCCTCTGTTTAAAGTAAAATTAAACAAAAAAAATTTATTTCAAATTATTCTACTTTTTTCTTTAAAAAAAACCTGTTATTTTGGCTAAAATTATGAGAATAGCCATAGCAGGAAATATTGGTGCCGGGAAAACAAGTCTGGCTAAGCAACTATCTAAAAGTTTGAAATATAAAGCTTATTATGAGGATGTCATTGCTAATCCTTACTTAGATGATTTTTATAATCACATGGAGAGGTGGTCGTTTAATCTTCAAATTTATTTCTTAAATAGTAGATTTAAACAATTAGTTTCAATCGACAATTCTAAAGAAAATGTAATTCAAGACAGAACCATATATGAAGATGCTTTCATTTTTGCACCCAATCTAAATTCAATGGGCTTAATGCCTCAGAGGGATTATGAAAATTACTTATCTCTATTTGAGACAATGCTTAATTTAGTTAATCCACCAGACTTATTGGTATACCTTCAAAGTAGCATTCCTAACCTTGTAAATAAGATACATAAAAGAGGAAGAGATTATGAAAAAACGATTAGTATTGAATATTTAAGTAGACTCAATGAAAGATATGAAGCCTGGATTACTAATTATGATAGTGGTAAACTTTTAAAAATTAATGTTGACGATCTTGATTTTGTTGAGAACAAATCAGATTATGACACAGTCCTAAAATTAATAAAAAAGGAACTTTAATTATATCTTTCTCAATATATTTGCTTTCCATTTTTAGCATTATATTATATTTGAAAAAAATTTGAAAAATGGAATACATAAATCTAATACCATTAGCTGGTGTTATCGCATTAATTTTTGTTTTTATAAAAAATTCATCAGTTTCTAAGAAAGAAGTTGGAAATGCAAAAATGGCCAAAATTGCAAAGAATATTGCAGATGGCGCAATGGCATTTTTGAAGGCCGAATATAAAATATTATCAGTTTTTGTAATTATTACCGCTGTGTTACTTGCATTTAAAGGGATTAATGAAGGAAGTAGTTGGTTAGTTGCTGTTTCTTTTGTAGTTGGAGCATTATGTTCTGGTCTTGCAGGTTTTATCGGTATGCAAGTTGCAACAAAGGCTAACGTAAGGACTACTAACGCTGCTCAAGATTCCCTTGGAAAAGCACTTGAAATTGCATTTTCCGGTGGTTCTGTAATGGGAATGGGTGTAGTTGGATTAGGTGTTTTAGGAGTCGGTTCTCTATTTATTATATACAGACCAATGTTTACAGACATAAATACTGTAATACAAGTTTTATCTGGATTCTCACTTGGTGCTTCATCTATTGCATTGTTTGCTAGAGTTGGTGGTGGAATATATACCAAAGCTGCAGATGTTGGTGCTGATTTAGTAGGAAAAGTTGAAGCTGGTATCCCTGAAGACCATCCTTTGAATCCTGCAACTATTGCGGATAATGTTGGAGATAATGTCGGAGATGTTGCTGGAATGGGAGCAGATTTATTTGAATCGTTTGTTGGATCAATTATAGGAGCAATGGTATTAGGCGCTGCTTTTGTTGGTTTAAGCGAATTTTCCGGAATTGAAATTAATGCAGTATTACTCCCATTGTTCATAGCTGCTTCTGGAATAATTATGTCCATAATAGGGACTTTCTTCGTTAAAGTCAAAGAAGGTGGTGATCCTCACAAGGCCTTGAATCTGGGTGAATTCATTTCAGCTGGATTAATGATTGCTATAACATGGTTCTTAATACAATATTTACTTCCTGAATCATGGGTTTTTAATAATACTGAATACACTTCAGTGGGAGTTTTCATTGCTACAATCAGTGGTTTAATAGCAGGTCTCTTGGTTGGTAAAGTAACAGAATATTATACTGCAACTGGGAAAAAACCAGTTCTATCAATTGTTAAACAATCAGAGACTGGTCCTGCAACAACAATTATAAGTGGTCTTGGTGTTGGAATGATATCCACAGCTCTTCCAATTATCTTTATATGTGCTGCAATATTATTTTCGTATGAATTTGCAGGCCTTTATGGTATAGCGATTGCTGCTGTTGGTATGCTTGCTAATACTGGTATTCAGTTAGCAGTTGATGCCTATGGACCTATTTCTGATAATGCTGGAGGTATTGCGGAAATGGCAGAGTTAGATCCCAAAGTAAGAGAAAGAACAGATAAGCTTGATGCAGTTGGAAATACAACTGCTGCAATAGGAAAAGGTTTTGCTATTGCATCAGCTGCTCTAACAGCTCTAGCTTTATTTGCAGCATATATGCAAACTGCTCAAATTTCTGCAATTGATATCTCAAAACCAGTTGTTATGGCTGGTCTGTTACTTGGTGCAATGTTACCATTTGTTTTTTCTGCTCTTTCAATGAAGGCAGTTGGTAAAGCAGCGATGAGTATGATAGAGGAAGTAAGAAGACAATTTAAAGATTTACCAAAATTAAAAGCAGCGCTTGAGATTATGAGAAAGTATGACTCAGACCTTTCAAATGCATCAAAAGAAGATTTAAAGATCTTTAATGATGCTGATGGTGTTGCAGAGTATAGTAAATGTGTTGAAATTTCTACACAAGCTGCTCTAAGAGAGATGGTTCTTCCGGGCTTAATGGCAATATCTGTTCCAGTTATAATTGGATTTGCTGGTGGTGCAGAAATGCTTGGTGGTCTTTTAGCTGGAGTTACATCATGTGGTGTTTTGATGGCAATTTTTCAATCAAATGCTGGTGGTGCTTGGGATAATGCCAAAAAGATGATTGAAGAGGATGGAAGGAAGGGTTCTGAAGCTCATAAAGCGGCAGTTGTTGGTGACACAGTTGGTGATCCATTTAAAGACACATCTGGACCTTCATTAAATATTCTACTTAAATTAATTGCTGTTGTTGCTCTAGTTATAGCTCCACTTCTTGTTAGTTAAATATATAGAACTTTTTTAACTGCTTTAATTACTTCCTCACTATTTGGAAGCCACTCTTCCAGTAGCACTGGAGAGTAGGGAGTTGGAGTATCTGCATTATTTACTTTTTCAACTGGTGCATCTAGAAAATCAAAAATCTCATTTTGGATTTTGTGAGATATGTCAGTAGAAATATTTCCAAAAGGCCAAGCTTCTTCTAAAATTACAAGTCTGTTAGTCTTTTTAACTGACTCTAAAACTGTATCATAATCAAGTGGTCTTAATGTCCTTAGATCAATAATTTCACATTCAATTCCTTCTTTTTCAAGTTCGACACCGGCCTTATATGCTTCTTTTATTATTTTTCCAAATGATACAATTGTTACATCTTTACCTTTCTTTTTTATATCGGCAACTCCTATTGGAAGTGTATATTCCCCCTCAGGAATTTCTCCTTTATCGCCATACATTTGTTCTGATTCCATGAAAATTACTGGATCATCATCTCTAATTGCAGATTTCAACAAACCTTTTGCATCATAAGGGTTTGATGGTACAATTACTTTTAAACCAGGACAGTTTGCAAACCAGCTCTCAAAAGCTTGAGAATGAGTTGCTCCAAGCTGTCCAGCAGAGGCAGTTGGACCTCTAAATACAATTGGACATGGAAATTGACCTCCAGACATCTGTCTAATCTTTGCAGCGTTATTGATTATCTGATCAATACCTACTAAAGAGAAATTAAATGTCATAAATTCAATAATAGGTCTTGCTCCAACCATCGTAGAACCAACACCAACTCCTGAAAATCCAGCTTCAGATATTGGTGTATCAATTACTCTTAGTTCACCGAATTCATCAAGCATACCTTTTGAAGCTTTGTATGCACCATTGTATTCTGCTACCTCTTCTCCCATTAAGTAGATACTTTCATCTCTCCTCATTTCTTCCGACATAGCTTCACATATTGCTTCTCTAAACTGAACTGTTTTCATATAGAATTTTTTATGCGAATTTAAACATAAAAAAAATATTTCCTATAGTGCTCTAATGAGATTTAAATTTTATTTAATTAATTTGTGTCATTATATTTTTGCATGGAACTAGTAGAGCTAAAAATTCAAGGAATTACTTATAGTGATAATACCTCGGGTGCATTTGCTCTTATTCTCCAAGAAACAAATGGTTCCAGAAAGTTACCAATAGTAATAGGAGGCTTTGAAGCTCAATCAATTACAATCGGTTTAGATAAAAAAATAAAAACATCAAGACCACTTACTCATGAACTTTTTAAGAGTTTTGCCGAAAAATTTGGAATCAAACTCAACTATATTATTATCAGTAAGCTTAAAGATGGAGTATTTTTTTCAAATATTGTTTGTGAGAATAATGATGATATAATCAAAATTGACTCTAGAACATCAGATGCAATCGCATTATCAATTAGGTTCAATGCACCAATTTTTGTAAAAAAAGATATTTTGGATGAGGCTGGATTTGCCGATGATGAGAAGTATTCTAAAGAAATTAATTTTACTGATAATAATTTCTTTAAAGATGAGAATTCTAATAAAAATTATAAGAACATAAAAAAAATTTCAACAAATAATATCAGGAAGATGCTTGAAAACAGTTTGCAAAATGAAGATTATGAAATGGCAGCAAGACTCAGAGATGAACTCAATTTCAGAAAAAGTATAAAATGAAACAGTACCTTGATTTACTTAAACATATAAAAGAAAACGGAGTCGAAAAAAAGGATAGAACAGGAACTGGAACAATAAGTGTTTTTGGACATCAAATGAGATTTAATCTTCAAAATGGCTTTCCATTAGTTACAACAAAGAAATTACATTTAAAGTCAATTATACATGAGTTAATTTGGTTTATTAATGGTAATACAAATATTAAATACTTGAAGGATAACGGTGTGACTATTTGGGACGAATGGGCAGATAGAAATGGAGATCTTGGCCCTATATATGGATATCAGTGGAGAAATTGGAATAGTGATGGAATTGATCAACTTGATGATGTTATAAAATCACTAAAAATTAACCCCTCAAGCAGAAGAATGATTGTAACTGCATGGAACCCTAATATTATTCCCAATAGCTCAAAATCTTTTGATGAAAATGTTAGAAATGGTAAAGCAGCTTTACCCCCCTGTCATGCTTTTTTTCAATTCTATGTTTCTGAAAATAAACTTTCATGCCAAATGTACCAAAGAAGTGCCGATGTTTTTTTAGGTGTTCCTTTTAATATTGCATCATACTCTCTATTAACACATATGATAGCCCAGGTATGTAAATACGAAGTAGGTGATTTCATACATACCTTTGGTGATACTCATATATATTTAAATCATATTGAACAAGTTGAGCTGCAATTAACTAGAGAACCAATGCCACTTCCTACACTAAAATTAAACAAAAAGGTTAAGAATATAGAAGATTTTAAATTTGAGGATATTGAGATAATAAATTATAATTCTCACCCTCCAATAAAAGGTAAAATTTCAGTTTGATTCATGACTAACGAACTTACAATAATTGCTGCAGCCTCAATTAATAATGTTATAGGGAAGAAAAACAAACTTATATGGCATATATCTAAAGATCTAATTAGGTTTAAAGAACTTACTTTAAATCATTCGGTAATAATGGGAAGAAAAACCTTTGAGTCTCTCCCATATCCATTACCCAATAGATTAAATATAGTAGTAACTCGAAATACTAGTTATAATAATGAGGAAATTATTGTTTGTAAAAGTATTGAAGAGGCACTTTTGCATTGTAAGAATGACTCACAACCATTTATTATTGGAGGAGGAGAAATATATAGTCAAACAATAGACATTGCAGATAAAATTGAATTAACCAGGGTGTACAAAATTTATGATGGAGATGCATATTTTCCTGAAATCCCAGAAGAAAAATTTAAACTTGTTAATGAAGAAACTAATGAAACAAATGGTGATGAAAAGATTAAGTACTCATTCCTAACCTATAAAAGAAAATAACATGAAAGCTTATGTATTCCCAGGACAAGGCTCTCAAAAAACAGGAATGGGACAGAACTTGTATAATGATGTAACAGAGTCTAGAACGCTTTTTAAAAAAGCTAATAAAATTTTAAATTTTAATATTACAGAATTGATGTTTGAAGGTACAGACAAAGACTTACTTCAAACAAAGGTTACTCAGCCAGCTATTTTTATTCACTCAGCTATATTAGCTCTAACTACAAAGTCCTTTGGTCCTGATGTATGTGCAGGACATTCCTTAGGAGAATTTTCTGCATTAGTTGCATCAAATTCCATAAGTTTTGAAGATGGTCTAAAATTAGTTTCGATTAGAGCTAATGCAATGCAGAAAGCATGTCAAAATACAAAAGGAGCCATGGCTGCAATCCTTGGGCTATCTGATTACATTATCGAGTCATCATGTAATGAAATTGATGGAATAGTAAATCCAGCAAATTATAATTGTCCTGGACAGTTGGTAATTTCAGGTGAAATTAAATCAGTTGAAAAAGCTTGTGAAATACTAAAAGAAAAAGGCGCAAGAAGAGCATTAATTCTTCCCGTTAGTGGAGCATTCCACTCTGAGTTAATGAATTCTGCTGTTGGTGAATTAAAAAAAGGAATAGAAGAAACTGAATTTAGAAAACCTTTGTGTCCAATCTATCAAAATTTCACTGGGAATCCTGAAAAAGATCCTGCTAAAATTAAAATAAATCTACTGAGCCAATTAACAGGCGCAGTTCTTTGGAAACAGAGTATTAATAAAATGATTGAGGATGGGGTAAATGAATTTTATGAAGTAGGTCCGGGGAATACACTTCAAGGATTAATCAGAAAAATAAATAGAGAACTAATTGTAGACAGGATTTAGACTATTTCTTGTAAACTTTTCCATCCTTCATTACAAAAACAACATTCTTAAGTGTGGAAATATCTTTTGTTGGACTTTCATCAGTGGCTATTATATCAGCAAGATAACCCTTTTTAATTTGACCTAATAAATTTTCCATGTTTAAAAGCTTTGCATTTGTTATGGTTGCAGCTTTTAAAGAATATTCAGCTGGAATTCCTATCTCATCCCAATAAACGAATTCACCTGCATTATCACCATGTGGAAAAACACCTGCATCAGTACCAAAAGATAATGGAACACCCATCTCATATGCTTTTTTTGTCGAAGCTTTATTCTGAACTCCAACCTCTAACGCTTTTGGAATAATAATCTCAGGATAATATCCTGGAATACTAGCCATTTTTGCAACGTGTTCACCTGCACTAATTGTCGGTACTAAGTAAGCATTTTTTTCTCTCATAAGTTTCATTGTTCTCTCCTTCATTATTGAGCCATGTTCAATTGTTTTAACTCCTGCTTTTACTGCTCTATACATGCCTTCATCTCCGTGAGCATGTGCTGCAACGTGCATCCCATAATCATTAGCTGTATTTACTATAGCTCTCATTACTTCCTCTGTAAATTGAGGATTTTGTCCATTTTTTGCCATACTCATAACCCCTCCCGTGGCGGTAATTTTTATTAGATCAGCACCATTTTTATATCTATATCTTACAGCTTTTCTTGCATCACTTATTGAGTTAACAACACCATCCTCAGGGCCAGGATCATCAACTAAGTCTGCCCTGTATCCATTTGTTGGGTCACCATGACCACCTGTTGTAGCAATAGTTTTACCTGAAGTAAAAATTCGTGGTCCAACTACAATACCTCTATTGATAGCATTACGAAGGGCAATATTAACTCCTGAACCTCCAACATCCCTTACAGTCGTAAACCCTGCTAAGAGTGTTTTTTTTGCAACAACTGTAGACTTGAATGCAACATCTGCTTTACTGTCTTGAAATCTATTTATATATTTTTCCTTTCCACCTGATTCGCTTTCCATATGAACATGAAAATCAATTAATCCAGGAAGTAGTACTTTATTTTTTAAATCAATAAGCTCTTCATTATCATTTTTGGGTTCAATGAATCCATTCTCTATAGAACTAATAATATTTTTTGAAATTATAATTGTCTTATTTAAAAGATATTTACCAGAATTAGAGTCATATATCTTTCCAGCGTAAATATATTTATCTTGGGATATTAAAGATGATGTCACAAATAAAAAAAATATTAATTTTTTCATAACTATTTTTAACTAAAGTAAATTAATTGATCAATTATTCAAAAAAACTAATGATAGTATTAGTTATGTGATTTATCTGCCTCCTTGATAGTTCAGTATGCATTGGTAAAGAGATCACCTGATCTTTAATCTTATTTGTTACAGTAAAATCCTTATCAGAAAAAAACTCTTGTTTATATGCTTTTTGTTCATGGAAACCCAAAGGATAATATATTCCAAATGGAATGTTATTTTTTGATAGATGTTCTGCTAGTTTATCTCTAGTTTTAGATGGAACTTTGAGAGTATATTGATGATAAACATGAGAATCAATATCTGACTCAACAAATGGTGTTTGAATCTTGTCAACTTTTTCAAATGCTTGATTGTAAAGATTTGCAGATTGCTGCCTTTTTTGGTTATACTTATCTAAATACTTTAGTTTAACATTTAGAATAGCAGCTTGCATCGAGTCAAGTCTTGAGTTTACTCCTATTTCATCATGATAATATCTCTTATACATCCCATGATTAACAATCCCTCTCATTTTATATGCTAAATTTTCTGAATTAGTAAATATTGCACCTCCGTCTCCATAGCAGCCTAAGTTTTTTGAAGGGAAAAAAGATGTTGTGCCTATATCCCCAATTGTACCTGTCATCTGTTTTTTGGAATTTGAAA
The DNA here is from genome assembly GCA_902523665.1 of uncultured Bacteroidota bacterium. Lineage (GTDB taxonomy): Bacteria > Bacteroidota > Bacteroidia > Flavobacteriales > Flavobacteriaceae > Marisimplicoccus. Next base: position 35,048 of record CABZAD010000006.1, on the reverse strand, counting down.
ACTTATATTTAGATCCAAGTGCTTGAGCATTATCCTCTATAACTTGTATATTATTTCTATTTGCGATTTCAATTATTTCCTCAATTCTACATGACTGACCAAAAAGGTGAACTGGTATAATGACTTTAGTTCTTTCAGTTATTTTATTCTCAATTAAACTTGGGTCAATGTTAAAAGTTCTTATATCTATGTCTACTATAACTGGTTTTAGGCCAAGTAAAAGAATAACTTCAATTGTTGAAGCAAATGAAAAGTTTGTAGTTATGATCTCATCTCCTTTTTTTAAATCTAATGCCATAAGTGCAATTTGAAGAGCATCTGTCCCATTAGCACATGGTATCACATGCCTAACATTTAAATATTCTTGTAAATTATTCTGAAATTCTTTGACAATCGGACCATTTATAAAAGAAGAAGACTTAATTACTTTTTTTATCTCCCTGTTTACTTGCCACCTAATTTTTCTGTATTGACCATTTAGGTCAACCATATTAATTTTTTTCATTAAAAACAAAATTAAAAAAGTATTTTTGGAAAAAGGATTAAGTGAAATTTATTTATGATTTTTTTATTGTTCTAGCATTCATAATATGTCAGCCTTTAAGGCTTATGTCTAATAAAATTAATTTGTCTTATAAAGGAAGGAAGAAATCATTTAAAATTTTAAAGAAGGAAGTCGACCCTAATGAAAAAAATATCTGGTTTCATGTTTCTTCTCTCGGTGAATTTGAAATAGTTAAACCAATTATTGAGAGATTAAAAGAGAGGTTTGATAATATTAAAATTATTGTAACATTCTTTTCTCCATCAGGATATGAAAACTCTAAAAAGTACAGATTTGCAGATCTAAAACTATACCTTCCACTTGATACATCTTTTAATGCTAAAAGATTTGTGAGTTATGTGAACCCTAGGATTGTAATTTTTATTAAAAATGATATTTGGTCTAATTACGTTAACCATTTAAAGCAAAATGATTCTGTAATTTATTCTTTATCATCCAAGTTTAATAAATCTCAGTTTTATTTTAAATTTTACGGGTACTGGTTTCTTAAACAACTCAAGAAAATTGACTTTTTTTATGTTCAGGATAATAATTCAAAAAAAATACTTGAAAAAAACTCATTTAAAAATGTACATATTTCTGGTGATTTAAGATATACTTCAGTTACAAACACATTAAACAAAAATAAACGAATATTAAAAGTTGAAAAATTTATAAATAATGAAAGCTGTTTTATAGCTGGAAGTATTTGGGAAAAAGATATTGAATTGATTGATAAAGTAATAAAGAGTAATATTAAATCTATTATAGCTCCTCATGATATATCCATAAATTTTATAAATAACTTAAAAAAAAATTACGGAGATAATTGTATTAAATTTTCAGATTTAAAGAATAAATATGATTTCAAAAAAAACATTTTAATAATTGATTCAATTGGTATTCTAAAATATTTATATAGGTATGCAGACATTGCCTACGTTGGAGGAGGAATGGGGAATAAAGGTCTTCATAATATTCTGGAACCTGCTGTCTTCTCTATTCCAATTCTAATTGGTAAAAATTTTCAAGGTTTTTCAGAAGCTGAAGATTTAACTTCTTTGGGTGGAGTATTCTCAGTTAAGAATTCTGATGAGTTTTACAAATGTTTTACTGAGTTATATGAATCAGAAGAGCTTAGAAATAAATCTGGAAAAGCTAACTCAAAATACATTATTGATAATATTAAAAAAAATAAAAAGTTTATTGATTCCTTAACAGGTAAAATACATTATTTATAAATTTAAAAATTAAATTTGGAACATGTTTAAAAAATCTACATTGATAATATTAATTTCATCAGTATTAAATTCTTGCGATAATCAATCTGAATCTCCAAATATCATAATGATGATAGGTGATGGTATGGGTATATCTCAAGTTTCAACTAGTATGTATTCAAATGATAATTATACTCCACTTGAAAGGTCAGAATATATAGGTTTAAGCAAGACTCATGCTGTTGACGATCTTATAACTGATTCAGCCGCAAGTGGAACTGCATTATCTAGTGGAGTAAAAACCTACAATGGGGTATTGGGAATGGATAAAGACTTCAATCCTGTCAAATCTATTCTAGAGATTTGTAGAGATAAAGGTTACATGACTGCAATTTTGGTAACTTCTACTATAGTACATGCTACTCCTGCAGCTTATTATTCAAAGTCAAAAAGCAGATACGATTATGATAATATCGCTGTTGAATTATCGAAAAGTAATATTAATTTATTTGTTGGAGGTGGAGAAAGATACTTTAATGATAGAGAGGATAATAGGAATTTAATAGAAGAGATGAAAAGCTATGTGTTTGTAAATAATTTAGAAGAATATAAAAATACTGATTCAAAAAATATTGGATTTTTTACAGCCTATGATGACCCTAGTGAAAAGTATCTTGGTAGGGAGCCATCCCTTGATGATATTATTGATATTACTCTTCAAAAACTTAAAAGTTATAATAAGCCTTTCTTCCTTTTAGTTGAGGGATCTCAAATTGATTGGGCTGAACACGATAATGATCCTGAATATTTACTAAGTGAGATGCTAGAGTTTGACAGTGCCATTAAAAGTTCTTATGACTATGCTGATAATAATAAAAATACCCTAGTTGTGGTAACAGCTGATCATGAAACAGGAGGCGCTTCAATAATTGATGGTGATGTAGAAGAATCCATTGTAAAAACCGCGTACTCATCAGAGAATCACACCGCTGAAATGGTTCCAGTTTATAGTTATGGATATAATTCTTCAAACTTCACTGGTATTTATGATAATACTGAAATTTTTGATAAATTGAAATCAATCTTAAATAAATGAAAAAATTACTTTTACTATTTGTATTAATCACCTTATCATGTAAAAGTGAACCCACTGATGTTGATGTTTTAATTAGTGGTGGAATTATTCATGATGGCAGAGGAATGAAGGGATATATCGGTAATGTTGCTATAAACAATGATACAATTTTATATGTAGGTAAAAAAAATAATTTTCTTGCTAAGCAAACAATTGATGCCTCAGGAAAAATAGTTTCTCCAGGCTTTATAAATATGTTAAGTTGGGGGTATAACACTTTAATGCAGGATGGTAGATCACTAAGTGATTTAAAACAAGGAGTCACATTAGAAGTTTTTGGGGAGGGGACATCTCCTGGCCCAAGAGGTTCGATAAACACAAATAATTATGTTTCTTTTGGAGAAGCAATGGAGAATTTAGAATCAAATGGAGTCTCTACAAATATCGCCTCTTACCTTGGTGCTGCAACTGTTAGAATTCAAGAAATTGGATATGCAAATAGAAAGGCTACTGCAAGTGAAATGGAATCAATGAGAAACATTGTCAAGCTCGCTATGATGCAGGGTGCAATAGGCATAGGGTCTTCTCTAATTTATGCTCCAGGCGACTACGCAGATACAGATGAATTGGTAGAGTTATCAAAGGTAGCTTCATCATACGGTGGGAGATATATTTCTCACTTGAGGAACGAAGACTCAAATGTTCTTGCAGCACTTGATGAATTACTTGAAATTGCTGAAAAAGCTAACATACCTGCTCAAATATATCATCTCAAAACTTCAAGAAAACCTAATTGGCATCTATTAGACACCGTTATTAATAAAGTTGAAGATGCAAGAGCAAACGGTTTAAAAATTACTGCTGATATGTATACTTATCCTGCTTCATCAACTGGTCTAACTGGTGTTATTCCGACTTGGGTTCAAGAGGGCGGTAGACAGGCTTGGATTAATCGAATGAAAAAACCTGATATAAGGGAAAGGCTTTTTAAAGATATAAGGAAGGAATTATCTGAGCAACCACCAGAAGACATTTTAATGGTTGGTTTTAACAAACAGTCTATGTCAAATAAATATAGAGGTATGACAATCGCTGAAGCTTCTAAATTAAGAGGTGAATCCCCTGAAGAAGCAATAGTTAATCTAATTATTGAAGATGGTAGTAGAATTCAATGCATATATTTTAGTATGTCAGAAGAAAATGTAAGAAAAAAAATTAAGTTACCATGGGTTGCCTTTGACTCTGATGCTGGATCTTATTCTGACATTTCAAAAGATTTTATAACACATCCCAGAGCTTTTGGTAGTTTTGCAAGAGTTCTTGGCAAATATGTAAGGGATGAGAAATTAATATCAATGGAGGAGGCTATTAGAAGACTAACTGGCTTTCCTGCCGATAATCTTGGAATTAAAAATAGAGGTTATTTAAAACCTGGCTTTTTTGCAGATGTTGTTATTTTTGATCCCAAGCTTATTGAAGATAAAGCAACTTTTGAGGAACCACTTCAATTTGCAGTTGGTGTCGAGGAAGTTTTTGTGAATGGTGTTCAGGTTTTATCTGAAAGTAATCATACAGGTAAATTTCCTGGTAGATTTGTTAAAGGAGCTGGATATAGCCCCTCTGACTAATATAGTGCGGGTGAAGGGACTCGAACCCCCATGCTGTTAGGCACTAGATCCTAAGTCTAGCGTGTCTACCAATTTCACCACACCCGCAAAAGGTGAACAAATATAAATAAGTTTTTAAAAAATATGTCAACTATAAGTACATTATCTAAGGAGGAAAAAAGTAAATACTTGGAAGAACTTTTTGAATTTTTGAAGCTACCATCTGTGAGCGCAGACTCAAAATTTTCAAAATACATGAACACAACAGCAAATTGGCTATCAAATGAGCTTTTAAAGTCCGGTTGTGATTCAACAAAAGTTTATGAAACCAATGGACATCCTATAGTTTATGGTGAAAAAATAATTAACCCATCATATCCAACAATTCTTGTTTACGGTCACTATGATGTACAACCACCTGATCCATTAGAGCTCTGGAATAGCCCCCCTTTTGAACCAATAATTAAGAAAACTGATATTCATCCAGAGGGAGCAATTTTTGCTAGAGGTGCATGTGATGACAAAGGTCAAGTTTTTATGCATGTCAAGGCGTTTGAACAGCTTGTAAAGAAAAATGATCTTAATTGTAATGTAAAGTTTATGATTGAAGGTGAAGAAGAGGTTGGAAGTGAAAATTTAGAGAAATTTCTTGTTGATAATAAGCCCAAACTAAGTGCTGATGTTATTCTTATCTCAGATACCGGGTTGAGTAATCTGGATAATCCAACCCTTACAGTCGGACTTAGAGGTTTATCATATATGGAAATTAAATTAACTGGTCCTAATAGAGATCTTCACTCTGGCACTTATGGTGGGACACTTGCTAATCCAATCAATACATTATCAGAAATTATTAGTTCACTAATGGATGAGAAAGGTAAAATTGTTATTCCAGGATTTTATGATGATGTAATTGAAATTGAAAAATCTAAAAGAGATATTATTGAAGAAAAATCAAAATTTAACGATCAGAAATTTAAGGATTCATTAGGTCTAATTGAGATAAAAGGTGAAGAAGGATATTCTACATTAGAGAGAAAATCTATACGCCCAACACTTGATGTTAATGGGATTTGGGGTGGATATATTGGTGAGGGATCTAAAACAGTTATACCAAGTGAAGCTAATGCAAAAATTTCAATGAGGTTAGTTCCAAATCAAAATTGGGAAAAAATAAGTGAGCTATTTAAAAATTATATTCATAGTATTGCTCCTAATACAGTTTCAGTTGAAGTTTCAACTCATCACGGAGGAAATCCTTATGTTACTCCAGAAGACTTTAAGGGTTATGAAGCAGCAGTAAATGCCTACAAAGATAGCTTTGGAACAGAGCCTATTCCACAAAAAGATGGTGGGAGTATTCCAATAGTTCCTATGTTTGAAAGCATTTTGGGTATTAAGTCTGTTTTAATGGGATTTGGGCTTGATAGTGATGCAATTCATTCTCCTAACGAGAATTTTGGTTTAAAGAACTTCTTTATAGGCATTGAAACAATTCAGAATTTTTATAAGCATTTTGGCGATTAAGCTAATTTATTTGGGTTTTTATCAATAAAACTTGACCAGCTTGAGTATTTTTTTTTCTGTTTTTCATTTTGAAAATTAAAAAAATGACATACTGCGGCAGCTAAGCCATCAGTTGAATCAAGATTTTTAGGGAGTTCTCTGATTTTTAGCATACTTTTCAACATTTTAGCAACTTGCTCTTTGCTTGAATTACCATTTCCAGTAATTGCCATTTTTATTTTTTTAGGTGAATATTCAGTAATAGGAATTTTAGAATTTAACGCAGCAGCAATTGATACTCCTTGAGCTCTTCCCAATTTTAACATTGATTGAACATTTTTTCCAAAAAAAGGTGACTCGATGGAAATATAATTTGGTCTATGAATTTTAATTAACTCCGTTGTTTTTTTAAAAATTTTGGAAAGCTTTATATTGTGATTATCTGATTTTGGGAGTTTATATTCTATCATATCAATCAATCTCATCTCTTTTTTCTCAACTTTAATTATTCCAAAGCCCATAATATTGGTGCCAGGGTCAATTCCCATGATTACTAAACTATCGTTTAATTTATTATTCATAATTAAATTTAAATGGAAGGTTAAAAGTTACTTCAACAAACTCTCCAACATTAGTTTTAATTGCAGGTAGTGCATTCGGAATATTTTCTACAGCATTTTTTATAATGTCTTTTGATGTAGAATTTAATTTTCCTAAAACACTAAGATCATCTAAAGAAAATTTACCTGTTGTATCAATTTTTAATGTTAATATAAACTCAGATGTATCAGCAGGAAAAACCTTATCATAAAGAAAACTATTTATTTCAACTTCGATAATATTTTTAAAACAATCCAAGTGCTCATTATTTTTTAAATTTTCACATTGAGGAAATGTGGGAGGCTGATCATTAATACTCCAAGCAGAAGCTGATTGAATTTCAGAATCAGAAACCCTAACATTGTTAGTATCACAAGAGACAGTTGCAAATATTATTAACAACCAAACTAAATAAAACTTAATATTCATAATTAAGTTAAGCACAACTAAAATTACGATTTTTTTATAGCTTTGTCCAATGGAGATATTTCTAATATCTGTTGGACTAATTGCTATTGCTTTTTCAGGTATTGCAATAAAGCTAATTTTTAAAAAAAATGGAGAGTTTTCTGGTACTTGTGCTAGTCAGAGTCCTTTTTTGAACAAATCGGATGAACCATGTAGTATATGTGGGAAAATTCCCTCAGGCTCAGAATGTGCTAATGAAATCAAATGATCAAATTAATTTCTAAGCTTGGGCCTGGTTTACTTTTTGCGGGAGCTGCTATTGGAGTTTCGCATTTGGTTCAATCAACTCGTGCTGGTGCTGATTTTGGATGGGGTTTAATTTGGGCTCTCATATTGGTAAATATTTTTAAATATCCATTTTTTCAGTATGGTCCAAGATATGCAATGGCTACTGGAGAAAGCTTATTGGATGGTTATTACAAAATTGGCAAAATATTTTTAATAATATACTTCATTATGAATCTTGCTACAATGTTTACTATTCAAACTGCAGTTACTATCGTTACTGCAGGTTTAGCATCTAGTCTTTTTGGAATAACGGACAACATGGTTGTGTGGAGCCTGATAATTACAATTGGATGTTATGTAATTCTTTTATTTGGTAGATATCAGCTTTTAGATAAAATGATTAAAATAATAATTTTAATTTTAGCTGTAAGCACAATTTTTTCCACTGGAGTTGCATCTCTTAATTCAGATGAGGTGTATAGCTTCGAACAGGTTTTTCCTACTGGTACTGGTATTGTGTTTCTAGTTGCTTTTATGGGTTGGATGCCGGCACCACTTGATATTTCAATATGGCATTCAATTTGGGCAATAGAAAAAAATAAAAATCAAAAATTAACAAATAAAGAAAGTTTATTTGATTTCAATGTTGGATATTTAGCTACTGTTATTTTGGGAATTTGTTTTGTAAGTCTAGGTGCATTAGTAATGTATAATTCAGGAGTTAGTTTTTCAAATAGTGGTAGCGTATTTGCAGGACAATTAATAGAATTATATACATCTAATTTGGGAGATAGTTTTTATCTAATAATTTCAATTTGTGCATTTACAACAATGCTCAGTACCACAATTACGTGTATGGATGCATCGCCCAGAACAATGTCAAGGGCAACTCAATTATTAACAAACCAGATTAATAAAAACTATTATTTTTATTGGATTTCAGTTTTATCATTAGGGACAATGTTAATATTTTATTATCTACTATCTGAAATGGGGGCATTAGTTGAAATAGCCACTGTATTATCCTTCGTTACTGCACCCTTTTATGCAATTTTAAATTACAAATTAGTTGTAAGTAAAAACATGCCAGAATCACAAAGACCTTCTAAATCAATGAGAATTCTTAGTATCACAGGAATTTTGTTTCTTAGTCTTTTTGCTTTAGGATATATTTTGACTAGGTTTATTTAGTTTGTATCTTTGTAAGATGTCAGTTTCTAAAACAGTAAATAAAGGATGGGTAAAACTTAGTTTACCTAAGAAAACGTCTGACAATAAGGTCAGCACTAAGAAGCCAAGCTGGATTCGTGTTAAACTTCCAATCGGTAAAAAATACACTGAGCTTAGATCAACTGTAGAGAAGAATAATCTTCATACAATTTGTGTCTCTGGTAATTGTCCTAATATGGGAGAGTGTTGGACAGAAGGAACTGCTACATTTATGATTCTTGGAAATATTTGTACAAGATCTTGTAGCTTTTGTAATGTTCAGACTGGTAGTCCTCTTCCAGCAGATGAATTTGAACCATTCAAAGTTGCAAGATCAATTAATATAATGGGAGTTAAACATGCGGTCTTGACATCAGTGGATAGAGATGACTTGAAAGATGGAGGTTCTATAATATGGGCTGAAACTGTAAAAGCTGTTCGAGATTTAAATCCAAAAACAACAATTGAAACTCTTATACCTGATTTTAAAGGTGAAACTGAGAATATCGATAGAATTATTGAAGTTGCGCCCGAAGTGGTTTCACATAATCTTGAAACAGTGAGAAGGCTTACTAGAGAAGTTAGAGTTCAAGCTAAATATAATAGAAGTTTAGATGTATTGAAATATTTAAAAGATAATGGAATAAATAGAACAAAGTCAGGTATTATGTTGGGACTTGGAGAAGAAAAACATGAAGTTTTGGAAACTTTAAATGATCTTATAAATGTTGGAGTAGATGTCGTAACTCTGGGTCAGTATCTTCAGCCTTCAAAAAAACATCTTCCAGTTACCAGTTTTGTTACCCCTGAAGAATTTAAAGAATATGAAATTATTGCAAAAGAGATGGGGTTCAGACACGTCGAAAGTGGGCCTCTTGTTAGATCATCATATAAGGCTCACAAGCATGTGCTTTAGTTCTGATTTATATATTCAGAAATTGTCTCATCAAAGTTAAAATCATTTACTTCAGAATTAAATTGCATTGATACTTCAATGTAATAAATATTTCTATCACTGATCTTTGGTTTAAGTCTTCCAAAATCTTTTTCCGTTGTCAGTATTTTTTTACCAATAGATAGACTCCTTATTTTATCTATTGAAAGTTTATTAAAATTGTAATGGTCAGAATATTTTAAATGCTTGAATTTAAATGCCTTACTTTTTAGAAATCCAACTAGGTAAGAAGAATCTGCTATTCCGGTCACTAAAATAAAATCACTTTCAGCTAAAGTATCAATATTTATTTGATCAACATCAGATTTAATTTTTTGCTTATAAGATAATGTGCTGAAAAAAACCTTCTGATTATTAAGTGGATTTAAAGACTTAATAAACGATTTTTTATCATTAATTTGCATATCAATTGGACATTTCGTCACAACAATTATGTCAGCCCTTTTTGAAGAATCTTTATTCTCTCTTAAATTTCCGACTGGAAGAATCTCATCTTTATAAAAAGGGTATTTGAATGATGTTGATAATATCATTAAACCTGGTTTTACAAATCTATGTTGAAATACATCATCCCAAATACATAATTCTGTATCAGACAAGTTTTTTAGAAGAATATTCATGCCCTTTCTTCGATCCTCACATACAACTACGTTAATTTCAGGATGCTTTGAAAAGAATTGAAAAGGTTCGTCACCTATTTCATATGCATCTGTTCTTTTAGATGCATGAACAAATCCCTTTGTTTTTCTGTTATATCCCCTACTCAGAGTTGTAATTTTTTTATTTTTCTTAAATTTCTCAATTAGATAATCAACAATTATTGATTTCCCTGTTCCACCAGTCGATAAATTTCCAATACCAATTGTTGGAATTTTATATTCGATTGAGTCGATTAATCCAAAATCAAATAATAAGTTTCGAAATGATGAGTATATGCTATATAATACTGAAAAGGGGTATAATAAAAATTTTAATTTTTTCACCTTGGGAAAGATAATATTATATTTGCAATGAAACTACACTTATATGAAAGTTAGTGAAATTAGTAAAATTCTAAATAATTGGATGCCAAGATCTATTGCAGAAGACTTCGATAATGTTGGGCTAATTATAGGTAACCCTGAATCTTTAGTTAAAAATATTTTAGTCACATTAGATGCAACTAATGACGTGATAGATGAGGCTGTTAAAAAAAATTGTAATCTTATAATAAGCTATCATCCTATAATATTCAATGGCTTGAAGAAAATAACATCTGACTCTGGATATGTTCAAAAGTCAATAATTAATGCTGTTAAGAATAATATTTCTATATATGCAATTCATACTTCATTAGATAATCACCCAGAGGGAATAACCTATTTTTTGGCAAAAAAAATTGGTTTAAAAAATCTTTCAACACTTATTCCAAAAACAAATAATTTAGAGGGAATTAAAACTGGGTTGGGTATAATTGGAAAATTAGATGAACCAAAAGATGAGGATAGTTTTTTTGATTTACTTAAGGATAAACTAAATCTCAAACACATTAGACATTCAAAAAAAATAAATAAGACTATATCGAAAGTCTCTATAGTTGTTGGCTCAGGAAGCTTTGCAATAAAAAACTCATTAGATTCAGAAGTAGATGCATTTATTACATCAGATTTAAAGTATCATAATTTTTATGAGGCAGATAACAAAGCAATTTTAGTTGATATTGGTCATTATGAGAGTGAAAACCATATAAAATTGATAATTAAAGAATTTCTTAATAAAAAATTACCTAATTTTACGCTCCTTTTATCTGAGGGAAACATTAACCCTGTTAAATATTATTAAAATGGCAAAAAAAATTGAGACATCAGTCGAAGAAAAGTTAAGAGCTCTTTTTGATCTTCAGTTAATTGATTCAAGAATTGATCAAATAAGAAGTATTAGAGGTGAGCTTCCTCTAGAGGTCGAAGATCTTGAAAGTGAAATCGAGGGATTAAATAAAAGACTTGTAGGTTTTGAAAATGAAATTAAAGAAAGTCAAGATGGGATTAAGTTTGAAGAAAACTCAATTAAAACTTCGAAAGAAAATCATAAAAAATATGAAGGTGATTTAAAAAAAGTCAGAAATAATAGAGAGTATAATGCCATCGTAAAAGAACAAGAATATCAAGAATTAGAGATTAAGCTCTCAGAAAAAAAGATTGCTCAATATAAAGAAACAATTGAGAGCAAAACTGTTGTTAGTGACGAACTAAAAGATAAGATTGAGGATAGAGCTTCTCACCTGAAAAGTAAAAACTCAGAATTAGGTGAAATTTTGAAAGAGACTGAAAAAGAGGAGAAAGCATTATTGGAAAAGTCAAAGGAATTTGAAAAAAAAATTGAAGATAATCTAATTGCTGCATACAAGAGAATAAGATCAAATGTTAGAAATGGTTTAGCAATAGTACCTATAGAGAGAAATGCATCAGGAGGCTCGTACTTTACTATACCTCCTCAAGTTCAAATGGAAATTGCTTCAAGGCAAAAAATTATTACTGATGAATATAGTGGTAGAATATTAGTAGATCCAAAGTTAGCTGAAGAAGAAATGGATAAGATGAAATCTATATTCTCTTAATCAAAATGCAGACTCGGTAATCTTCTCATTGTTTTCACCATTGAAATAATCCATATATGTGAATCCTGGCTCAACACTAAAAGAGCCAACATCTCCATTTTTATTCATAGCTATGTAAGCAACTTGAAATTTATTTTTTTGAGAATTTGATGAAACTATTCTTTTAACTGAAGCTTCACAAGCTTCTTGCGGAGACATTCCCTGTCTCATTAACTCAACTACTAAAAAAGATCCGACAGTTTTTAAGACTTCTTCTCCAAGACCAGTTGCAACAGCTCCACCTATTTTATTATCAATAAATAGACCAGAACCAATTATTGGTGAGTCTCCAACTCTCCCTTTCATTTTATATGCTAGGCCACTGGTTGTACAGACCCCAGAAATATTATTATTCTTGTCAAGGCATAACATACCAATAGTATCATGATTTTCAATATTAATTATAGGCTTATAATCTTCATTTTCAAGCCATTTTTTCCAATCCTCTTTTGACTTTTCTGTCAGCAAATCTTTCTTTTCATAACCTTGGGAAATAGCAAATTCTTCAGCACCCTTACCAGCTAACATAACGTGAGGTGTTTTTTCCATTACATCCTTTGCAAGTCTAGCAACATTCACAATATTTTCTACAGCTACAACAGAACCGCAATCTCCAAGATGATTCATAACACATGCATCAAGAGTCACTCTTCCTGATCTATCAGGTGCTCCCCCAAATCCAACGGTGGTATTCTTTGGATTTTCTTCTTCAATAGCAACACCAGAAACGGCAGCACTAAGTCCATCAATTCCTTTATCTAGCATTAATCCAGCTTTTAGATTAGCCTCAGTTGTTTTCCATGTTGAAATTGATCTAACCATATTTTTATTTATAAACTCTTTTGCATTGACTTTGGGAGTCATGGAAGAAATAAATCCAATACTAAATATATCAAAAATAAAATTTCTCCTTCTCATATTTTTTTGTTTAATGCTCTTAATCTTTGAATAAGTGGTGGATGTGAATAATGGAAAAATACATAAAGTGGATGTGGGTAAATATTAGAAAGACTATCAACAGATAATTTTTTTAATGCCAAAGATAAATCCTCTCCATTAAATGTTTCTCTTGCATACGCATCTGCTTCAAACTCATTTTTTCTACTATTGTAATTCATTATTATCCCTGATAATATTGAGATAGGTGAAAAAATAATACTAAAACCTACAAGACCTAAATGGAAGCTTGATTCTGAACCACCAAGAGCAATTGAAATCTCAGGGAGTTTAAGACATAATTCAAAGAAAAAAGACATGATTCCAATCTGGATAATCGACATAATTAATCCAGAGAAAATATGTTTTTTCTTAAAATGACCTACTTCATGAGCAAGTACCGCTACAAGTTCGTTCTCTGTATGTTTTTGAATTAAAGTATCATAAAGCGCAATAGTTTTTCTTGGGCCTAAACCACTAAAAAAAGCATTTGCTTTTGTGGATCTCTTTGATCCATCAATAACATATATATTTTTTAAAAGATACCCAACATCTTTAGAATAATTTTCTATTTTATTTCTTAACACCCCTTCATCTAAAGGAGTAAGCTTATTAAAAATTGGTGCAATTAAATCAGCATAGAACATATTAATAAAAATCATCAACAATGAAATCCCAATCCACAACCATAGCCAGAATCCTTCATTTAAATTATCGAAGAGATATAAGGCAAGAAAAAGAAGAATACCTCCAATAAAAAAGGATAATAAAGTTGATTTAATAATATCAATAAAAAATGTAGACTTTGTCGTTTTGTTGAATCCAAATTTTTCTTCAATTACAAATGTGTTATAGTATGAGAAAGGTATGGATATAACAGAATTCAGTATGAATAAAATTAAAAAGAAAACCCCAGATTGGATAAAGTTTAAACTAATTTGAAGTGACTCAAATAAATTAAAAATATTAGAATTAACAAATTGATCAATAATTCCATAACCATTGAATACAAGAAGTGAAATTACAAGTAAAAAACTTATCGAACTTGAAAAGAGACTAATCTTATTTTTACTTAATGCATAATTTTTTGCCTTCTTATATTTCTCTTTATCATAAAAATCTTTTAACTCGTTTGGAATTTCATCTTTCCAATTTCTATGATTTATATAATCTAAAAGATTTGAAAATAAGTAGTTAAAAATTACTAATGAAATAATTATAAAAAACCATAATTGAGCTGTCATAAATCGAATTTAATTATTTTAGTTTTAAATGTAATGAAAGATGATTAATAAGTATACAATTATAGGAACTTTAGGCATTTTAATTTTTAGCTCAGGACTATGCATATTTGGAGAAGCAATTATTAGAAAATATCAAAATTTAGATTTTTTTACAATAGGAACAATATCTCTTATTCTAATTAATGCTGGAATATGTATAATGATAAAATCTAAAGAGTTATCTAATTAGATTTGTGAGTATCATATAGATAGAGAGGCAACGCTAAAGAAAAACCTACTAAAAACATAGGGATTAAATATCGAATAATTTTAATTGGTTTCTTTCTGAAATTATATATTAAAAAAATCAAGAAGGATGAGGCTGCTACTGTTAAATCCATTGATATCATTGAAACAGCATAATTTTCATATAGAAGCCTAAAAAAACCATCCATTGACCAGTTATTTATATTTAAATAATTAATTAGATTATAGTAAGGCAGTGCTATTCCTAGTATGCATAATATTATATAAATTTTTTTCATAACTAAATTATTATATGTTCTTTGAGTTTTATTATTATTAATTCTTTATTTACTTTTTTAAATCCCTCGACAGCTTTTTTTTTATCAATCTCAATTAAACCAAATGTATCAAAGTGGTATCCTAATATTTTATTACATTTAATAAAATCTGAGGCAATTATTGCGTCTTTATATCCCATAGTAAAATTATCACCAATTGGAAGTATTGCTAAATCTAAATTATAATTTATTGGGATTAGTTTCATATCATATGTTAATGCGGTATCACCAGCAATATAAATAGACTTTTTATTTGAAGTTATAATAAATCCACCTGGTTGTCCACCATTTGAACCATCAGGAAATGTAGATGTATGAATAGCATTAACATATTTTAACTCACCAAAATCAAAATTCCACATACCCCCATGATTCATTGGATGACCATTTAATCCTTTGTTCTGAAAATGACTAACAATTTCAAAATTTGAGATTATTAGCGAGTTGTTATCCTTTGCTAATTTTTCAACATCAAGGGTGTGATCTTGATGTGCATGAGTAATAAGAATGAAGTCTGGCTTTAAATCCTCCAAATCAACATCAGATGCCATAGGATTACCTGATATAAAGGGATCAACTAATAAATTAAACTCATTGATTTGGATTTCTAGGGTTGCATGACCTAAAAAAGTAATTTTCATTTTTTTTATTTAATTTAATAAAAATGGTTTAGAAATAGTAATTAAGAAATCAATAAATACCAACAATGTGTAACTTAATATTCAGAAAAGATGGAACTGCTCAAGGAGTCGCGAAGCAGAGGTTGATTGAATCAATTGCAAAACCTAATAAACGTGTTATTTATGACCCCTATGCTAAATATTTTGTAATTGGAGCCGGTATTATAAAGCTTTTAGGACACAAAATTAGTGTTTGGTTAGGAGATAAGATTGTCCTTGGAATGCATGAACATTTAATCTGCAGAACACGATTTATTGATGATTTAATTGAAGAAAGCACTTCAGCTGGTATTGAACAATATGTTATCCTGGGTGCAGGCTATGACTCAAGAGCTCATCGTCTAAAACTTCCTCTTAAATTAAAAATATTTGAGGTTGATCAGCCTGAAGTTCAAGGAATAAAGCTATCTAAACTTCCTAATAATATATCAAATAGAGAAAATGTAATTTATGTTGGTATTGATTTTAATTACCAATCCCTTGAAGAACAACTTTTGAAAGCTGGATTTGATAAAAGTAAATCAACCATTTATACACTTGAGGGTGTATCACAGTACATTCCAAAAGAATCTCTTGACTTAACCTTAAAAGAAATAGCTAATTTAAACCCAAATTCTAATTCAAAAATTTTTATTTCATATGTAAATAAACTTCTTTTAAAAGACTCCAAGGCTTGTTTTGGCATCGGTTATTTAAAACCTGAAAAAGCAATTAAATTTATTACAAATGGAGCAGCAAAGGTAGGTGAGCCATGGATTTCATTTTATTCTGCCGAAGAAATTCAGGAATTACTATCTCAAAATGGTTTTACCTTAATTGAGAACAAAACATTAGCTGATCTAAATTCTAAATATTTTGCTCCAGTTGGAAGAATGATAGCCGAGAAGCATATTTTCAAGCTCGAACATTTTGTAATAGCTGATACCAAGGATTTTAGCTAAACTTATCTTTTAATTCTTTCTGGATAATCAGTTATAATTGCATCAACTCCCATAGATCGCACTCTCCTAATATTCTTCGGAGTATTTATTGTGTATGGGTAAACTTTAATGTTATTTGATTGTATTTTATTTACTATCTCCTTTGTAATAAACTCTTTATTTGGGTTTAGAGCAACAGCATTAATTTGTTTAGCTAGTTTAATTGCATCATCAATTTTATATAATGAATCAACAAGAATTGCAATTGGAATAACTTTATTAATACTTCTAATTTTTTTTAATTCATTCCATCTAAAACTTGAAATAATAAATTTTGATGCAGGAAAATTATACGTATTCAAATAGTTAGTGATAATTTTATTAGTCTCAAAAGCAGTATCTTGTCCTTTAAGTTCAATATTTAAAAAAATTTTTTCTGGAATTATGTCTACTATTTCTTTCAGGGTAGGAATGAAATACCCTCCAATTAGTTGAACTTTTTTTATTGAGTCTAGGGATATTTGCTCGATAAATGCATTTGAATTTGTTAATCGGCTTAAAAATGGATCGTGGTATACAACTAACTCACCAGTTTTTGATTTGAATACATCAATTTCGATTCCGTCAACATTTAATTCTATAGCTTTTTGAACTGATTCAATTGTATTTTCAAGCACATGGCCCATTGCACCTCTATGACCAACAACCAAAATATCTTTATTTGAGATACATGAGTTTAGAAGAGCAATAATTAAGAGAAAAATAAAATTCTTCAAAACTATTTTCTATTTAAAACTGTAGAAGATGCTTGAGATTTTGCAAGTACTGTTATGTCGCTAATATTTACATTTTCAGGACAATTGATAACATAAGATATTACTTTAGCAATGTCATCTCCAACCAGAGGATTTAATCCAGAGTAAACGGAGTTTGATCTTTCCTGATCATTTTTAAATCTAACCATTGAAAAGTTAGTTTCAACTAAACCTGGATTAATTTGAGAAACTTTAATATTATGCTTGTTAAGATCAATTCTCATTCCGTTAGAAATTGCATCGACAGCAAACTTAGATGCACAGTAGATATTTCCTTTTGGATAAACTTCCTTTCCTGCAATTGAACCTATATTAATAATATGCCCCCTATTATTCTCTATCATTATGTTTAAAACATATTTACTAACATAGAGTAAACCTTTAACGTTAGTGTCAATCATCATATCCCAATCTGAGATTTTCCCCTCATGAATAAAATCTAATCCATGAGCATTCCCAGCATTATTTATAAGAATATCGATGTTTTTCCAATCATCGCTTAAACTAGATATTTTTTCTCTTACATCTTTCTTATCTCTAACATCAAATTCTAAGGTTTTTACATTTGTTTTTTTTGAAAGTTCATTAGATAGCTCATCGAGTTTATATTTATTTCTTCCACATATTATTAATGAAAACTGATTTGCTAATTCAAATGAAGTTGATTCTCCAATACCAGAAGTAGCCCCTGTTATTAATGCAATTTTTTTTTCGCTCATTTAGTTAAAATATAAATATAAAAGACCAGCAGCTACAGCACCAAGAGAGGGTCCTATAACTGGGACCCAGCTGTAAGCCCAGTCTGGGATTTTATTTTTTCTTGGAATTAATTGATAGACAATTCTTGGACCTAAATCTCTTGCAGGATTAATTGCATATCCAGTTGTCCCTCCTAGACTAAGTCCAATTACCCAAACTAATATTCCTACTGGAAGAGCATCGAGTGACCCAATTCCAAAGTTTGCATTCATTCCTTCAATTAAAATATTAGGTTTTACTATGTAAAGAATACCAAATATCAATATAAAAGTAGCAAGAAATTCACTAAAAAAATTATTTTTTAAGTTTCTAATAGCAGGTGAGGTGCAAAAAGAACCCATAACCTTGCTCTCGTCAGCTGTTGATCTATAATGATCAATATAAAATAAGTATGTTAACCAGCTTCCTAGCATAGCTCCTAGAACTTGAGCAATAATATACCCTATCATTAATTCACTTGAGAATTTTCCAGCAACAACTAAACCAATTGTAACTGCAGGATTTAAATGAGCTCCACTAAATTGACCAGTAATGAATGCTGCAACAAACACAGCAAAACCCCATGCAGTTGTAATGGTAATTAATGGAGTCTGATTATAACCCTTAGTTTTTGAAAGGCTAACATTGGCAACAATTCCAGAACCAAGCAGAAGTAATATAGCAGTTCCAACAAATTCTGCGATATAAGGACTTATCATACTGTATAATTTTTAATTAATTTATTAAAATTTTTTAACTCGGAATCAATCCATACTTGATCTTTCTCGAGAATTTCTGCCATCTTTTTTGCAACGCAAGGTGCTATTCTTTTAGATTCATTGGAATCTAGGAAAACACATCTGGTCCTTCTGGCTAAAATATCCTCTAAAGTAATTGCCATTTCGTGAATTATTGACCATTTAATCATATTATTGGATATGTAAAATTTACTTGATAATGACTTATTATCTTCTTTCCCTCCCAAAGATTCTACCTTTTTCTTTAGAGATCCATATACATGCATATGGTCAGACCAATCTATATTTTTTTTATAGCCAAAGAGTTTTGTTTTTTCAGTTCTACATTTTTTCTTTTTGAGTTTGTTTATTGAAATTGCAGCATCAATTGCATCTTCTGCAATTTTTCTGTAAGTAGTCCATTTACCGCCAAGAACACTGATTAAACCTGAAGGAGAAACATCAATTTTGTGGCTTCTAGAAACTTCTTTTGTTGACTTCTTATCAGAAGTTGCTGCAAGTGGTCTTAGTCCTGCAAATACACTTTTTATATCATCTCTCTTTGGCTTAATAGTCATGTATTTTCCAGCATTCTTTAAAATAAATTCAATTTCTTCCTTTAAAGGTTTAGGCTCGTCATTTGCATCTTTGATATGAGTGTCAGTTGTTCCAACAACAACATAATTTTTCCATGGAACAGCAAATAAGACTCTCCCATCAGAGGTCTGAGGAATTAAAATTGCATGTTTACTTTTTAAGAATTTTTTTTCCAAAACAATGTGTACACCCTGACTTGGTTGTATCATTTTTTCAATTTTAGGTTGATCCATCCTGATTATTTCCTCTGCAAAAACTCCAGTTGCATTGATTACAACTTTACTTTTAACTTGATATTTTATGGAGTTTATAGAATCTGTAAAACTCAATCCAACAATTTCTTTATTTTTTTTTATTAAACCATCTACATTACAATAATTCAATAAAGCAGTTTTTTTAGAATTTGCAGAAAGTGCTAGAGTGATGGCCATTCTGGAATCATCAAATTGTCCGTCGTGATATATAACCCCACCTCTAAGTCCTTTTTTATTCACATTTGGTATTAATTTTTCTGTTTCTTTTTTGGATATAATTACTGATTTTCCTAAACCAAGCTTTCCTGCCATCATATCATAAATTTTCATTCCAATTCCGTAGAAAGGACTAGCCCACCAATCATATGTGGGTATTACAAAGCTTAAATCTTGAACCAGATGTGGAGCATTTCTCTTAAGAATTCCTCTTTCTTTTAAGGATTCAATTACTAAGGTAATATCACCATTTTGTAAATACCTAACCCCTCCATGAATAAGTTTCGTACTTCTTGATGAAGTACCTTTTCCAAAGTCATATTTTTCTAATAATAAAGTCTTATAACCTCTTTTTGAAGCATCAACTGCAATTCCAAGACCAGAGGCACCTCCACCTATAATTACAATATCCCATTCAAGGACTTTGTTTAATTTAATAATGGAGTCATTTCTATTCATTAACCTTAAGAAGTTTATTAATTCTAATCTCCCAAAGATTAATTATATGTGATGAATCATTTTTCAAATTTGGGTTAAAGGATTTATCCTCTGTCCATAAATCATTTAAATCTGAAATATTTTTCCAAAAACCGGAGGCTAATCCAGCTAAAAAAGCTACTCCAAGTGCTGTTGTCTCAGTAGTTTTTGGTCTTAAAACATTGGTTTGTAATAAATCGGATTGTATCTGCATTAAAAGATTATTTTTACTAGCTCCACCATCTACTTTTAAGTTTGTGAATTTTATTTTTGCATCTTTTTGCATTTCAATAATTATGTCTCTTGTCCTAAGAGCAATTGATTCAAGTGCTGCTCTTGCTATATGTCCATTTTCAGTTCCTCTGGTTATACCAAATATTGTTCCCTGTGCATAAGGATCCCAATAGGGAGCAGCTAAACCAGATAATGCTGGTATAAAAGTTAAACCACCGTTGTCTTCTACTGTATTTGCAAGAATTTCAACTTCAGGTGCATCCTTTATAATACCTAATTTATCCCTAAGCCATTGAATAAGAGCACCAGCTACGAACACACTTCCTTCAAGTGCATAAGTAATTTCTCCGTTTATCCTCCAAGCAATTGTTGAAAGCATTTTATTTTTTGATTTTACTGATGATTTTCCTGTATTCATAACACAAAAACAACCTGTACCATATGTATTTTTTATATCCCCAGGATTGACACATAACTGACCAAATAACGCAGCTTGTTGATCACCAGCTATTCCAGCAATTGGTATTTTAGTGCCTATAATTTCATCATCTATATATGCTGATATTGCAGATGAATCCACAACCTCTGGTAGTATATTTCTTGGAACATCAAAAATTTCCAATAATTCATCATCCCATTTGTCGTCTTTTATGTTATAGAGTAGAGTTCTACTAGCATTAGAAGGATCTGTTATATGATATTTTCCTTTACTTAAATTCCATATTAACCAAGTATCTATTGTACCAAAAATAAGTTGACCTTTCTCAGCTTGTTCTCTAATCTCCCTTTTACTATCTAAAATCCATTTTATTTTTGTTCCAGAAAAGTATGCGTCAATAACCAATCCAGTTTTATTTTGAATCAGTTCACTTTTATTATCTTCTTTTAGCTTGTCACAAAAGCTTGCAGTCCTTCTATCTTGCCATACAATTGCATTATAAACAGGTTTTCCAGTTTTTTTATTCCAAATTACTGTTGTTTCTCTTTGATTAGTAATTCCTATTGAGTCAATACTTTTAGGATTAATTTTTGATTTACTAATTACATCTTTTATAGCCTTTAGTTGAGTATTCCATATTTCAATAGCATCATGTTCTACCCATCCTTCCTTAGGAAAAAATTGACTGAACTCATATTGGGTAATTTCAATTACCTCAGCCCTTTTATTAAAAATAATTGCTCTAGAACTTGTAGTTCCTGCATCAATAGCCAATATAAACTTGCTCATAAATTCTTTATTGCAATTTAAAAAAAAACCCTCCAATGGAGGGTTCAATTTTTAATAGATTTGTACTGTTAAAATAAATCTAGTCCCAGTATCCACCATTTTGAGTTGTGACTGATCCTCTATAAGTTGATATAGGGTTAACTCTTTTAAAAAACTTTTCAAAGGCAGCCTGTTCAGAAGCATTCTTTGGTCCAGTATTCAATTGTGAGACGTAATTTGGATAATTAGCATAAATATAGTGAGTCCTTCCTGATTCTCCAGCCGTGTATTGACCTAAAGAAACATATCCATCTGTTTCTGTAGAATCCATTAGCTCAGCAAAAGCTTCTCCAAATTCTCTCTGATCCTCAACATAAAAAGACCATTCCTGAGAAGAATATACATCTTGACCTTGTTCACCAGGAATTCTAATTAAAGTTTTACCTTGAGTTATAGAAACTATCTCTGCAACTTGAGTAATATTTCTATTGTATGCAGAATAAGTTTCACCTGATCTTAAATCTCTTAACTCAGATAAAGCTTTAGCACTTCCAATAAAATTTAAAATATGAGTAGCCTCATTCCACTGAGATGCATTTACAACACCTGCAAGGGTTACAGAGGCACCATCTGGTATTTCAATACTTGAATAAAAATCATCAACTAATTGATATACAATTCCTGCACTTCCAGATTCAACAGCTATTGCTACTTCCTCCCAGTGCACTTGATCTTGAGCATGAGCTTTATTTATAAAAGCTATCAAGGCTAAAGAAATAAAAAATATTTTTTTCATTTTAATTTGATTTATGATTATTGGCTAATATAAAAAAAAACCCCTTATAAAAAGGGGTTTAAATTTTAGCAGAAACTGATTAGTTATAATTTTTAATAGTTCTACTACCAAATCCAAATACAAATTCAAAAGAACCAGAAGCATCTCCTCCAAATTGACCTGCTGCGCCAGAATTAATAAATTCAGATCTTCCATCTAAAAAGTCTGCAAGATTATTAGCTCTAACAACCCAATAATGAGTTACTCCTTCCTCTGCACCAAGGACTGCATCGTGTAATTCAAAAGATCCTTCATCAAAATCTAATGAATTCATCATCTTACCAAAAGCAGATCCAAATTTTTGCACATCAGTTACATTAATTGCAAATACAGCTTGAAAGTCAGACTCTAAATTAGATGGATCAAAAATCATTGGTTGTCCAAGAACTATCTGCTCAACCTCAACAAAGTCTTGGAAAGCATTAAAGAAGACGACTCCTTCAACAGTTGGAGGATTTCCGCCTACACCCCATTGAGCAAAGTCCTCTGCCGACTCACCCAAAAAAACACAGCTGATGTGAGAAGTTAACATCACTATTACCAAATTGTGTTTCAAATAAAGTTACAGTGTATGGAAAATCATCAACTGACTCCATTAGATTATCCAAAGATTCAATAAATTTTTCTTGACCCTCGGATTCAACGCTAACATTTAAACAAACCCAAGTGGGAGTCTGAGCGTTTAAATTGACACTTGTTAAGATAACAAGTAATAGTAAAATAAATTTTTTCATTTTAATTAATTTATAGTTAATGATGCTAATATAAAAAAAGTTACAAAAGAATTAGCTCTTCAACAGTTTTTGCTGTAAAACTTGTAATAAACTTTTATTAATAAATTAACTTGAGGAATAAATCTATCTAAAAAAGCTTCCGCCATTTACATCAATTGTTGAGCCAGTTGAATGATCCATTTTAGCTGAAACTATTAATGATACTAATGGTGATATATCTTTTGGTTCTGTAAGCCTGTCTAAAGTAATCCCCTGTCTTACAACATCCTCACCATGTTTATCAATAAAACTTTGAGCCATTTCAGTCCTTACAAATCCAGGTGCAATACTAATTGCTACAATATTATCCGATTCCCCAAATGATCTTGACATAGTTTTTGTTAGTGAAATAATTCCCCCTTTGGAACATGCGTATGAAATATAGTCTTGTTGTTCTCCCCTAAACGCAGCCCTAGATGCAATATTTATAATTCTTAATCTTGAATTGATTTTTTTCTCTCTTTTATATTTAAGAAATTCTTTAAAAATCAATGTAGGTGCTTTAAGATTTACATCAATTGTTTTATCAAACATTTTACTCCAACTATCAATGTCAAGTGAGATATCTGCTGATTCAGCAATACCTGCATTATTAATTATACAGTCAGGAAAGATAATTTATCGATTGTATTCACAACCATTTTTTTTATTTCATCTTTATTTGAAAGGTCGGCTTGAATAGAAAATGAACCTTTTTTATCCTTTTTCAACAATGCTTCTAAAAGAGATTTATTTTTATTGTAATGAAGAGCAAGTTGGTGTCCCTCAGCTAAAAGATCCTCTGCTATTTTGTGTCCAATGCCTTTTGATGATCCTGTTAAAAGTACTTTCATTTTTGTATTTTTCAAACCATACTATTAAGATATTAACCTTACAAGAAATATTAATTAAATTTATTTCATAAATTAAACTACCTAGCAAAATTTAATTTTAAAGTTATTAAAATTAGAATGTTAAAAAGAATTATATACTTAATAATATTACTAGTCATTTTTTCCTGTGAAAAAAATAATAATAGTCCGAATATTGTCTTCATTTTAACTGACGACCTTGGATATGGTGACCTATCATCTTATGGATCAGAAACAATAAATACAATTAATATTGATAAACTTGCTGAGGATGGAGTTAAATTAACGTCTTATTATGCTGCTCAACCAGTTTGTTCAGCTTCAAGAGCAGCTATACTTACAGGTGTATATCCAAATAGAATAGGGATTTATAATGCCTTTGGGCCTACATCAGATTCAGGTATAAGTCATAATGAATATACCCTAGCTGAGATGTTAAAAGATAATGGTTATGAAACAGGAATTTTTGGTAAATGGCATCTTGGAAGCAATAAAGAATTCTTTCCCACAAATCATGGATTTGATGAATTCTATGGAATACTGTATTCAAATGATATGTGGAGATGGCATCCAGAAAATCCTGAGGGATATCCACAAGATTTACTTTTATACAGAAATGAAAATGCCTTAAAAGAGATAATAGATCAGTCTAACTTAACAAAAGATATTACAACTGAGAGTGTAAACTTTATCGAAAAAAATAGGGATAATCCTTTCTTTCTATATATTGCCCATCCTCAGCCTCACGTTCCACTCTTTGTATCTGAAGATTTTGAAGATTTAACTGGAAATGGACTATATGCTGATGTTATAAAAGAAATTGATTATTCAGTGGGAAGGGTTTTAGATAAAATAGAAGAGAGTGGTTTAACTGAAAACACAATTGTTGTTTTTACATCTGATAATGGACCGTGGCTCTCTTATGGAGATCATTCAGGCTCATCCGGAATTTATAGAGAAGGTAAAGGGACTACGTGGGAAGGTGGAGTTAGAGTTCCTAGCATTATAAAGTTTCCCAATGGATTAAAGCCATCAATAATTGATGAGCCAGTAATGGCTATTGATTGGATGCCAACTTTTGCAAATATTACTATGTCAAAATTATCACAAAATAAAATTGATGGAAAAGATATTTGGCCTTTATTATCTGGTGAAGTAGATCAAACTCCTCATGAAAAGTTATACTTCTACTACAGGGTAAATGAACTACATTCAATTAGAATGAATAATTGGAAAATTCATTTCTCAAGGACTTACAGGTCACTTAATGGAAAAGCTGGAGGTAAAGATGGAATTCCTGTAAAGTATGAAATGAATTCTGTAGATAAAAATGAATTATATAATATAAAGGATGATCCTCAGGAGAGAATTGATGTCTATGATAAATTTCCTGAGATTGCAGAAAAAATGGAAGAACTTGCTGAAAAAGCAAGAATTGAATTAGGTGATAATTTAAAAGGCAGGAAAGGGAAAGGTAGTAGATTTTAATAAAAATTAATTTAAAAAAAAAGTTATGAGAAATATTTTATGTTTT
This sequence comes from uncultured Bacteroidota bacterium, assembly GCA_902523665.1. Classification (GTDB taxonomy): domain Bacteria; phylum Bacteroidota; class Bacteroidia; order Flavobacteriales; family Flavobacteriaceae; genus Marisimplicoccus. The sequence goes on along the minus strand of CABZAD010000006.1, from coordinate 9,390 downwards.
GCTTTTATGCTTATAAGCTTAATTACATTTTCACAGAAAAAAATTCTAGATCATCCTGATTTTGATATTTGGAATAAAATTGTAAGTCAAGAAATTAGTTCTAAAGGTAACTTTATAATGTATTCAATTGAAAAAGGTGAAAAGGATCAGCATATTAAAATAAAGGACAATGAAGGTAATTTAATATTTGATTATGAACGTTCTGAGGATGGAAAGTTTACCTATGATTCGAAGTTTGCCGTTTTTAAGATAAAGGCCTGGAAAGATAGTATCACTGAAATGAAAAGAAAAAATGTTGAAAAAGAAAAATTGCCTAGAGATTCAATTGGTCTTTTTAATCTAGAAAATAATTCTTTACATAAAATTGCAAATGTAAAGTCTTATAAACTTCCAGAAAAATGGTCGGGTTTCTTAGCTTATACATATGATAAAACTCCTTTAGAGCAAAATAATAAATTAAAAGACTCTATAAATAGTGAAAAAAGGATACCCTTTAATAATAAGAAATCTTAAAACAAACAAGGAAGATACAATACCTTTTGTGACAAACTATACTTTTGCAAAAGAAGGCATGGTATTATCATATTCCACATCAGGTCTAAAGGACTCAATAAATCCTGGTGTCTACATCAATAATTTAAAAACAAACAGCAGTAAACAGATTCATATATCTCATGAAAAAACAAAATATTTTAAACTCAACTTTAGTAATTCTGGTGATAAACTAGCTTTTGTTAAAGATGCTGATTCTACAAAGACCTATCAAAGACCATACGAACTTTATCTGTGGGACTCGTCTCAAAAAAAATCAAAGTTGATTCTAGATATGGATAGTTCACCTTATGGTTACAAAGTGTCTCCCTATGGTGATATTAAATTTTCAAAAAATGAGAGGAAATTATATTTTGGATTAGGTCTTCCAGAAATTGTTCAGGATACATTATTATTAGATGAGGAAATTGTAAATGTTGAGGTTTGGACTTATGATGAGCCAAGATTATATACTGTTCAGGAAAAACAAATTGAAAATGATATAAAAAAAATCATTTCAAACGGTTTACCACATAAAAGATAACAGATTGATCCAAATAGCAACTAAAGAATTTCCAATCGCAATATTATCAGATGAAGGAAATGGTGACTTTGCTTTAATAAGCAATCCTATACCATATCAATTAAGTTCACAATGGACAGCATTATATTCTATGAATGATTTAGCTATAATAAATATTAATAATGGGGATACAAAACTAGCAATTAAATCTAACCCAAGTACTGCAAGATTTAGCCCAAAAGGAGAATATGCTTTTGGTTATAATCAAATTGATAGCACTTGGTTTACATATAACGTTAAGACCTCAAAGTATGTTGAATTAACAAAAGGAAAAGTTTTTTATGATGAGCTTAATGATTCTCCTGATTATCCTAGATCATATGGTTTTGCTGGTTGGACAGAGAAAGATAATAAGCTTCTTATTTATGATCGCTATGATATATGGGAATTTAATCCAGACGATGGATCAAGTAGAAGACTCACTAAAGGAAGAGAGACTAAAACTATATTCAGATATGTAAAATTAGATTCTGAAAAAACATTCATTGAAGATTCCAAAAAAATTCTTATGACTACTTTCAATGAGATAACAAAAAACTCAGGATATTATAAATATAATTACAAAAATAAATCTGGTTACCAATTATTAGATGGCCCATTTAGATATTCAAATCCAAAAAAAGCAAGATTAAGTGAAATTGTAATTTTTACCAGACAATCTTTCAAAGAATATCCAGACATAAGAGTTTCAGATTTAAATTTTGAATCAATTAATTTAATAAGCGATGTAAACACTCAGCAAAAAGATTATAATTGGGGAACTGCTGAGTTAGTTAATTGGACCTCATTAAATGGTTTGCAATTAACAGGAATATTGATAAAACCAGAAAATTTTGATTCAAATAAAAAGTACCCAATGATCGTGAACTTTTATGAAAAAAGTTCAAATAGTCTTCATGCTCACAGAGCCCCATCACCAGGAAGATCATCAATTAATTATAGTTTTTACACTAGTAGAGGCTATTTAATATTTAATCCAGATGTATATTACAGAGTTGGGTATCCTGGAGAAAGTGCATTTAATAGTGTTATACCAGGTGTAACTTCTTTAATAGAGAAAGGATTTGTGGATGAGACAAATATTGGTGTCCAAGGACACAGTTGGGGTGGTTATCAGATAGCATATCTAGTTACTAAAACAGATATTTTTAAAGCAGCAGAGTCTGGAGCTCCAGTTGTAAATATGATTAGTGCGTTTGGAGGTATAAGATGGGATACTGGATTAAGCCGTCAGTTTCAATATGAAAGAACCCAAAGCAGAATTGGAGGAACACCATGGGAATATCCACAAAGATACTTTGAAAATTCGCCAATATATAATATTGATAAGATAAACACACCAATATTAATAATGCATAATGATGCTGATGGGCATGTTCCATGGTACCAGGGTATTGAGTTCTTTGTCAGTTTAAGACGACTTGGTAAACCATCTTGGTTATTAAATTATAATGATGCACGTCATTGGCCACTAAAGTTGCAAAACAGAAAAGACTTTAATATAAGAATGCAACAGTTTTTTGACCATTATCTGAAAGGTGATCCAGAACCTTTGTGGATGGTTAGAGGTGTTCCAGCAATTGAGAAGGGTATTAATCAAGGCTATGAATTATTAGACAATAAATTAAAAAGCAACAACTAAATATTAATGATAAGATGTGGGCGCTGAGGGATTCGAACCCCCGACCCCCTCGGTGTAAACGAGGTGCTCTAAACCAACTGAGCTAAGCGCCCTAAAAATAGGATGTAAATATAGTTTATTTTAGATTTCCTATTAATACTTTTTTAATTTAGTTAAATGGAAAATAAAATCAAACTTTTAGATGGAAGTATGTCATATCCGTTAGAGTTAGATGGTTATAATCTTAATAATAGACTTTGGACTGGAGATGCTTTAATTAATAATCCTGAACTCATTAAAAAAAAATTCATAAAGGCTATATTGATTCAGGTGCTGATTATTTATTAACTTCTTCATATCAAATTAGCTATGATATATTAAAAGAAAAAGGAATTGATTTAGAAGAAATAAAAGAAGTATTTCAAAAATCTTTGGATCTAGCTAAAGAGGCCATAATTGAAGCTAACACAAAAAAGGATATTAAAGTTGTAGGTAGTTTAGGTCCTTTTGCATCTTACAAAAAAAATGCTTCAGAATATATTGGTATTTATGATTCTACCGATGAAGATATATATAATTTTCATACTAATAACATTAATGTTATTAAAGATATCGACTATGAAATTATTTTATATGAAACTATACCTAGTTTAAGAGAAATCAAAATACTTTCAATGATTTTTGATAAACTAGATAAAGAGATATGGGTTTCTATGACATGTAATGATGATATTAATTTTAGGGATGGTTCTTCAATTCCAGAAGCTTGTAATATATTATCTGAGTTTGATAATATATCTACTATTGGTCTTAATTGTTTTTCACCGCTATATGTTAAAGAGGCATGTAAAGTATTAAAAAAGAACACAAAAAAGAAAATTATAATTTACCCTAACTCAGGAGAAATTTATAATCCAGTAGAAAAAATTTGGACTGGAAATAAATTATATAAAGACAAAATGATCAAAAAATGGTTAAGTTTATCACCTGATATCATAGGTGGATGTTGTAGGGTTGGGTATGATGATATTAAAAAAATGAGAGAAGAAATAGATAACTATGAAAAATAGTCTATTAAATTATATAATATCCTTTGGTGCTGTTTTTATATCAGTATCACTTGGAATATTGACAGGAATAGAAGAGGTAAGGAATGGAATAATATTGTCTTTTATCATTCATTGGTTACTATTTATTCCTGCTTATGTCTTTAAAACAGAGAAATTTTATGACTTAACTGGGAGTATTTCTTACATATCAATAGTTTTGTTCGTTCTTTTATCATCAAATGATGGTATTGATAACTATGGAAATATAATTGTTTCATCTCTAATAATTATATGGACTTTAAGATTAGGTATATTTTTATTTACAAGAATAAAAAAGGCAGGTGAAGATAAGAGGTTTAGAGAAATTAAAAAATCATTTAGTTGGTTTTTCATGGCATTTACTGTTTCGGGCATGTGGGTATCTATATGTTCGATTTGTGCATTAACTGGAATCTCAAATGGAATAGAACTAACAAGTGTTACTTATATTGGTATAATAATATTTATTATTGGATTTACAATAGAGATAATCTCAGATAACCAAAAAACAAATTTTAGAAAAATTGAAGACAATAAGGATAAATTCATAACAACGGGATTATGGAAATACTCTAGACATCCTAATTATTTAGGTGAAATAATACTTTGGACTGGAGTGAGTGTAATAAGCTACTCTTCTTTGGGGATATATCAACTATTCACTCTTGTATCTCCAATATTTACGTATTTACTCCTTGTGCATGTAAGTGGAATAAATTTATTAGAAAAAAGTGCAGAAAAAAAATGGGGACATCTAAAAGAATATAAAGACTATCAGAAAAAAACACCGAGGTTATTTCTGTTTATATAGTACTATACTTTATTAAATTTCAAAATTAAAATATAGTGTTTTTAATATATTCTAAAACTGAAACCAATATTAAAAAAAAATAAATTATTATTTAAACCTTTTCCAATTGATAAATCAAATTGTTTATCATTGTTATGTATGTAAGTCAATCCAGAATCAAAATTAAGATTAGAAATATCAGCAGATGAATTCCCGAATAATTCAAAAAATATTGAAAAGGAACTAAGAGTTTTACCATAAATTAATGAATATTTAAATTTATCATCATGATTGTTAAATTTATCATACCCAATATTATATCCAATTTTTGTATCAGAGTTCAAATTATGAGAAAATAATAGTTTGTTTAAAAAACCATATTCATTATAAGAGAAAACCTCTGGAGAAGTAGGGATTGAAATATATGTTAAGAAACTAATGTTTATGTTATTTTCATTTTTTTCAATAATTCTAAACTTTGACCCAATCTCAAAATCGTCGAAAGAAGACTTTTTTTGAAACGAAATTTCATCATTAATTATGTAATTACTATTTATTCTTAATTCAATACCATCAAACATTCCAATTCTAATTAATGAGTTAATATCTGATTGTATTTCGTCAATAGTAATTCCGGTTTCAATTTGAATATAGCCTTTTTCAATAACAAAGGGAGAGTCAGTCTGACTTGGTCTGTCAGTGACTATCTGAGAATTTATATTTGATAATTGAAATATTATTAAAAGAAAAAGTAGTTTATTTTTCATAAATATTTTTTGCAATAAAGTTACTACCTGTTATTAATATTAAATCTTTATCTGTACAATCCTTTTTTACAACCCCAAGTAATCTTTTAGTGTTATTATCAAAGATAATATTTCTTCCTACATTTTGAATTAACTCATTTAACTTCATACCTCTTTCCATATTGAGAGATGTATAGTAAATTTTTGAATTGGAAGGTAGTTCAGCTATTAGTTCTTTAATATTCTTTCCTTTAACAAAACTTAAAATAATATGAAGTTTATTATAGCTAACTTTTTCCAATTGAGAAGAAATAATTCTAAACCCAGCTTGATTATGAGCAGCATCAAATATAACTTTAGGATTCTCACTTACTGTAGACCATCGTCCAATTAGGTGACAATTTTTATTAATATTAGATATACCAGCCATAATTGAATTATTATTAACACTTTCTGTATTAAGTGCTTTACAAGCATATATTGCAGTCTTTATGTTTGTATTCAAATAATTTACTGTAGAGTATTGTTTTTGGTCATTATAATCTGGGACAAATGTTATTTTTGAAGAAACCTCTTTTGCTTTTTTAATAAAAATTTCATCAACAGCATCATTTCTTTCTCCTATTATTATACAGGATTTTTTTTTAAAAATACCTGCTTTTTCTATAGCAATCATTTCTAGTGTGTTACCAAGAATATCAGTATGATCATGTGAGATATTAGTTATTACAGAAATCAATGGATTAATAATATTTGTTGCATCTAATCTCCCACCTAAACCAACTTCAATTACTGCATAATCTACACCATTATGAATAAAATAGGCTAAAGAAATACAAAACGAAAGCTCAAAAAAACTTAATTCTAATTCTTCTATTGTACTCTTATTTTTATTTACAAAATCAACAATAAAAGATTTTCTTATTTTTTGATTATTTATTTTAATTCTTTCTCTAAAATCAAAAAAATGGGGAGAGGAAAAAATTCCAACTTGATAATCAGACTCTTGTAAAATAGATGAAATATAAGATGATGTACTCCCTTTTCCATTTGTACCTCCAACATGTATAAGATTTAGTCTATCAATGGGTAAGTTTAAGGTAGACACAAACTTTACAACATTATTTAGTCCTGGGTTATATGCTTTTTTCCCAATAGATTGATATGAAGGTAATCTACTTAAAACCCAATTTTCTGTGTTCTTATAGTCCAATATATTATACTAATACATATGCTTCAAGAAGAACAAAAGTTATAAATCCAGAAATAAATCCAATAAAAGCTAACCAACCAATCTTCTTAAGATACCAGAAAAATTCAATTTTCTCCATTCCCATTGCAACAACTCCTGCTGCAGATCCAATTACTAATACACTTCCACCTGTACCAGCTGAATATGCTATTAGATGCCATAGAGAATCATCAATTGGCTGAGAGAACATACCTATTGAGGCAGCTACTAATGGAACATTATCAATAACTGCTGAACCAAGACCTAAAAGACCTGCGACAATTCTGATATCCGGTATTACTACCTCTAAATATTGAGCAAACTGAAATAAATATCCAATAGATTCTAGAGCAGCTACAGCCATTAAAATTCCTAAAAAGAAAAGTATACTTGGTAATTCAATTTTTGTTAGAGCACTATGAACGGGACTCTTACTATGCTTTATACTATCATCGTTTGGCGTGGTAATGTTAAACTTTGTACCACTAAATATTTCGGCAAAAGTCGCAACAATAGCTAGTGATAACATCATCCCAACATATGGAGGTAGACCGGTTATAACCTTAAATACAGGAACAAATATTATACCGCCCAATCCTAACCACAACATTGTGGTGCCTATACTTGTTATGTTACTTTCATCATTATCTACACTACTAACATTTCCTCTAAATGGCTTAAGAAATGATGCAGCATAAACTGGAACTACCATACAAACAATCGATGGAATGAAAACATAATATAATAACATAGGCACTGTAACTTTATCTGCAATCCATAGCATAGTTGTTGTTACATCACCAATTGGAGACCAAGCACCTCCAGCATTGGCAGAAATCACAATTAAACCAGCAAACCATAATCTTAAATTTTTATCTCTAATAATCTTTTGTAAGATTGTAATTAATACTATTGTTGCAGTCAAGTTGTCGATTATTGCAGATAATATAAAAGCCAGGATAGCAAATATCCATAATAATCTTTTTTTAGATTTTGTTCTTATAAATGATTTAATCTTCTCAAACCCATTGTAATAATCAATTATTTCGACTATTGTCATTGCTCCCAAAAGAAATATTAGTATTTCTGATGTATGAGAAAGATGATAAGCCATTATTTTTTTGACTTTAGTAGGTATTAAATTCCGCAATTCAGTATCTACCTCAAAAACAGGTATGTTAAAAATTGCTATAATTGCCCACAAAAAGGCCATCATTCCAAGCGCAGGGATTAGCTTATCAATCCTTAGACTATGTTCGAGTGTAATAAGTAAATAACCTGCAATAAAAATTCCTAATAAAATTGTTTCCATTTAAATAAGTTTTATTCCCATGATTTAAGCATAACTCTTGTTATACTTCTTGTATATTCTTCATTTTTAGTAGCTTCCAACCAATCAACAATTGCTTCAGATTCGTCTTGATTCTCTACATTTCCAAAATCAAGAGCAGAAATTAAATCTGGATAGGTTCCATATATATAGTGTGTCTCTCCATTCTCAACTCCGTGTGTAGTTTGACCGATTGATACATAACCGGATGAATCACCAAATACAGACATTAAATTAGCAAAAGCACTAATAAATTTCAGAGGATCTTTAACCTTCCATTGATGGGATTGAGCAATTGTCTCTTGCCATTTATCAATATTATATCTAACTAAAGTTACTCCTGCAGTAACAGAAAATCCATCTCTATTTGTTAGAGAGTTTAGTTTAGATAGATATGCATCCCATTCTGAAGTAAGTTTTCTTGATTCAAATTCAACAAGACTTTCTTTAGTGCCTGCTAAATTGAGAATATGAGTAGCCTTTTCACTTGGCCCTTTATATTCAATGCTCCAAAATGAAACTCTTATTCCATCAGGAATTTCAATATTAGAGTAGAAACCATCAATAAGGTTAAATACAGCTTGTGTATTTTCAAAAGGCACATTTAAATTTACATTTTGCCAAGTAATATTTTGCGCACATAATGAAAACGTAAAAAAAGTATTCAAGACTATAAAAGCATTTCTCATGAAAATGATTTAAGGTAAACGACTAATTTATTAAAAAAAAATAAATATTAAGGATTATATATTATACCTGAACAATGATCTTTTTTTGCTCCAGTAACTGAAGAATAACAATTGTTTATTCCTAAAACCCTTAATAGACCTAAAAAAGAGAATATCAAAGCTTCTTTATATTCTAATATTTTTGGGTCTGGAATGGTTAATTTTGAATTTGTTAATTTTTTTATTCTATCAATAAGATAATCATTATATGCACCCCCACCTGTGATTAATACTTGATCTTGTTCTCCAATATTTTTTGCAATTTGAAATGCAAAGTGATTTGAAAATGTATTCATTAAATCTTTAATTGGTAAATTGTTGAAGTTCCTCAAAATTGGAAGAATTTGATCATTAACCCATTCAACACCTAGGGATTTGGGGGGGACTTTTCCATAATAATTTAATCTTTGTAAATGAATATACAAATCATCATTCATGTTTCCAATAGATGCAATATATCCTCGATCATCATATTTTAATTCCATTATTCTTGATAAATGGTTAAATACAATATTTATTGGGCATATGTCATAAGCAATTAAATTATCTTTAATTTTCTTAGTAATATTAGCAAATCCTCCAAGATTAATTAATGTATTATATTCTGGAAAAAGATACTTTTCACCTACAGGGACTAGAGGTGCACCCTGACCACCTAATTCTATATCTTGTACTCTAAAATCGCAAACAACTTTTTGATTAATATATTTTGCTAGAACTGGTAAATTTCCAATTTGATATG
>CABZAD010000005.1 GCA_902523665.1 uncultured Bacteroidota bacterium | reverse complement strand
TAAACAGCAAAAATCAGACAAATACTCTTTTTTATGGATTGGTAATAACGATTCTATTAACTCAAAGATTACAGATAATTATGGTATAGATAGCGAGGTATACCCATATAGATCATTTAGTGGAATTGTTAATAAAGACATTGCAATTTTAGAGTATAATTTATCTAAAGCTGAAATAAAAATAGATAATGATGATGTTTTTACAGAATTTTTTGTCACGTTTGATCAAGAGATAATTTCTGATCCAAAATGGTTAAAAAATCACTTAAATAATAAATTTGATATTGCATTTCAGGATATAGAAAATAATTTAAATTATTTATCAAATAAAGGAGAACTTAATTGGAAAAAAAAGTTATCTGGAAAAATAATAGGTGATATTGAACAAGTAGATATATATAAAAATGGTAGACAGCAAATGATATTTCGTACAACTGAAAATTTATATTTACTGGATAGAAATGGAAATGAAGTTGAGCAACTAAGTTTTCCAATTAGTTCAAATTTATCCAATATCCCAATCTCCATATTTGATTACGAGAAAAACAGAAATTATAGATTTTTAATTGTGATTGATAATCAAATCAATATGTACGATTCTAATGGAAAAATTGTTAGCGGTTTTAGACCACAAATTTTTGAGTCAAAAATAATTACAAGACCAGTTCATATTAGAATAAATGGTAAAGACTATATTGTAATACAATTAGAGGATGGTAGTTTAAAAATTCTAGATAGGAGAGGAAGAGATAGAATAATTGTGAATAATAAGATTAATTATAGTGGTAACTCAATTTTTAGTTATTTGGAACACTTCACAACAACTGATAGATCGGGTAATCTTATCAAAATTGACACAAAAGGTAGTTTGACTAAAGAGAATCTAAAATTATCAAGTGATAATTTTATAGACATAGTTGACAATAACTTAGTTTATTTAAATGATAATTCTTTAACAATAAAAGGAATTAATATTGACCTACCTTTCAGTAGATTCTCAAAACCAAAAATATTTATTAATTCAAAAAATATATTAGTCAGTTTAACAGATTTGACTAATGATGAAATATATTTGTTCAGAGATAATGGTGAACTTATAGAGGGATTTCCAATTAAAGGAAGCTCAATAATTGATATTGAAGATTCTGATGATGATGGCAAAATTGAAATAATATCAAAGCTTGATAAGTTCTCTATTGTATCCTATGAAATTAATCTGTCTCAAAATTAATTTCTGCATCAAAAACAAGCTTAAAGTTTTCTATTAGTCTTATTTTAACCTGATTAATATCAATAACTTCTTTTTTTATGATTGATAAAGATGAAACACCTTTATCTTTTATTCCACACGGTATTATAAAATCAAAATAACTTAAGTCGGGGTTGACATTTAAACAAAGACCGTGCATTGTAACCCATCTACTTGCTCTTATACCAAATGCACATATTTTTTTGGATAAACCATTTTCATCTTTGACCCATACACCCGTTTCACCCTTTATAGTAAATCCCTTTATTCCATATGATTGAAGAGTATGAATAATTACCTCCTCCAGTTTTCTTAAATATAGGTTTATATCAGTAAAAAAATTGTCTAAATCAAAAATTGGATAAACCATTATTTGTCCTGGCCCATGATATGTAATGTCACCACCCCTATTAATTTTAAAGTATTCTATTTCTCTTTTATTTAACTCATCTTGATCAATTAATAAGTTATTTACATTGCCACTCTTACCAATTGTATATACATGATTGTGTTCAGTTAAAATCAGAAAGTTTTTTGTTTCAATTTTTTTATCTTTTGATCTATTTTGAACCTTTTGATTAATAATTTTCTTAAAAATTTTTTCTTGATATTCCCAAGTTTCTAAAAAAGATTGTTTTCCAATATCTCTAACTAAAATTTTTTTATTTTTCATTATCATTCAAATATAGAAATTTGTAGTTCAATGATTGCTTTAGAAAACTTATCTTTGTTTAAATAATTCCGATGACAGAACAAGAGAAAATTCGAAGAGAAAAACTTGAAGAGTTAAAAAATCTTGGAATTAATCCCTACCCTGCAAAATTATTTCCAGTTGACAGCTTCTCGGTTGACTTATTAGAAAATTTTAAAGATAACAGCAAAGTAATTATTGCTGGAAGAATCATGTCAAGAAGAATTCAAGGGAATGCCTCTTTTGCCGAAATTCAAGATAGTAAAGGGAGGATACAGGTTTACTTTAACCGAGACGAGATTTGCAGTGGTGATGATAAGAGTAAGTATAATATAGTCTATAAAAAATTATTAGATATTGGAGATATAATCGGTATAAATGGTACAATGTTTAAAACAAAAGTTGGTGAAGTTACTGTACTGGTAAATGACTTTACTATACTTAGTAAGTCATTAAGACCTCTTCCATTACCTAAAATAGATTCAGATGGAAAAGAATATGATAGCTTTACTGATTTAGAGCAGAGATATAGGCAGAGATATGTTGACTTGATTGTAAATTCTCAAGTCAAAGATACTTTTGTAAAAAGAACAAAGATTATAAACACCATAAGAAATTTTTTAAATGATAAATCATATCTCGAAGTTGAAACTCCAATTTTGCAGCCTATTCCAGGAGGTGCAACTGCAAGACCTTTTATAACCCATCACAACGCTTTAGATATTCCTTTATATTTAAGAATCTCCGATGAGTTATTTTTAAAAAAATTAATTGTTGGTGGGTTTGAAGCTGTTTATGAATTCTCAAGAGATTTTAGAAATGAGGGAATGGATAAAAATCATAACCCAGAATTTACTATTCTCGAACTTTATGTTGCTTATAAGGACTACTTTTGGATGATGGAGTTGACTGAGTCTTTAGTTGAGAAAATATGTATTGAGGTAAATGGCAAAACTAAAATTGAGTATGATTCAAAATTAATAGAATTTAAAGCTCCCTTCGAGAGAATATCAATACTTGATGCAATAAAGAAATTTACTGGATATGATATTTCTGGAATGAATCAAGATGAGTTAAGGTCAATATGTAATGAGATGTCAATTGAAGTTGACGAAACTATGGGTATAGGAAAATTGATTGATGCAGTCTTTGGAAATAAGTGCGAAAAAAACTTTATTAATCCAACATTTATTACAGATTATCCAAAGTCAACGAGTCCTTTAACAAAGGAGCACAGATCAGATCCAGATCTAACAGAGAGATTTGAACTTATTGTAAATGGAATGGAAATTGCTAATGCATATTCTGAGCTTAATGATCCAATAGATCAGCTAAAAAGATTTGAGAATCAACTTGAATTAAGTAAGAAAGGTGATGACGAAGCAATGTTTATTGACATGGACTTTATAAAATCATTGGAATATGGGATGCCTCCAACATCTGGAATTGGGGTTGGATTAGATAGATTAGTAATGTTAATGACAAACCAAACTTCAATACAGGAGGTTCTATTTTTTCCTCAAATGAAACCTTTAAAAGATGAACCTGAAATTTCTGATGAGGCTAAAATTATGCTTGATAGTCTCAGAAAAAAAGGTGAATGTGACTTAAATATTTTTAAAAGTGAATTTGATTTTTCTAATAAAAAGTGGGACAAAATAACTAAAGAATTAAGAGGTAAAGATTTGATTATTATATATAAAAGTGATGAAAATTTATTCATCAAAGCGAGTTAAATTAAATCTTTCAATTAAACTTATTAGTTTCTCTGCATATTTTGGATCGGTTGCGTAACCTGCTTCTTTTAAGCCCATTGCCCACCCTTTATAATCTTTCCTTTTTAATTTAAACAGGAATCTATACCTATCTCTATCAACTAAAAACAAAGAATGATCTCGATAAGATCTTAATGGATTCTTATAAGATCTGAAACATTCGTCTTTTGCATCATCATCATGTCTAATAGACTTACCATTCCATCCTTTATGACATTTAATTCCAAAATGATTATTTGCTTTTTTTGCTAGGGTCCCTTCCCCATAACCTGATTCAAGAACTCCCTGTGCTAAAGTTATACTTGCTGGAATTCGATAAAATCTCATATTCTTGACAGCGGCTGGAGCAAATTTTTTTACATAAAGATTTATTTTGTTTTCAACTGAGTCGCTTAGAGGAGGTCTCTTTAAAGCAGAGCATGATGAGAAAGAAATAAATATGATCAAGAAAAAGATTTTTTTCATAACTTTAATATTATAAAAATTATGAAAAAAAACATTTCCTTTAAAATAATATTATTCACATTTATTTTACTAATTCAATCCTGCGGTATATATGTTCAATACGATTATGATACTGATGTAAATTTTGATAATTATATCTCCTACTCTTTCTTACAACAAGACATAGATAAAGTTGAAATTTCCGATCTTGACAAAAAAAGAATATTAAAATCATTAGATATCGGACTAAAATCTAAAGGTCTTGAAAGATCTAACTCTCCAGATTTACTTGTAACATTTGAAACTAAATCTAAAGAGAGAATTTATGTAAATAATTATCTTCCATATGGATGGTATCCCTTTGCATATCGTTATCCATATTCATCTGGTTATTCAAGAATCCAGGGTACTCTTTATGTCAACCTAATTGACAGTAAGAATAAACAACTTGTATGGCAAGGAAAAGGTGTTGGCGTTCTAAATGAATATTCAAGTAACAGGGATAAAATGATTAATGACTTCGTAGTAGAAATATTAGAAAAATATCCCCCTATATCTGATTAGCTATCTCAAAAGATTTTGATATAACATCGCTTATCCCTTTTATATTAGTTCCCCCTCCAGTGGCATAAAAAGTCTGTCCACCTCCAGTTCCATTAATTAATGGAGACAACAATTTTATCATCTCAGAAGCACTGATTCCCTTGTTTTCAACAAGAGTTTTGGAGATAAAGCAAGAGATAAAAACCTTATTGTTATTAATAGATAATAGCACTAAGAAAAGATTATCTATTTGATCTGATAAAGAAAAACATAGCTCTTTTATTGATTTTGGATCCAGGTCAATTTTATCCACAAAAAAGTTTATCTCACCTAGATTATTAATTTTCTTTAATATCATTTTTTTACTTGTCTGAACCTTAACTTTATTTTGAAACTCAATTTCTTTTTTTATTTGTTTATTTGCCTTCTCGATGGCTACTTTTTCTTGTGAGGCTTTCTTATTTTCAAGTTCCTTTAGGATAATTTTCTCATTACATGTTGCTGTAATTCTTCTTATTCCAAAAGCCTGAGAACTTTCTGAAATTATAGTAAATGTTTTTAATTTACTTGTATTTTTAACATGCGTCCCTCCACATAACTCATATGATTCATTAAATTTTACTGTTCTTACCTTGTCCTCGTATTTTTCTGTAAACAAACCGATTGCACCATTATTAATTGCTGTATCATATTCCTCTTCTCTATTTTCAACAAGTGGGATTGATTCTTTTATCTTTGAATTAACAAAGCTATTTATTGAGTTTAAATCTGAACTAGAAAGTTTAGATGGATGTGAGAAGTCGAATCTCAAAATCTCATTTGATATCATTGATCCCCTTTGCTCTACGTGATCTCCAAGTATATTTCTAAGTGCTTGATGCAATAAATGTGTAGCAGTATGATTTGCTTCAATCAAAGATCTCCTATCATTAGTAATTTTGAGCTTAACTTGAGATTCTAAATTAGAAGGTAAGTTTTTAGTTAAATGTATTATATCCCCACTGTCTTTAAATGTATCAATGACTTGAATTTCATCAGCTGAAGAAATAAGTTTACCTGTATCCCCTATTTGACCTCCACCTTCAGGAAAGAATGATGTCACACTTGTGACAATATGATAACTTATAATGCCATCCTCAGATTTAGCTTCTCTATATTTACAAATTTTAGCGTCAACTTCATTTAGGTCGTAACCTTTGAAAACACTACTAGAAATTTTATCATTTATTAAAATCCAGTCAGAAAAATTATCATTCTTTTTGGAATTTGATCTATTTTTTTGAATTTCCATGTTTTTATTGAATTCATCAATATCAACTTTGAAAGAATTTTCACTTGCAATTAATGATGTTAAATCAATTGGAAATCCAAAAGTATCATATAACCTAAAAGCATCCTCACCCTTTATAAGTTGATCATTAAGATTAGATTCTATCAGATTATTAATTAGAATTAAACCTTGGTTTAATGTTTTCAAAAAGCCCTTCTCCTCATCTTTTATAATAGACTTAATAAAATCTTTTTGATTAGCAATATTTGGGTATAAAATAGAGTACTGATCTTCAATCTTATCAACTAATTTATATATAAATGGATCTTGTATTTCAAGATTTGTATAGCCATATCTTATTGCTCTTCTAAGTATTCTTCGTATTACATAACCAGCACCTGAATTACTTGGGATTTGACCATCTAATATTGTAAATACAATAGCCCTTATATGATCAGATATTACTCTTATTCCAATATCAATTGTTTCATCTCCAGCTAAATATTTTTTATTTGCAATACCTTCTATTTCTTTAATTATACCAGCAAAAATATCTGTTTCATATGTTGAGCTTTTCTTTTGAAGTGCCATACATAATCTCTCTAGGCCCATACCAGTATCAACATATTGTTTATCAAGCTTTTGGAGAGAGCCATCTTTCTTTCTATTAAATTGAATAAAAACTAGATTCCATATTTCTAAAACTTGAGGATGATTTTTATTTACTAATTCTGATCCTTTTAACTTCTTTTTTTCTGAGGGTGACCTAAGATCTACATGAATCTCCGAACAAGGACCACAAGGACCAATATCTCCCATTTCCCAGAAGTTGTCTTTCTTATTACCATTTATAATTTTATCTTCAGAAAAATACTTTTTCCATTCATTAAATGTTTCTTTATCGTAATCTAGTTTATCCTCTTTTGAGCCTTCAAAAACAGACACATACAAATCTTCATTTTTTAATCCATATACTTTTGTCATCAGTTCATAAGACCATCCAATAATTTCTTTTTTAAAATAATCTCCAAAACTCCAGTTACCAAGCATCTCAAAAAAAGTATGATGATATGTATCAATTCCTACTTCCTCGAGATCATTATGTTTACCTGAAACTCTTAAACATTTTTGAGAGTTTGCAACTCTAGAAAATTTTGGATTCTGATCTCCAGTAAAAATATTTCTAAATTGGTTCATTCCAGCATTAGTAAACATTAGGTGTTTATCTGTTTCGTTGATTACAGAAGCCGATGGAATTATCTCATGTTGTTTATCTTTAAAAAATTCAAAAAACTTTTCTCTGACAACAGATGAATTCATTTTTTTTATATTTGTAAAAGTTTCAAGCTTATTAAAGTCTTGAAATTACAACAAATTGATCTATGTCCAAAACTAAATATTATTTTGATTCTGATAATTTAGAGTTTGTTCCAATTAAAAGAACTTTTCTTCAACGTTTTTACAGATTATCGTTATTCTTAATTAGTTCGGTGATTATTGGATCTTTTATAACCATAATACTTCTGAATACAGATTTTATTGATACTCCTAAAGAGATTGTGCAAGCTAGAGAAATTGATAATTATGAATTACAGCTCAAAGTCTTAAATAAAAAACTAGATCAAGTTGAATCAACCCTAGCAAACATTGAAGATAGAGACAATAGCTTATATAGAGTTTATTTTGAAGCTAGTCCAATTCCCAAGGAACAAAGAAGAGCTGGATTTGGAGGAATTAATAGATATAACTACTTGGAAGGTTACGAGAGCTCAGATCTTATTGTAAATACCACTGAAAGAATTGACATCTTGACAAAAGAATTAGTAATTCAATCTAAATCTTTAGACGAAATTGAACTTCTAGCGAAAAATAAAGAGTATTTGCTAACATCTATTCCAAGTATTCAACCTGTAGATATGTCTGACTTAAAAAGAATGGCTTCAGGTTATGGCTACAGAATTGACCCTTTTACCAAAATGAGAACTATGCATTTTGGAATGGATTTTTCTGCTAAGACAGGGACTCCAATATATGCGACTGGGGACGGAAGAGTAGTTAGGGCAGATAATAGAGCTGTTGGATTTGGTAATCATGTAAGAATTAATCACGGATTTGGATATGAAAGCATATATGCCCACATGAGTAAAATCACTGTTAAGAGAGGATATAAAGTTAAAAGAGGTGATCTAATCGGATATGTTGGAAACACAGGTAGGTCTGTAGCTCCTCATCTTCATTATGAGATTATTAAAGATGGTAAAAAAATAAATCCAATTAACTTTTACTCTGGCAGCTTATCTCCTGATGAGTTTAAAGAGTTAGTAAATCTTGCATCACAAGAGAATCAGTCTCTTGACTAAGACATGTTTGGGAATCTTCCAGAAAAAAAATACTACAGTATAAGCGAAGTTGCCTCATATTTTGAGGTTAACACATCACTTTTAAGATTTTGGGAAAAAGAATTTAAGCAGATAAACCCATCGATTAAACCATCGGGTATAAGAAAATATACAAAAAAAAACATTGAAACTATTTCGATTATTTATACAATGTTAAAAAAAGATGGACTTACAATTCAAGGTGCAAAAAAGAGACTTAATTCTAAAGATATTTCAGACTCTGAAAATCTATCAATCCTAAAAAAGCTTAACAAAATAAAAGATGAATTAAAGGAAATCAAAAAAAATCTTTAACTATTTTTTTCTTAAAAATATATCAATTGGTACTCCAGAAAAATCATAGTTTTTTCTTATCTGGTTTTCAAGGAATCGTTTGTATGGATCCTTTACATATTGAGGTAGGTTACAATAAAATGCAAATTGTGGATACTTAGTAGGCAGTTGTCTGCAAAATTTAATTTTAACATATTTCCCTTTTATACTTGGAGGGGGCTTTTGCTCAATAATTGGAAGTATTAAATCATTAAGTTTCTTAGTTGGTATTTTATGATTTCTTTTTTCGTAAACTTCCATGGCAACCTTTATCGCATCAAATATTCTTTGTTTCGTTAGAGCAGACATAAACAATATTGGAACATCAATAAAAGGAGATATTTTTGAGGTTATTTCTTCTTCGATCTGTTTAGAAGTTTCGTTGTCTTTACTAACTGTATCCCACTTATTAACAAGGATTATAACTCCTTTTTTATTTTTGGCTGCAAGCCAAAATATATTTTGAACTTGTGAATCAAATCCTCTTTCTACATCAAAAATAACTAAACAGATATCAGAGTTTTCAATAGCTCTTATTGATCTTAATATTGAATAAAACTCAATATCCTCTGAGATTTTTGTTTTTCTTCTTATTCCAGCTGTATCAATCAATTCAAAGTCAAAGCCATACTGATTGTATCGAGTATACAAACTATCTCGAGTTGTTCCAGCTACATCGGTAACAATGAATCTATCTTTTCCAATAAGAGAATTAATAAATAATGACTTTCCTGCATTGGGTCTTCCGACAACAGCAAATTTAGGAACATCCAAAACAGATAATTTCTCATTGGGTAGTTTTTTTACTAATAAATCCAAGAATTCTCCAGTTCCAGATCCGTTAATAGATGATACACAGAATAGATCTTCAAAACCTAATGAATAAAATTCATTAGCATCATCAGTCAATTTAGAATTATCAACTTTATTTACTAGAAGCAGAGTTTTTTTTGAAGATTTATGAAGCATATAAGCAATAGACTTGTCTAGTCCTGTAAGCCCATCTTTAACATCAACTAAAAATAATATTACATCAGCCTCATCAATTGCTAAGATGACCTGTTTATCAATTTCTTTCTGAAACACATCATCACCAGATGGAAGATAACCTCCAGTATCAATTAAACTAAATTCGAAACCGTTCCAGTCAGATTTACCATAATGTCTATCTCTTGTCACTCCACTAACCTCATCAACAATTGCCTCTTTCTTTTTAATTAGTCTATTGAAAAGAGTTGATTTGCCTACATTAGGTCTTCCAACAATTGCTACAATTCCACTCATTTAATTATATCCAAATTTTTTCAAAGACGATGCGTCATTTCTCCAATTCTTTTTTACTTTGATAAATACTTCTAAGAATATTTTTTTTCCAAAAAATTTTTCGAGATTATTTCTTGCTTTAGTTGCAACTTTTTTTAGTGCAGATCCCTTATGACCAATTAAAATTCCTTTTTGTGACTCTCTTTCAACTAGAATTAAAGATCTAATTTTGATTATTTTTGGTAATTCCTTAAAATCTTCAGTGATTACCTCAACTGAGTATGGAACTTCTTTATCATAATAAATTAAAATTTGTTCTCTTATAGATTCATTTACAAAGAATTTCTCAGGTCTATCAGTAAATTGATCTTTAGGAAAAAATGGAGGAGATAATGGAATTTTTTCCTTAAAAATCTCAATTAACTCATCAACAAAGAATCCCTCAATTGCAGATAAAGGATAAATGTTTATATCTGGAAATATTGACTTCCAATGAGCTATTGAATCCTCTAGTTCTTCCTGACTAGAAAGATCAATTTTATTAATTAGTAAAATTACTGGAATCTTAAAAGAATTTAACTTTTGGATTAAAGATTTATCAAATGATTCCTTATTTCCAACTTCCTCAACTATTACAAGAAAATCAGAATCTATTAAAGTTTCTTTAATAAACTTCATCATTGCCTCTTGAAGTTTATAACTTGGATCTATTATACCTGGTGTATCTGATAAAACAATTTGATAGTCATCCCCATTCATTATCCCCCTAATTCTATGCCGAGTAGTTTGAGCCTTAGATGTAATTATAGATAGTTTTTCTTTCATTAAAGAGTTTATCAAAGTTGACTTACCAACATTGGGTCTTCCAATTATTGAAACAAATCCTGCTTTATGATTATTATTAGACATTGCGGCAAAGATAACTACTTAAATTCAATGCTTTAAACCTAAGTAATGAAAGTTTACTATATTTGCACTTCAAATCGCGAGGTAGAGCAGTAGGTAGCTCGTTGGGCTCATAACCCAAAGGTCGCAGGTTCGAGTCCTGCCCTCGCTACTAAAACAATAAAACGGTTATACTATTATAGTGTAACCGTTTTATTTATTTTTATATAAATGGAAATCATTACTAATCCAATTTATGTATTATCCATATTATGTTTTATGGTTATTCTATCAGTCTATGCTGGAAAGACTAAAATTGGAAAGCAGCTTGGTGGAGCTGCTCTTTTAGTAATAGTATTTACTGCCGTTGTCGCAAATTTTAAGTTTATTCCTTCAGCATCTAACAGTATTGAGCTTTATGATATAATTTTTAAATATGTAGCTCCTATTTCGATTTTTTATTTGTTATTAAATGTAAATATTATATCAATAAAGAAAGCGGGACTTCCCATGGTAGGGTTATTTATTTTAGGATCAATTGCAACAACAATTGGTATTCTTATCTCATGGCTTTTATTATCCCCACAGGACATTTTAGGAGATAATGGAAAAATAATTGCTGGGATGTTAACTGGGACATACACAGGGGGTAGTGTTAATTTTAATGCAATTGCTCTAGAGTATGAATTTCAAAAGAAAGGTTTTCTTTATGCTGGAACAATTGCTGTTGATAATGTTGTTACTGCTATATGGATTATGATTACACTTGCTATTCCATTATTTTTGAATAAAATATGGAGCTCAAATATTAACCTAAACCCGAAAGTAATATTAAATACTGAAGAAGGTAATGATAATGATAAGATAGACTCTAAATCCTTAGCATGGTTGATCTTTTTGGGGATAGGCTCATACTATATATCAGATATAATTTCAGAGAATTTTATTAAAATACCCTCTATTCTTATTTTAACAACTATTGGAATAATACTAGCACAAACAAAGTTTATTTCTGAAACAAAGGGAAGTCAAACCTTAGGTTTATATCTAGTCTATCTTTTTCTTGCTGTCATTGGAGCTTATTGTGAGTTGAGTGCAGTGAGTCAACTCCAAGAAGTAGGGGCTACACTACTTATTTTTACTTCTACTGCTGTTTTGATTCATGGATTAGTTTTCATATTTATTGGCGGTTTAGTTTACCGTGACTGGGAAATGATCTCAATCGCAAGTCAGGCAAATATTGGAGGAGGTGCCTCAGCAATTGCACTTGCAGAATCATTTAATAGAAAAGAACTAATACTTCCTGCTATCTTAGTTGGAAGTCTAGGAAATGCATTAGGAACTTATTTAGGATTTCTAGTGGTCTATATTCTCTAGAAAATTACTTCGTCTGAAATTTGTTGAAGAAAGGGTAAAACCTCATCCTCAACAATGTTGTAATATATATCTATTCCTCTATTATCAATTCCTTTATATCTCTTAGATAGATTTAAGGAAGATTCAGCGCTTAAGTGAGAAAAGATTACACAGCTTGCAAGGTATGAACCGTTTGGATTTGGATGTTTATCATCCTCCATAAGTAAATTAAACTGAGGATATTTGTTTTGAAATAATTTAAATGCCCTACCAATAGGGATAATTTTGGCAGTAGTCCCCTCTATGATTTGTTTAATGCTTTCCTCTATTGGATACTCCTCATTATTAATGTTAAACTGCTCCATAGATGGGTATGTCCATGTCGAGAAAAAATGAATTTGTGTAGAATCAGGTATCAATGAGGTAATTTGACCAAAGTAAAATCCAGAGTTTCCATTTGCATTTGTTAGGATATTAGTACTATGCTCTTGAATGATTACATGATCGAATGTCTCACTCTCTAAAATAGATTTTAAATCGGGATTATTCCAAAGGATTTTTAATGTTGCTGATGGTACAGTAAAATGCTTAATATCCCAATTGAAACCTCTTTCTATAGACATTCTTTCAACTTGGGAAGGAAGATTCCAATAAAATGTAAAGCTGTTTCCAATGAATAATATTTTTTCATTTATTGTTGTAAAAGGAAAAGCCTCTGATTCTGAAGGCAAATTTTCAGACGCATTAGAATTACATGAAATAAAAAATAATAATACTAAATACTTAAATAATTTAGACATGATTAAAGATAGTAAACTTTAGATAGCAATTAGTCATTTAACAGATTATACTCTTTGAATTTTTGAATTAAAAATGTAGAATATCGAACAAAGCCCAGGTCTGTAAAATGTACCGCATCAACAGTCCCCTCAAAGTCATTTCCTAAAGCATTGGAGCTTTCAATGTAAATTATGTTATCATATCCTCTGTCAATCATTTTTTTATATTCATTTTTTAATGCGTTATTCATCTCATTTGTACCTTTTACTGCATTTTTGTCTAGTGAATTTATTGGGGATATAAATAAGTCAACTAAAATTATAGGAGTATTTGGATTTTTACTCCTAATTAAATCAACCAATGGGATAGTATTACTTGAAACTAGGTCAGGAGGATACATATTTGGCATACACTCAATAACATAAAAAGCAGGCTCTGACTCTGATATTAATTTTGATATAGGGTACTCCATTCTTCCATTGCCACTAAATCCAAAATTAATAACATTACGATCAAGCTTTCTAGAAATTATATTAGTATGAGCCATTCCTGGTCTTGATGCACATGCACCTTGAGTTATACTAGTTCCATAAAAAATTATAGGTTTTTTCTTACTTTTTTTTGGCTTCTGGATAAAACTTGAATTATCTATTCCAATTTCAATATTTTTTATACCATCATACAATGGAAGAAATATTTTATATTCTCTGAGCTCGTTATCCATGTTGTCAATAAGGCGATATTCATTATTAAAGCCTGATGGAAGACCAGTATTGATATATTGCCATTTTTCATTATTTTTAAAATATAGATCAATTCCTTTTATTCCCGTATCAGGCATATGGTTCATGCTAAAATTGTTTAACAGTTCCCATTTAGCAGTTATTACAGATGAATTAGAAATAAACCTTATAGATAGTCCAGCTGAATTTTTTGATAAATTCCAAACAGGCTCTCGAACAAATTCTTTATAAGAAGCTGGTAATCTGTCATATTTATTTTCTTTTAATGAATCTGCAATATCAGTTCCTTCCAATAAGAATGAATCCTCTCCAAAATACTTTATATCATCAAATTTGGATGAGTATAATATATTATTAGAAGTATTTTGCTGACAAGCCATTAGAAAAACAAATGATGAACAAAAAAATATCCTTTTCACTTTATTTTTATTTAAAATCACTAACACTTCCCTCCCAGTCTGGATCTGCAGAACCTAACCATTTGTTGTTGATTGTATCAAGAGCAACTGCATGAACTCTTCCAAAATAAGCTTCAGTTCTAATTCTTTCAACATTTTGGGACTCAGAATATATTTCATAGTCGTTAAACCTATTGATTCCAAGATGACTTTCAATGTAGATTGGACTGTCATATTTGTAGACTCTCGGCATAATTAATGCATCACTTAAAGAAAAATTTTGTTTTAAGTATCTGTATGCCACTTGATTAATTGCAAGTGGTATCATTCTTCCACCAGCTGCACCAAGAGCTAGAACAACTTCATTATTTTTTGTAAAAATAGTTGGAGAGATATGGGAGGATGCTCTATCTCCAGGTTTCTCTTCACCAAGATATCCACCAAGATATGGACCCATAGTAACGTTATATAAAAACCCTAAGCCCTTCGTTGCAACTCTAGAGCCCATGTTTGGCCCCAGAGTTTGTGTAAGAGATACTACATTCCCATATTTATCTGAGGTTGTTAAATGTGCTGTATGACCTTGCGCAAAATCTAAAGCATCATATTCATACAAATTTGACTTAAATGCAACTTCACTTTGATTATTTTCGATATTGTTTGCAATTTGCTTGGCACGAGTAATTGATAGTATACTATTAATTGAGTCACGATTATTTTGAAAAAATCTATATTTAAATGATTCTTCAACAGCACTTGAAATTTTTAATGTCCAATCTCTCTCATTGTCAATTTTTAATTGATCAAATATTTGAATCATCTGAATTGTTATGGATCCATATGAAGGTAAATTAAGTGTATGAATATCATAACCATTGAATTTGCCAGTTAATACTTCTGATTTTCTCACAATATAGTTTTTAAGGTCCTGTTTTGTTATATATCCTCCATTTTCTTGTATGTCATTAGCCATTTTTTCAGCAATTTCTCCTTCATAAAACCCTTTTTTACCATTTTTAGCAATTATTTTTAAAGTATTTGCTAGATCTTTTTGTACTAATTTATCTCCTGGAATAAATGATTCCCCTTCAGAATTAAGAAAGTATAATTTAGTTCCTTCAAAAGATTCGATTTTTTCTTTATCACTTTGAAGTCTCTTAATTTCTCCTGGATATAGATAAAAACCGTCTTCAGCTAAAGTAATTGATGGTTCCATTACAGTTTTTAAATCAAGGACTCCATTATCCTCATGAAGTTTTATCAATCCAGCAACAACTCCAGGAATTCCTATTGTGCTATATCCATAGCTTGGTAATTCTTTATCTTCAGTTTTAAAACCCTCTGGTATTTGAGTAGTTGCATCTATTCCAAGTATATCCCCATCTGCTTGTTTATATATCACTTGAAGTCTTCCTCCAATTCCACTCATGCTTGGTTCCACAACAGACAATGCAAAAGCTGATGCAACTGCTGCATCATATGCATTTCCACCCTTTGAGTAAATAATATTTCCAGCTTGGGAAGCTAATGGATGAGGTGATGAAATAAGACTATTAGAATAAGGCGTTTCCTGAATATTACAACCAGTTAGCACTATTGATAATAGTATAATAAATGACTTATTTGTATTAACCATAATTAACCAAAAAAAAAGGTTTGCAAAATTTACAAACCTTTTTTAAAAGTATTACTTTTTTTTAATTATTATTGATTTACTTCTGTTTTAGTGAATATACCTGGATCTTCTGCGGGTGCATTAGAATTAGAATTTAATTCTGTAGCAGCATAAGGCATTCTTTCAGGAAATTGACCAGCTGGTCCATCAACAAGAACAAAAGGCACAGAAAATGCACTGTCTGACTTTCTTAGTCTTCTTGCGTCGTTAAACGGCATGTGCATTCCGAATCCCGAAACATACCTTTCCTCAATTACCTCTCTAAGAAATGCAGTTTTTGCATCTACTCCATCTGCGTTTTCAATTCCACCTGAACTAAAGTCAGATGACACAAAAGCCTCATAATTAAATGAACCTCCATTATAATTATCATTTAATTGACCTCCAGAGTTTAGCCAAGATCTTACACTATTTAAATGTGGAAGACCATCAGCAATTCCACCTTGTCTTGCTTTAGCTTCAGCTAGAATCAATTCATTTTCAAAATAAGTCACCATATTTTGAGGTTCATTTGGAGCAATTACACCAGTATTTGCAGAACCACTAGAAGAATTAATTTTATAGTATCCATATCTAGCTGTCTCATCTGTTTTTGAATGATTTCTATTTGATGAATAAGAATTACTTAATAATTGTAATAAATAACTTTCAGATCCCCCCGATGAGTTTCCTAAATCACCTGCTCTGGATCCATTTAAAATAGTTGCAAATAAGTTAACATCTCCACTGTTTTGAGTAGCACGTGGTTTGTATTGCATATCACCTGACGCAGAGCTAATTCCATTATTTGCAGCAGAAATTGCAGCAGCATAATCTTTTTTATGAAGATTAAAACGAGCAATTAATGTATATGCAGCTTCAATCCATTTGTCTTTATTTCCACCAAATATAATGTCTTGGGATAAACTAGTTGATGATGCAGACTGAAGAGTTGATATTCCAGAATTTAATTTCTGTATTGCGGCATTATAAACCGATACTTGAGAATCAAAAACTGGGTCAGAAACCTCAGGGTTACCAGCTTCGCTATATGGGATTCCACCCCATAGAGACGCAGCAGTTCCAAAAGCATGACCTTCCATAACTTCAGCAATTCCAACTAATAAAGTATTGTTAGAGTTATTTTGCAATTGTCTCATATTTGTTAACACTCCAACATAAAGTGCATTCCATGAGCCATTTGACTCAACTGTTGACAATGCCATACCATAAATATTTGCATACAGTGAGCTAAATCCAATTAATTGTCCAGAGTACATTCCACTGATTCTATTTAAGTGACCTAATTGAAGCTGTATATTTGCTAATTGAGCACCTGTTAAAAATAGTTTATCCTCTACATCCGTAATTAAAATGTCGTTTGGATTAGAATTTATATCCTCATTTATATCCTCACAAGAAAATGAGAAAATAATTAAAAGAGCTAATATTGATTTTGTAAATAATTTTTTCATTTTATTAATAATTTATAGTTAAACTAAAAAGGAAACCCTTTGTCTGAGGATTTGTAAAATACTCAACACCTTGAGCAACACTTACACCTTTTGTGTTTATCTCAGGATCAATTCCTTCAACATTATTGATATTTATTAAATCTCTACCCGTAACAGAAACTATTACATCACTAAGTCCAATATTTGTTACTAAAGGTGTATCAATTACATAACTCAATGAGAGATCTCTTAATTTTGTGAAGGTTGCATCAGCAATTGAGAAGTTGTATGCTTGGTTATCACCAAAACCTCCTCCAATACCTGTTCTATACCAGTTTTCGTCTAGAAGAACTGGACCACCACCGAAGTCTCTTACATTACCTCTAACTGTTGTTCCGGCAGGAATTGTGTTACCTCTGTAGTTTACCAGCGGTTGGTCTAATGTAAGTCTATTTGCAGTTTCTTGAGTTGTTCCGAATCTATTAAGAACCCAAAGAGTTCTTGGTGAGAAGTCACCTCCTTCAGAGTGCTCAAGTACAGCATTAAGTCTGAACTTTTTATATCTCATACTAAGAGAAATTCCACCTCTCCAATCAGGGTTAGGATCTCCTAAAACAATCGGACTTGATGTAATTTGAGGGAATCCATTTGAGTTTAAAATAAAACTTCCATCAGGATTCGTTTGGGAACCTGTTCCGTAAAGTGAACCTAATGGATAACCAACAACTGCTCTTGAGCTTACAGAAGCACCAGGAGATAAGTTTATAGATTCTGTTCCAAATAAATCGGTAACCTCATTTTCATTTGTAGACCAATTGATCGCAGTGGATAAACCAAATTCAGCAGTATCAATTAAATCAAGTCCAAGATCAATCTCCATACCATTGTTAGTCATTTCTCCATAATTACCATATTGAGTTGAATATCCTGAAGATGGAGATAACGCAACATTTAGAAGAATTCCTTCAATAATGTTATCATAATATGTTAGGGAAAGAGATACCTTGTCATCAAAAAATCTAAAATCACCTCCAATTTCCCACTCTGTCTTGATTTCAGGTTCTAAATTTGGATTACCTAAGTTATTATCCAGCCTAAAACCTCCACCAAATAAATTACTGTCCAGTGGATCACTGTAAGTAGAATATCCAAATCCTCCTTCGGCAAGAGTCTCAAATTGGTGAGCAGATGGTTGAACACCTACCTGACCCCAAGAAGCCCTCAGTTTTGCAAATGACATTAAATCTGAGTCAACAACATTTTCAGTTAAAACCCAAGCTGCATCTGCTGCAGGATAGAAAAACGTACCATTAATAGTTGATGATGCCTCTAAAGCACCTGAAGCAGTAATGAATAATTCATCATTAATATCAAAGTTTAAAATACCATAACCTCTATTAGATCTTCTAAAAGTCTTGAAACCATCAAAAGTAGATGCTTCTGCAGAAGTATTAAGCGCAGTAGTTCTCTTAGCAGAATTAACAAGGAATCCAGTAATATTTCCGGAAAGTCTAGAGTATTTTCTATCATTATAGCTCCAACCTGCCGTAGCAGTCAAGTTTACCATATCTGATAATTGGAAATTTGCTTTACCAATTATATCAAATGCAGTATTTCTTATATCTAGAGCATCCTCTTGATACTGTCCATTAGCTCTTGAGCTTGCATCACCCAATGGGAAAAAATAGGTTCTTTTATCATCGGCTACATCTAAGTTTCCTCTTGTAATTATTGACAACCAATTTGTTGGCTTAATAGTTAATTGAGGAGTAACTGTTACTCTGTTAACCTTAGTACTTGACTCTTGTTCATTTACTGTCCACAACGGGTTAGTATATGATTGGTTAACACTCTGTCCAAGAGGTTTTCTATATGATCTTCCGCGATTAATATACTCAACACCACTTGAACTGTAATATGTTCCTTTATAATCTCTTCCATCAAAGTCTGGAGGAGTTCTCAATAATCC
Source organism: uncultured Bacteroidota bacterium (assembly GCA_902523665.1). Taxonomy (GTDB): domain Bacteria; phylum Bacteroidota; class Bacteroidia; order Flavobacteriales; family Flavobacteriaceae; genus Marisimplicoccus. The sequence continues at coordinate 46,889 of CABZAD010000005.1, read as the reverse complement.
TAACATCATACCTGAAACATTTGAACTTTGCTGAATTCTGTTAGAATCAGTATATGTATACGCCATTTTAGTACTAAGTGTAATTTTTTCATTAATCTTAGCTTCATAGTTTAATCTTGCATTAGTCCTCTCATAAGAAGCGTTTCTGATAACACCATCCTGTTCAAGATGACCTAAACTGAAAAAATAGTTACTATTTTCGTTTCCACCACTAACAGTTAAATCATTTTGTAGAGCATTACCTGTACCAAAAACAGAGTTAAAGTTTTCCTCAACAAATGTTTGAGTTGAATTTTTACTATCGATGGCCTCGTATCTTCTACCACTGTCAGAAACAAAATATGCTCCACTTTTGTATGTATCTTGACCACCCGATCTATCTGGGATATAGTCACCCCAAGATTCTGCTCTGTTAGTCCCAAATACGCCACTTCTACCTTGACCCCAAGTATCTTGCATTGGAATCCTTTCAGAAATTTCGTCAAATGAGTATGAGGACTTAAACGAGACCTTTGCAGCTCCTCTTTGGCCTTTTTTAGTTGTAATTACCACAACACCATTAGCAGCTCTACTTCCATAAAGAGACGCTGCAGAAGCACCTTTTAAAACGTTAACAGACTCGATATCTGCTGGATTTATATCATTTAAACGTGATCCTTGAGTAACACCACCATTTCCTCCGGTAATTGTATTACCACCTCCATAATTTGTAGTATTGTCTAGAGGAACACCATCAACAATAATTAACGGTTGTATTGATCCTCCAATTGAGTTAGCACCTCGAATCCTAATGGTACTACCAGCACCTGGATCACCATTTGATTTTGTTATTCTAACTCCTGATGCCTTACCACTTAATGCATTTACAACAGTTGGTTCAGCAGACCTAATTACATCATCTGCATTTATTACAGAAGAAGTTGAACCTTGTTGATCCCGAACAGCAGCAAATCCAAGAGCTGTAACAACTACCTCTTCTAGCTCATTATCAAGCTGTAAAGAAATATTTATTGCAGATTGACCAGCAACAGTTACATATTGGGTTGTATAACCAATATAACTTACAGCAAGAACTTGTCCTTGATTAGCAGTAATTTCAAAATTTCCATCGAAATCAGTGGAAACACCTGTATTGGTGTTCTCAATAATAACATTTGCTCCTGGTAGGGGCACTCCGTTTTCATCTGAGACAACACCATTTATAGGGTTTTGACCATATGATAACAATGCAAATAGTAAAAATACTGTGCTTAGTATTCTTTTCATAAAATTTGATTTTGTTTTGTTTACAGGCTCAATTTATTAATTATATAACAAAAACCATAATAATGACATGTTTTTTTAAAAATTAGAAAATCAATAAAAACAACAATTAATTTATTTTCAAATAAATATTTTAGAAAATTAATTAGTGTTTAATCCTCTTTTTTAATTTCAGGATAATCAACCCCTAACTGTTCAAGATAGGTGTCATACTTGGTTTCATCAAAATAAAATTTTTCCATTTGATCTCTGTATTTTTCCATCTTTTCAGTGTTTAAATATGATGGAGGTGGGTCTGTCTCAGATATCATAGGCTTGTAAAAGTCTTCCTTACTTTGAACATTATCAAAGTAACTCTTAGCTTGAGCTAATTTTTCTGGTTTTGTTAAAAAATCTATAACTGTCATAGCAACTACTTTAGCTCCAGCATTAGCTCCCTTGTGAGCAATTGGAGTTGCAGCTGCAATACTAGCTGACCAGTGATGAAACGTAACATCTGGTATATTAGATGGAAACCTGAGGACTACTGTTGGAACCTTCCATGACACATCACCAATATCGTCTGATCCACCACTTACATTGTAAGGAAGTGGTTTACGAAGAAGGGGCAATTCTGTAGGAAGACCATTAATTGACTCAATTCCTATTTCCTTTTGAACAGCTCTAGCTAATTTTTGATCATCCTCAGACCATTTTGGTAATCCTACTTTTTTAATATTCTCATACATTTCTTCAGCAATGATTTTATTAAAATGTCTTGGCCAGGCAGCTCCAAGAACTTCTGATTCATATGTTGTATTGGTCATAAGTGCTGCTCCTTGTGCCATTTTATTGGCAGTATCGTACATTTCCATTATGCCTTTGTATGTAATTTCTCTAAGAAAGTACCATATAGAAGCTTTAGATGGAACTACATTTGGTTGATCTCCTGCATCAATAAAAATTGAGTGGGACCTTTGGTCTGGATGTAGATGTTCTCTCCGATAATTCCATCCCACATTCATTAATTCTGCAGCATCAAGTGCACTTCTTGCTCTCCATGGAGAGCCAGCAGAATGAGCAGTTTCTCCGCTAAAGGTATATTTTACAGAAATTAATCCAGTACCAGATGGTCTTCCCCATGATGTCGACATGTTTGTACTAACATGTGTAAAAATACACATGTCAACATTATCAAAATAACCATCTCTAACATACCAAGCTTTTGCACCTAGTATTTCCTCAGCTACACCTGGCCAGATAACAAGATTTCCATTAATATTATTTTCAATCATAATTTTTTTGATTGCAATAGCAGAGGTAATAACTATAGGAAGACCAATATTATGTCCCTCACCATGACCTGGCGCACCCTCTACTACCGGCTTCTCATAAGCAACACCCGGATATTGAGATGTTGACGGAACTCCGTCAAAATCACTTCCCAGAGCAATTGTTGGACCTCCTTTTCCATTTGACCAAGTTGCAAGCCATGAGGTTGGAATATCTGAAATCTGATACTCAACATCAAATCCATTTTGTTCAAGAATTTTACCTAAGTATTTTGATGTTTCAAATTCTTGGAATCCAAGCTCTCCAAAACTAAAAACTTTGTCAATCATTACTTGTGTCATTTTTTTATCCTTTTCGACTAGCTGAGAAACTTCATCTTTAAGATTTTCAATTTTTCGTTTGGAAAATTTATCCTGTGATTGAAGAATAAATTGTGAGCCAAATATTAAGGTTAAGGTTAGTAGTTTAATAGATTTTTTCATAATGATTTTATTAAAAATAATGTCTTTTAAATGATTCAATGGCCGCATAATCTGCTAAACCCATTTTTTTATATTTTTCAGCTGTTTCATGATTCCTTTCTTCAGCTCTAACCCAAAATTCTCTTAAATCATGTCCTTGAAACATTACTCCATCCTTTTGAGTTTGATGAAAAAATATTGCTTTTCTTTTCCTAAGAACTTGAGCTGGACTCATAGGAACTGCCATATCAATTTCATGTATGTCCCACTCTAGCCATGCACCTCTGTATAACCACAGCCAACAATCTTTTATAAATTTTTCACCTTTAAGTGAATTTAATGCGTCAAAAACAATATCAAGACAGACTTTATGAGTACCATGAGGGTCTTCAAGATCTCCTGCTGCATATATTTGATGTGGTTTGATTTTTTTTATCAATGATGCTGTTATTAAAATATCTTTTTTTGATGCTGGATTCTTTTTAATTCTTCCTGTTTCATAGAATGGTAAATTCATGAAGTGTGTGTTAGAATCAGGGATTCCAATATACCTGGTTGCTGAAATTGCCTCTCTTTTTCTAATTAAACTCTTGATTTTCCTCACATCTGTTGAATCAATTTTATCTGGTTTTTTATTATTCAGTTCTTTGATTAATTTACTTACTTTTAGTTTAAGTTCAGCAGGAAACATATCATTTGACACTTCAATAAACTTTAGTGCGTCATGATCAGAAACTGCAACATTACCAGATGCCTGATATGCAATATGAACATCATGTCCTTGAGAGACTAACCTATCAAATGTACCTCCCATAGAAATAACATCATCATCTGGATGTGGACTAAATATGATTACCTTTTTAGAATTTGGACTCTTTCTTTCAGGCCTTGTTGAATCATCTGCGCTAGGCTTACCTCCTGGCCAGCCAGTAATGGTATTTTGAAAATGATTAAACATCTTTATGTTAAGGCCATATGCAGAACCTTCGAGAGCTAACAAATCAGACAAGCCATTTTTATTATAATCTTCATCAGTTAATTTTAAAATAGATTTTTCAGTTACGTCACACAACCATACGATTGCTTTCCTTTTCATAGTATCTGACCAGTCACATGGACCTACTAACCATGGTGTTTTCACCCTTGTTAGTTCATTTGAACATTCTTTGTCAAGAACCAAAGTAACGTTTTTGTGATTTTGAAGATAGGTAGAGGGGATAAGTGAAGAAACATTATTCTCAACTGACTTTTTAGCAATAAGACTTTTTTGTGTACCCCATGCCATAACAATAATTCTTTTTGAATTAAAAATTGTTCTTACACCCATAGTTATTGCCTTTGAAGGAACATTTTCAATTCCATTAAAGCTTTTACTAGCGTCAAACCTTGTAGTATGGTCAAGGGTAATTAATCGAGTTTTAGAATTAAAATGAGATCCTGGTTCATTAAAGCCAATATGACCTGTCCTACCAATTCCAAGTAGTTGGATGTCAATACCTCCACTTTCTTGTATTTTCTTTTCGTACTGCATGCAATATTTTTTAACCTGTTTCTCTTTTATTTCACCCGATGGAATATTAATATTCTCTAAAGGAATGTCTAAATGATCGAATAAGTTTTCCCTCATAAAGTGATGATAACTATTTTTATCATCTTTATTAATTGGGAAATATTCATCCAAATTAAATGCTATAACATTTTTGAAGCTTAATGATTCTTCTTTATGGATTCTTATGATTTCTTGATAAACTTTGGTTGGCGAAGAACCAGTTGCAAATCCTACTACACAGCTTTTATTTTTTTCATATTTGGCTTTAACTAATTCACAAATTTCTCTAGCGATTGAAACAGAAGCCTCTTTTGAATTTTCAAAAGTAACAGTATGAAGTTTTTCGTATCTTGTTTCCTCATTAATTCCTGGTGATTGATACTTAAGGTTTTTTTTGACTGCCTTCATATTGTTGTTATGAAATTACAAAGTTAATAATGTTTTAGTCAATTTATAATTATGTTTTTTTAATTTTACATAATTGGAATAATTCATCAAAAATCTTAGTATGGATACAATAATAATAGGAAGTGGACCAGCAGGCTATACAGCAGCTATATATGCAGCAAGAGCGGATCTTAATCCTGTTATGTATACAGGACTTGAACCTGGTGGACAATTAACAACAACAACAGAAGTTGATAATTTCCCTGGCTATCCTCAAGGTGTTGATGGTCCCACAATGATGAATGAACTTAAAGAACAAGCCGAAAGATTTGGTACAAAAGTTGAAATTGATTTTATATCAAAAGTTGATTTTTCAAGAGATAAAGGTGGAATGCATAAATTATACACTCAAAATGGGGATGAAATAAAATCTAAGACAGTCATAATTAGTACTGGTGCCTCAGCAAAATATCTTGGTTTACCCAGTGAAAAGAGACTTATCGGGGGTGGAGTTTCAGCATGTGCAGTGTGTGACGGTTTTTTTTATAAAAATCAGGATGTCGCAATTGTTGGTGGAGGTGACACAGCAATAGAAGAGGCAACATATTTAGCAAAAATATGTAATAATGTAACCATGCTAGTAAGGAAAGATCATTTTAGAGCATCAAAAGCAATGCAAAATAGGCTGTCTAACTATAACAACATAAAAGTGCTATTTAATCATGAAGTTGTCGAAGTTATGGGAGAAAATATTGTTAATGGTCTCAAAATAATTAACAATCTTACTAATGATATATCAGATATTGAAATAACAGGTTTATTTATTGCTATTGGCCACTCACCCAATACTGAAATCTTTAAAGGCATAGTTGATATGGATGAAAGTGGATATATACTTACAGATAAAACTTCCACTAAAACTAATGTACCAGGAGTTTTTGCAGCAGGAGATGTACAGGATAAGGATTATCGTCAAGCTGTTACTGCTGCAGGGACTGGATGTATGGCAGCACTTGATGCCGAAAGATATTTAAAAGAAATTTAATTTCTTTTTGTGGCCTTTAGCCATCTTATTGGAATATTATCATTCAGAGCATCTTTATAGTCCTCTTCTAAACATGGCAGAAAATTATTAGCATTATTATTTGAGGAATCAATTAATACCCACCACTTTTCAGAAATTTTACTTTTAAAAAAGGTAATATCTATACCTGAGGTTTGAACGATGTACTTGTTAAAAGTCTGTGAATCATAAAAATCTGTCTCTATTACTCTTTTATCTATTCCATCAATAAAGTACCAAATGATCTCTGAAAATAATTTATTTGATATTGAATTATCACTCAACTCAAATAATCCAAAAAAATTAGTTTTATTACTTTGACCAGCATATTTAGAAAGGATACATGATAGCCTTGGATCAATACCATTAGGATTCCCCAGAATATTTAAAGATTTCATATCAAAACCAACAATGTCAGCATCTCTAATTATAGGCTCTGCTCTAAAATTATTTTCAGTTAATTCACCCAATGAAATATATTCAAAAAATAATTTCTCCATTAAACTTATTTCATCGGTAGAGCATAAATGTCTTTGAAATCCAATATTTGTAAAATCATTTAACTTATTAGAATCGTCAAAAATTATTTTATTCATATAAGTTCTTCCAGAAATTAAATCTGAATCCTGATAGAGATCAAATTGATTATCTATTGAAACAATATTAACTTTTTCATTATATGTATCAAATGACTTAAAAATTGGATATAGCAAATCATTACTCCCACCTATAATCACTAGAATTATTTTTTTTGACAGCAGTTCTTTACAAATCTCGTAAAGCGCATGATAGGAATCATCAACAGTATCTCCATTTGGTAAATCTCCAAGATCTGTAATTTCTATTTTCCAATTTCCAAATTTTAATTTATATAACTCTTTTCGAATTGATTTTAAATTTTGCTTCTTTGATTCAAAAAAAGAGTTCCTATCCTCTTCGACTCCAACTAAACATAGATCAAATAACTCATGATTAGGCAAACCATCAGACTCAGAATGAATCTTTATTTTATTGAAAAGCGAACTTTGTAAATAGCTTTCATCAAAATTATTGAGAAAACTATTTTTGATAGGTTTGAGCAATTCAAGACTCATTTTTTCTTTTTTGGATTTAGATACTGTTTAGCAATATCTAAAGTAATAGTTTTTGGGTCTATTTCTTTTGGAATTTCAACTTTCTTTTTTCCTGATGTGATAATCGATCTCCCCCATCTACCTTTCTCAACTTTTATGTCCTCATCAACCCATTCTGAAACAAGCTTTTCTTTTTCTTTTTGAATTTTTAATTCAATAAGCTCTTCGATATCATTTATGGATAAATTATCAAAGTCATAGGTTTTATTCACATTAATAAACATTTCGTTCCATTTAATAAAGGGACCAAATCTTCCCTTCCCTTTTGTAACTGGTTTATCATTGTAAGTGTGAATAGGTTCATCAGATTTAATTTTTTCGTCAATTAACTCAACTGCTAGATTTAAATCAACAGAATGAGGATCAATTCCATTTGAAATTGATATAGATTTATTTGAAAATTTAATGTAAGGTCCGTACCTTCCATTGTTTACAGTCACATTTTCACCTTTGTAATTTCCTATTTCTTTAGGAAATTTAAATAATTCCAGAGCCTCCTCAAGTGATATTGTGTCTAGTTGCTGGTCTTTTGTTAAACTTGCAAATAGTGGCTTCTCTTCTTCATCAATGGTTCCAATTTGAGCAATTGGCCCAAACTTTCCAAGTCTAACTTTAACAACTCTTCCAGAGTTTGGATCAGACCCTAAAATTTTTTCACCAGATTGTCTTTCTGCATTATCTTTAACTTCATTTACATTTTCATGAAAATCACTGTAAAATTGTTTAATTATATCTGTCCAATCCTGGTCTCCAGTTGCAATTTTATCAAAATTCTTTTCAACTTCTGCTGTAAACCCATAATCTAAAATATTATTGAAATTATCGACTAAGAAGTCATTAACTATCATACCTATATCCGTAGGAACAAGTTTTCCTTTATTTGAACCAGTCTTTTCTTTTAATTGAGATTCTTTAATACCATTTTCAGTAAACTCTATTAAATTATAATTTCTATCTAATCCTTCATTGACTCCCTTAGCTATATATCCTCTATTTTGAATGGTTGATATAGTAGTAGCATATGTAGCAGGTCTTCCAATACCTAGTTCTTCCAATTTTTTTACCAAAGAAGCTTCAGTAAATCTTGATGGTGGTCTTGAAAAAGATTCCCTAGAGCTAATATTTAATAAGTTTAGATCTTCATCTACAGATAGTGCTGGCAAAACACCTTTTTCTTCTTCTATCTCATCATCAGTACCCTCATTGTATACTCTTAAAAAACCATCAAATTTTATTACCTCTCCCCTCGCAACAAATATTTCGCTGTAAGAATCAGAATTTATATTAACTACCGTTCTTTCAATTTGAGCATCTGACATTTGTGAAGAGATTGTTCTTTTCCAAATTAAATGGTAAAGTCTTTGCTGGTCATAATCCGAGGTAATTTCCTCAACATTAATATCTGTAGGCCTTACAGCTTCATGTGCTTCTTGAGCAGATTTATTCTTGTTTTTGTAATCTCTAAGATTAACATAATTTTCACCATACTTACTTTCTATTTTTTGAACTATAGTTGACTTTGCCTCATTTGATATTGTTACACTATCAGTTCTCATATAAGTTATAAGTCCAGCTTCATATAGTTTTTGAGCAGTTGACATTGTTCGAGTGACTCCAAATCCTAATTTTCTTGAAGCCTCTTGTTGGAGAGTAGAGGTTGTAAAAGGCGGTGTTGGGGATTTTTTAGCAGGTTTCTTATCTGTACTTAAAACATTGAAAACAGAATTATAATTCTTTTCTAAGAATTTCTTAACTTCTTCAACTGAAAAATATTTTTCATTTAATTCAGCCCGAAGTTTTACCCCATCTTCATTTTCAAAAACTCCAATTAATTTATATGAGCTTTCAGATCTAAAATTTTTTATCTCTCTTTCTTTTTCAACAATAAGCCTTACAGAAACTGATTGCACTCTTCCTGCTGATAATCCAGCCTTGACCTTTCTCCATAGAACAGGAGACAATTCATAACCAACCAACCTATCAAGTACTCTTCTTGCTTGTTGAGCATTAACTAAATTAAAATTAATATCTCTTGGAGTCTCAAGTGCATTTAAAATAGCATTCTTAGTTATTTCATGAAAGACAATTCTCTCATAATCTTTATTAGCTAAATCAAGATTTTCGTATAGATGCCATGCAATAGCTTCACCCTCTCTATCTTCATCACTTGCTAACCAAACCTTATCAGAGTCCTTAACATATTTTTTCAAATCTCGAATTATTGGCTTCTTTTCAGTTGGTATTACATATTTAGGTTTAAAATCATTTTTAACATCAACCCCAAGTTCTTTAACTGGTAGGTCAGAAATATGACCAACACAGGAAACAACCTTAAAATCTTGACCCAATATTTTTTCAATTGTTTTAGCCTTTGTAGCAGATTCAACTATGACTAAATTTTTTGGCATATATAAAATTTGGCCCTAAATGTAAATAGATTTATTGTTATGATTAAAAAAAATATAAAAATTTTAAAATTTGTTTAACATAATTGCTATATAGTTTTAAAGAAACTAATTTTGTTTAAATATGAAAGTTGAACAGATTTATACTAAATGTCTATCTCAAGGTTCTTACTATATAGAGAGTAATAATGAAGTTGCTATTATAGACCCTATAAGAGAGATAGACTCCTACATAGAAAAGGCAGAAATTTCCGGTTCATCTATTAAATATATTTTTGAAACCCATATTCATGCAGATTTTATAAGTGGACATTTAAACCTAGCAAAAAAGACAGGGGCTAATATAATTTATGGTCCAAAAGCTAATACAAGTTTTAAAACCACAAATGCAAAAGACTACGAAGAGTTTAAACTAGGTGATGTAACATTTGTTGCTATCCATACACCTGGTCATACAATTGAAAGTACAACATATTTATTGAGAGATTCTGATAATAGAGATCATGCAATATTTACAGGTGATACCCTGTTTCTTGGTGATGTAGGTCGACCTGATCTTTCACAAAAATCAACCCATAGTAATAGGGATCTTGCCTCAATGCTATACGATAGTCTTAGAAATAAAATAATGATACTTGATGATAATGTAATCGTATACCCTGGGCATGGTCAAGGAACTTCGTGTGGTAAAGACTTAAGTTCAGAAACTGTTGGAAAACTTGGAGATCAAAAATTAACGAATTATGCATTGAGAGAGAACATGACTAAAGATGAATTCGTAAATGAAGTTCTTGATGGGCTAGAAGAACCTCCAAAATACTTTCCATCTAATGTTTATTTAAATAAAGAAGGGTATTTAGAGCCCCATTTAATTCTAAATAATTCTCTTAAACCACTAAATGCTAATTATGTTGATAAAATGAAGAACTATGTAACACTACTAGACGTTAGAAATGAAGATGATTTTGCAGAATCACACATACATGGATCAATTTTTATTGGTTTGGAAGGAAGGTTTGCTCCATGGGCAGGTGAAATTCTAGAGGACATAAATCAGCCTATAATTTTAATAGCTCCTGATGGCAGAGAAGAAGAGGCTATACTTAGACTTTCAAGGGTTGGATTTGACAATATTAAAGGATACTTGTCAGGTGGAATTAATTCTTGGATTAAAGCAAATAAAAACTTTGAATCAATAGAAAACATTGATCCTGAAGATTTTGCATCTCTCATTTCAAAGGATAATTTAAATATTCTAGATGTTAGATCACAAAGTGAAAATAACTTCAGTTCTATTAGAGAGTCATTAAACATCCCATTGATAGATTTAAAAGATAAAATTCAAAGTATTGATGATAATGACAAACTCTATATTCATTGTAAAGGTGGATACAGGAGTATGATTGCCTGTTCAATTCTTCAATCAAAATCTATAACAAATATTGTAAATATCAAAGGTGGATTTGATAAAATTTCAGCATTTATATAATATTTGAATATTATTCTACATCAAGATTTTATCTTTTTTTGTAAATTAAAAATCAAAAAAAAATAAAATGAGGATAAAATATTTACTAACCCTAATTTCTTTAATCTTTTCTATTAACACCTATGGACAGTCAAAAATATCCAAAATAAATTATGATGAAAGTCTATATAATTCAATTGAATACAGGCTTATTGGTCCATTTAGAGGTGGTCGAGCAGGTACTGCTGTTGGCGTATTAAATAATCCTAACCTCTACTACATGGGTACTGCAGGTGGCGGGGTCTGGAAAACAGAAGATGCTGGCTCTACATGGGAACCTATTAGTGATGGTTATTTTGGTGGAAGTATAGGGGCAATAGCAGTTAGTGAATCTGATCCTAACATCATATATGTGGGTGAAGGGGAACAAACCTTAAGAGGAAATGTTTCCTCTGGGCACGGAATGTGGAAAAGTACAGATGCAGGTGAAACATGGCAATACATTGGATTGCCAAAATCTGAGCATATATCTAGAATTAGAATTCATCCTAAGAATCCTAAAATAGTTTATGTTGGAGTTATTGGAAATTTATGGAAGCCCAATTCTGATAGAGGGCTTTATAAAACAAATGATGGTGGAATAACATGGGAAAAAATCTTATACGTTTCTGATAAAGCTGGGATTGGGGATCTTATTCTAGATCCTAATAATTCTAGAATAATATATGCTACAACTTGGCAAATGAAAAGGAATGGGTATAGAATGGATAGTGGAGGTCCTGATTCAAAAATTTTTAGAAGTTATGATAGTGGGAAAACATGGCAAGATATTTCAGAATTTAGTGGATTGCCATCATTTCCATGGGGAATAGTTGGTGTAGCAATTTCTCCGGTAAATTCTAAAAGAATATGGGTAATGGTAGAAGCAGATAATGGAGGTTTATTTAGATCAGATGATGGAGGTTATAATTGGGAAAAAGTTAACTCTAATAGGGCATTAAGACAGAGAGCGTGGTATTATACAAGAATTTATGCTGATACTCAAAATGAAGATAAAGTATTTGTTCTTAATGTAAGTTATGGAGTATCAACAGATGGAGGAAAAACTTTTAAACTAAAGAATGCTCCTCATGGAGATCATCATGATTTATGGATTGATCCAAATAATAATATGAGAATGGTAATTGCTGATGATGGTGGTGCACAAGTTTCAAATGATGGAGGAGAAAATTGGTCAACATACTTTAATCAACCTACAGCACAATTTTACAGAGTATCTACAGATAATTCTTTTCCATATAGGATTTATGGTGCTCAACAAGATAATAGTACCATAAGAATAAAACATAGGACCTCTAGCTCTTCAATAACTGAAAGAGATTGGGAGCCAAGTGCTGGGGGAGAAAGTGCCCATTTAGCTCCTGACCCAAAGAATAACGAGATTGTATTTGGAGGAACATATAAAGGCTACATGATGATGCAAGATCATTCAAATGGTCAAATTAGGTCAGTCAATGTATGGCCTGATAATCCTGCAGGATCAGGTGCTGAGGTTATGAAGTATCGATTCAATTGGAACTTTCCGGTTATGTTTAGTCCAAACAATCCAAATAAGTTGTATGCAGGCTCAAATTATTTACATCTGTCTGAAAACAGTGGACAAACATGGAAAACAATATCCCCAGATTTAACCAGAAATATTCCAGGTACAATTAAGTCATCGGGTGGTCCCATTACTCAAGATAATACTGGAGCTGAGTATTATGCTAATATTTTTGCAATTGCTGAATCAGAACTAGAGGAAAATGTAATCTGGATTGGGAGTGATGATGGTTTAATTCATATAACAAAAGACGGAGGTGAAACATGGGAGAATATCACTCCACCAAAAAAATTATCACCTGAATTAAACATGATAAATAGTATTGATCCAAGTCCATTTAAGAAAGGGAAAGCATATGTAGCTGCAACCTCATATAAGTTTGGTGATTATACACCATATCTATACAAGACTGAGGATTACGGAAAAACTTGGAGCCTTATTACGGATGGAATTAATTCAAATTATTATACTAGAGTTATAAGAAGCGACAAAAAAAGAGAAGGTCTTCTCTATGCAGGAACAGAGTGGGGAATGTACATTAGTTTTGATGATGGAAATTCATGGTCTGAATTTCAGTTAAATCTTCCCGTAACATCCATTAGAGACCTTGAAGTTAAAGATAATGACCTAGTTGTGGCTACTCATGGTAGAAGTTTTTGGATTATTGATGATTTAACTCCTCTACACCAATTAAATGATGATAATCAAGATAATGATGCGATCCTTTTTAAACCTGACCTTTCATACAGAATGGCTCAATCAGGTGGACTAAGTAGGCCCAATAATCTTTTATCAGGCCAAAACCACCCTAATGGAGTAATTATAAATTATTATATAGAAAATCTCAAAGATGATGATTACCTAAAAATTGATATCGAAAATAAGGATGGAACAGTCATTAGAACTTTTACAAATAATCAAGATAAATACTCTCAGATTGTAAATAATGATAATAATATAATGATTGGAAATCCTGTTTTAAGTAATCCAAATGATATTGATAATGCATTGAGTTCAGATAATTTTGACTCATTATATCCTAAATCCGGTGGAAATAGACTAATCTGGGATATGAGGTATCCAGGGTTTAAATCATTTGAAGGTATGGTTCTTTATTCTTCACCAAATGTAGGCCCAAAAGTTACCCCTGGAAAGTATATTATTAAAATGACATACAATAATAAAGTATTACAAAAAGAATTTGAGATAGTGAAAGATCCAAGAGTTAAGATTTCTCAAGCTGATTATGAAGATCAATTAGAATTTTTAATTAAAGTCAGAGATGAAGTCAGCAGAGCTAACCAAAAAATAATTGATATAAGAGATATTAAAAATAATATGATTTTTATTTCTGAGGTAAGTAAAAGTAATCTTGAATTACAAGAAATGATAGAGAAATACTTAGCTGATATCTCTAAAATTGAAAACAATATTCATATGACAAAAAATCAAAGTAGACAAGATCCACTAAATTATGGAATTCGAATAAACAATAGAATTGCATTTTTACTAGCAGATTCTCAAAGAGGAGATTATCCTCCTACAGATCAAGCAAAAGAATTCTTTATTCAAGTAAAAGAAGAATTAGATTCAGAAATAATAAAATTAGATGCTCTAATTGATAAGCACTCTCAAAGGATTGAGAATTATATAGAGGAAAATAAAATTGAGTTAATTTCTTTAAATAACTGAAAATTACTGACAAATTGGCATATTTTCAATTAATTAATTAATTTTGTAAGCTAAATTAAATTAATATTAAAAAGAAGTCATTATATATTGAAACATATGGATGTCAGATGAATTTTGCTGATAGCGAAGTAGTTGCATCAATTCTAAAGATGGATGGTTATAAACTCACCGATAAGGCAGAAGATGCTAATCTTTTATTACTGAATACTTGTTCCATTAGAGACAAAGCTGAGCAAACTGTAAGAAATAAACTAAAAAACTTCAATTCACAGAAAAAAGAAAATAAAGATCTTAAAGTTGGCTTATTGGGTTGTATGGCAGAAAGGTTAAAAGAAAAACTTCTTGATGAGGAAAAAATTGTTGATTTAGTTGTTGGACCTGACTCATATAAAGATCTACCAAATCTATTAGATGAAGTAGAACATAATCAAAGAGCAGTAAATGTAATTCTATCTAAATCTGAAACTTATGATGATATTTCCCCTGTTAGAATTCATAATAATGGTATTAACGCATTTGTATCTATAACAAGAGGTTGTGATAATATGTGTACTTTTTGTGTTGTACCTTTTACAAGAGGTAGAGAAAGAAGTAGAAACCCTGATAGCATTTTAAGAGAAATAAATGAATTAAATGAAAAAGGTTACAAGGAGATAACCCTTTTAGGGCAAAATGTTGACAGCTACCTTTGGTATGGAGGGGGGCCAAAAAAAGATTTTAAAAAAGCCAGTGAATATCAGAAACTAAATGCTAAAAGATTTTCTGATTTATTGGAACTAGTTGCAACAAACTTCCCAGAAATCAGAATTAGATTCTCTACCTCAAATCCACAGGATATGACTGTTGATGTTATAGAAACTATGGCTAAATATGAAAACATATGTAATCACATTCATTTACCAATTCAATCAGGAAGTGATAGGATTCTTAAAAAAATGAATAGGTTGCATACAAGACAGGAATATCTTGAACTTATAAAAAAAATAAGAGAGATTATTCCTAATTGTGGAATCTCTCATGATATGATAACAGGTTTTCCAACTGAAACTGAAAGAGATCATCAAGATACGTTATCACTTATGGAAGAGGTAAAATATGACTTTGGTTATATGTTTGCCTATTCTGAAAGACCTGGAACTTACGCTGCTAGACATTTCAAAGATGATATTAGTCCTAAATTGAAGCAAAGAAGATTAGAGGAAATCATTACTCTTCAGCAAAAACATAGCTTTGAGAGAAATAGAAGATTTATTAATAGCAAGTGTTCTGTTCTAATTGATAAGTCTTCAAAGAAATCAGATGATTATTGGAGTGGTAGAACAAGTGAGAATAATGTTGTTGTGTTTCCAAAATATAATTTTTCGCTAGGAGACGTTGTAGATGTTAAAATAAATGAGTGTACAACAGCAACATTAATTGGAGATATTTATAAAGTTAAAGTCTAATGGAATCAATACTTGCAGTTAAACAGAGATTCGGAATTATTGGGGATAATCCTAAACTCAATAGAGCTATTGAAAAGTCAATTCAAGTTGCTAATTCAGATATATCAGTTTTAGTAACTGGTGAAAGTGGTGTTGGAAAAGAAAATATTCCAAAAATTATTCACCAATACTCACACAGAAAACACTCAAAATATATAGCAGTTAATTGTGGTGCAATTCCGGATGGAACTATTGACTCAGAGCTATTTGGCCATGAAAAAGGGGCATTTACAGGTGCAACAACAAATAGAAGTGGTTATTTTGAAGTAGCTGATGGTGGTACTATTTTTTTAGATGAAGTAGGAGAGCTTCCGCTTGCTACGCAAGTTAGACTTTTAAGAGTTTTAGAAAGTGGTGAATTTATTAAAGTTGGATCTTCAAAGGTTGAAAAAACAAATGTTAGAATAGTTGCAGCAACTAACGTCAACATGGAAGAAGCCATAAAAAAAGGT
This sequence comes from uncultured Bacteroidota bacterium, assembly GCA_902523665.1. Taxonomy (GTDB): domain Bacteria; phylum Bacteroidota; class Bacteroidia; order Flavobacteriales; family Flavobacteriaceae; genus Marisimplicoccus. The sequence goes on along the minus strand of CABZAD010000005.1, from coordinate 30,657 downwards.
AAATTTAGAGAAGATCTATTTTACAGGTTAAGCACAATTATTATCAATATTCCTCCTCTTAGGCAAAGAAAAGAAGACATTCCTATATTATTTAGAAAGTTTGCATCTGATTTTGCCCAAAAATATAATATGCCTACTCTTAGACTAGATGAAACTGCTCAACAAATTTTATGTCAACAGGACTGGAAAGGTAATATAAGACAACTTAGGAACATTGCTGAACAAATGTCAATACTTGAAAAGGAGAGAAATTTAAATACTGAGACTCTAAATCATTATTTACCTAATAAAATTTCTAAATTACCTGCTACAATGGATGATATTAAAGAAGACAACTCCTCTTTTTCATCTGAAAGAGAAATTCTATACAAAGTTTTATTTGATATGAAAAATGATTTAAATGATTTAAAAAAACTCACTCAAGAGTTAATGCAAGGAGATAGCTCAACTGAAGTAAAGAAGAAGAATCAAGGATTAATTGAAAAAATATATGGAGAAGATGAGTCTAAACAGGATTTAAAGAAAATAGATTTTAAATCAGATATTGACATTGAAGTTAATCCTAAGATTGACAGTTCATTTGAATATGCTGAGACAATTGAGGAAGAAGAAACACTATCTTTACATGATAAGGAAGTTGAGATGATCAAACAAGCCTTAATAAGAACAAATGGTAGAAGAAAAAATGCGGCAAAGGAGCTAGGTATTTCTGAAAGAACACTTTACAGAAAAATTAAACAACTTAATTTGGGAGATGTATCAGATTTATAAGCAAATTTTAATAATAGTAATTAGCTCATCAATTGTTATTTCTTGTGGTATATACAGTTTAACTGGATCCTCAATCCCGGTAGGAGTTGAGACATTTCAAGTAGATTATTTTGAGAATACTGCAGGTGGTAAACCTGGTTCTACAATTGAACCAGGACTTGATAGAGATTTTACAATTGCTTTGCAAGATTTAATCGTTAACCAAACAAGTTTAAACCTTGTTAACGAAGGTGGAGATATTATCTACAGTGGAGAAATTGTTGAATATAGTGTAACTCCAATGGCAGCAACTGCTGAAATAAAAGCAGCACAAAACAGATTAACAATGGCTGTAATGGTTAGTTATGAAAATTTAAATAATGAGGATGATAACATTGAAAAAAGGTTTTCTTTTTATTATGATTTCCCTGGTAATCTTCAAGTATATGATATTAAAGATTCTGCTCTACTAGAAATTTTTGAAAGAATAACTCAAGATATTTTTAATGAAACTCTTGCTAAATGGTAGATAACTCAAAAAATTCATATTCTAACATAATTAGAAATTATAATCCAAAAGATGAAAGACAGGCTAATAATCTTAAGAGAATTTTAAATTCTTATCCATATTTTCAGTCTGCATCTGCACATTATCTCAAAAGTTTAAAAGTTCAGGAAAAGGAGGCTTATAAGGAGTTGCTTCCTAAAACTGCATTGCTTACAAGTAACAGAAAAGTTTTAAGAGATTGGCTTTTTAGTCTTGAAAAGGTTAATATTATTTCTAACTCAAAAGCTGAAAAAAATTCTTTCCTTGATTGGTTTGATATTATAAGCGATGATTCACCAGAATTTGAAAAGAAGTTTGATTTAATTGATAAGTTTATTAAAAATTCACCTAAAATTGAATTTTTACAAGATCAAAAATCAGATTCCAATTTAAAAATTGAAACAAAAATAAGGGATGAACTAATTACAGAAACCCTTGCAAAGATTTATGTTAATCAAAAAAAGTTTAGCAAAGCTATTAAGGCTTATGAAATTTTAAGCTTGAAATATCCAAAAAAAAGTAGTTTCTTTGCAAACCAAATAATTTATATAAAAAAATTAGAAACTAAAGAATAATTATGGGAACTTTTTGGATATTAGTATCGCTTATAATCTTTGTCTGTATTCTTCTTGTACTAGTCGTTATGGTTCAAAATCCTAAAGGAGGTGGATTATCATCAACATTTGGTGGTGGACAGCAACAAATTGGTGGTGTAAAAAGTACTACAGATTTTCTTGATAGAAGTACTTGGGTACTTGCAGCTATTTTGTTAACTCTAATATTGATTTCTAATGTAACTTTAATGAATGACACTGAAAATTCAGATTCTATACTTTTGGATGAATCAATTCCTGAGCAAACTATTCCAGAAATTCCTGAGCAAACTATTCCAGAAATTCCTTCTGATCTAGATCAATAAAATGTCATGATGTCATATATTGAGCTTCTTTGACACAAATTGGAAGATTGGCATAGTTTATGAAAAATTAAAATAAAATAAAATAAAAAATGAGTAAAATAAGTATTAAACCATTAGCAGATAGGGTTTTAGTAGAACCTTCAGAGGCGGAGACTAAAACATCTTCTGGTATAATAATACCTGACTCAGCTAAAGAAAAGCCACAAAGAGGTAAAATCGTAGCTGTAGGGCCAGGTACAAAAGAAAACCCTGTAACTTTAAAGGCAGGTGATGTTGTCCTTTACGGAAAATACGCAGGTACTGAGCTGCACCATAATGGTGTTGATTACTTAATTATGAAAGAGAATGATATTCTTGCAATTGTATAATTTAAATTAAAAAAAATGGCAAAAAAAATTGAATTTGATATTGAAGCACGAGACGGAATTAAACGCGGTGTTGACGCATTGGCTAATGCTGTCAAGGTTACACTTGGCCCCAAAGGAAGAAATGTAATTATTGGAAAATCTTTTGGAGCCCCTCAAGTCACCAAGGATGGTGTTACTGTAGCAAAAGAGATAGAATTAAATGACAATCTTGAAAACATGGGAGCTCAAATGGTGAAAGAAGTTGCATCAAAAACAAATGATCTTGCAGGTGATGGTACAACTACTGCAACTATACTTGCACAGTCAATTGTTACTGAAGGTTTGAAAAATGTTGCTGCAGGTGCTAACCCCATGGACTTGAAAAGAGGTATTGATAAAGCAGTTTCATCTGTTGTTGAAGGTTTAGCTAAGCAATCTGTCGAAATTGGAAGTGCTTCTGAAAAAATACTCCAAGTAGCAAGCATCTCAGCCAACAATGATGATAATATTGGGAAACTTATTACTGAAGCTTTTGAAAAGGTTGGGAAAGAGGGTGTTATTACTGTTGAAGAAGCTAAAGGTACAGAAACATATGTTGATGTAGTTGAAGGTATGCAGTTTGATAGAGGATATATATCACCTTATTTTGTTACTGATTCAGAAAAGATGGAAGCTGATTTAGAAACACCTCAAATCTTGATAACTGATAAAAAAATATCTGTTATGAAGGATTTACTTCCAATATTGGAACCAGTTGCTCAATCTGGTAAACCTCTTTTAATTATTGCAGAAGATATTGATGGTGAAGCTCTAGCTACACTTGTTGTAAATAAATTAAGAGGCTCATTAAAGATTGCTGCAGTTAAAGCTCCAGGCTTTGGAGATAGAAGAAAAGCAATGCTTGAAGATATAGCAATTTTAACTGGTGGTACAGTAATTTCTGAGGAAAGAGGCTTTACATTGGAAAATACCACAATTGACATGTTGGGTACTGCTGAAAAAGTGACAATTGACAAAGACAATACTACAATAGTAAATGGCTCTGGAAATAAAAGTGATATTAAATCTAGAGTTAATCAAATCAAAGCACAAATTGAAACTACTAGTTCAGATTACGATAAGGAGAAACTTCAAGAGAGACTAGCTAAGCTAGCTGGTGGTGTTGCTGTTCTATATGTTGGTGCTCCATCAGAGGTTGAAATGAAAGAAAAAAAGGATAGAGTTGATGATGCACTTCATGCAACAAGAGCAGCAATTGAAGAGGGAATTGTTGCAGGTGGTGGAGTTGCTTTACTTAGCTCAAAGAGTGATTTAGATAAAGTAAAAGCAAGCAACTCTGACGAAATTACAGGAATTCAAATTGTAATTAAAGCAATTGAAACTCCACTAAGAACTATTGTGGAAAATTCTGGAGGTGAAGGCTCAGTTGTTGTTTCAAAGGTTTTGGAAGGAAGTAAAAACTTTGGATATAATGCAAAAGAAGGTAAATATGTTGATATGCTTAAAGAGGGAATAATTGATCCAAAAAAGGTAACTAGAGTTGCACTTGAAAATGCAGCATCTGTTGCAGGAATGATTTTAACTACTGAATGTGCATTAGTTGATATTAAAGAGGATAATCCAGCACCCATGCCTCCAATGGGAGGCGGAGGCATGCCAGGCATGATGTAACCCTCTAAACTATAAAAAAAACCTGCCTTTGAGCAGGTTTTTTTGTAAATTAGATTTTAGGGTATGAAGAAAATAGAATCTGCATTAATTTCAGTTTTTAATAAAGATAAACTTGAAAACATTTGCTATTTGCTTTCCAACAACAATATAAAAATTTATTCAACTGGTGGGACTTATGATTTTATTTCAAAACTTGGTATTAAATTAGAAAAAGTAGAAGATCTAACTTCTTATCCATCTATACTTAATGGAAGGGTAAAGACTCTTCATCCTAAAGTTTTTGGAGGTATATTAAAGACAAATTCTACCTCAGATATTGAGGATTCTAAAAAATATGATATCCCAGATATTGATCTGGTGATTGTAGACTTGTACCCATTTGAAGAAACAGTAAAAAACTCTAATAACCATAATGAAATAATTGAAAAAATTGATATTGGCGGGGTATCACTAATAAGAGCAGCTGCAAAAAATTATAAAAATACAGTATGTATAAGTTGCTCATCTCAATATGAAGGCTTAGCAGAAGTCTTAAATAATAATTGTTCAACTGATATTTCTTTCAGAAAAAAACTCGCAGTTGAGGCATTTAATAAAAGCTCAAATTATGACTCAGAAATATTTTCATATTTAAATGAAAGTAATACTTCAATACAATTAAGATATGGAGAGAATCCTCATCAAAAAGCTAGATTTATAGGTAATTTTAAAGAATGTCTAGAGCAAATCAATGGTAAAGAGATTTCATATAATAACCTACTCGACATTGATTCGTCAATTAATTTATTAAGAGATTTAGTATCAGATAAATCAATTTTTCTTATACATAAACATAACAATCCATGTGGAGTTGCTATTAGGGACAATTTAACTGAAGCATATAATGATTCCCTAGCTAGCGACAACATATCAGCTTATGGTGGCATTCTCACAACAAATAAAATTGTTGATGAAAATACTGCAAATCAAATTAATGAATTATTCTTTGAGATATTAATTGCTCCTGATTTTGAAAATGGAGCGTTGAAAGTATTAAAATCAAAAAAAAATAGGATTTTAATTAAATTAAAGAAAATCCCAAAAGTAGGTATTCAAAAACGAACTTGCCTTAATGGTGAGCTAGAGCAAGATTTTGATTATAAGACTGAAACTTTTGATGAATTTAAAGTTGTAACCAATATATCTCCAGACAAAAATAATTCTGATGATTTAGTACTTGCATCAATTATTGCCAAGCATACAAAATCCAATTGTATTATTATCACTAAAAATCAACAATTAATTGGATCTGGTATGGGACAAGTTTCAAGAATTGATGCATTAAAGCAAGCAATATACAAATCAAAGAAATTTGGATTTGATCTAAATGGAGCAAGTTTAGCTAGTGATGCATTTTTTCCATTTTCTGATTGTGTTGAAATTTCATTTAAAAATGGTATTAAATCTATTATTCAGCCAGGAGGATCTGTAAGAGATACAGATTCAATAGAATTTTGCAATCAAAATAAAATGTCAATGATGTTTTCAGGAATAAGGCATTTTAAACATTAGATTATCATTATTTAACTACCTTTGCAAATTATTATGGGATTTTTTACGGAAGAAATAGCGATTGACCTTGGTACAGCAAATACACTAATTATTCATAATGATAAGGTTGTCATCAATAGTCCATCTATTGTTGCAATGGATCGATCAACAAAAAAAATTATCGCAATTGGTGAAGAGGCAAAATTTATGCAGGGTAAGACTCATGAAAATATAAAAACAATTAGACCTTTGAAGGACGGAGTGATTGCTGATTTTGAGGCTTCAGAAAAAATGATAAGTGAGTTAATTAAAAGTATTCCTACTTTAAAAAAAAGGTGGTTTTCTCCCTCATTAACCATGGTAATATGTATACCATCAGGTATAACTGAAGTTGAGATGAGAGCTGTAAAAGAATCTGCAGAAAGAGTAAATGGTAAAGAAGTATACTTGATACATGAACCAATGGCGGCAGCTATTGGAATTGGTATAGATATTGTTAAACCTAAAGGTAATATGGTTGTCGATATTGGTGGAGGGACTACTGAGATTGCTGTTATTGCATTATCAGGAATTGTATGTGAGAAGTCTTTAAAAGTTGCAGGTGATGTACTTACCAATGATATTGTCTATTACATGAGAACTAAACATAACTTATATGTTGGTGATAGAACTGCTGAAAAAATTAAAATTGAAGTGGGTTCTGTTACTGAAAGCTTAGACGAGCCGCCTGAAGATATGCATGTTCAGGGTAGAGATTTGTTATCAGGCAAACCAAAAGAAAAGATTATTTCGCATATTGAAGTAGCAAAGGCTATTGATAAGTCTGTCATAAGGATTGAAGACTCTATTATGGAAACATTATCTCAGACGCCTCCTGAACTTGCGGCAGATATTTATAATACTGGAATCTATTTAGCCGGTGGAGGTGCTTTGCTTAGAGGTCTTGATGAAAGATTATCAAAAAAAACTGACCTTCCAGTTTACATTGCTGAAGACCCCTTACAAGCAGTTGTTAGGGGGACAGGAATAGCTCTTAAAAATATTGACAAATTTAAGTCAGTCCTAATCAAGTAAATAGTTTAATGCGATCTATAATTAATTCCATAGTTAAGAATAGGAACTTAATTATTTATTTAATTCTATCATTCATAACATTCACTTTCTTATATAACAACAGCACATTACATTTCAATGAGCTTGGAAAAATTTCTACATATTTATCTGCGACTTCATCAAAATTTTCTTCATCTATCACTTCATATTTTAATCTTAAAAAGGAAAATGAAAAACTTATTAGTGAAAATCTTCAACTAAAAAAGATGGAGCTAAACCATAAGTACACAAAAATTAATGAAGACAAATTAAATTCTATAAATAGTGCAAAAGTAATTGTGAACTCAATTAATAAGATTAAAAACATAATCATAATTGATAAGGGTAAATTAGATAGCATAAACTTAGAGACGGGTGTAATCTCTTCAAAAGGTGTGGTTGGAATTGTGAAAAATGTTACAAACAATTACGCTTCAATAATCTCATTATTAAATACAGATTTAAGATTAAATGCAATACTTAAAAATTCTTCTACTATTGGTTCAGTGACATGGGATGGTTTAAATGCAAAAATTTTAAAATTAAATGATATACCACTTAGCAGTACTATCAAAGTTGGAGATACAGTTGTGACTGGAGGAATGTCTTTTTATTTCCCAAAAGGTGTTCCAATCGGTAAAATTGTCAATTATGATAACAGCTCTCTAGAAGGATATTATGAAATTGATGTTGAGATTTTTAACGATTTTTCTTCTCTATCAAACTTATACATTTTAAACAGGACTGATAACAATGAAATTCAAAGTTTACTAAATGAATAGAGAATTACTTAAAAATATTTTATTTTACACTACAATTATAGCATTACAGTTATTAATCTTTAATCAATTTAAGTTATTTGGTTTCATTACACCTTTTATTTATCTGATTATTTTCGTTCATTACAAAACAACATATGATAAAACTGTTTTATTAATACTAGGATTCTTAATCGGTTTAATTATTGATCTTTCGATGCAAACATATGGCAGTCATACTTTTTCAACAATAACAATATGTTATTTAAGAGGTAGGATCGAAAAAAGTTCATTTGGAGTTAATGCTAATTTACCTTCAGCTATGATTAAAGGCACACCTTTATTTAGCAGGATTTCATTCTTTTCATCACTAATTGCAATTCATTCTATTCTTTACTACTCGTTAATATTTTTTAATATTAATCTTTTAAGCACAATCTTTTTATATGCTTTTATTAATTCAATTGCTACCTTTATAATTGTTTGGATTATTTCAAGATTAATATCTAATAATTAATGTTAAAAAAATATATACTAATATGGTTAACAATAAGTGTTTCAGTAATATTTATTATGAGACTAGCTTCACTTCAGTTGTCAAATGATTCTTATTTTAATTCAGATTTTGCAGTACAGGAACTGTCTGTTTATCCTGAAAGAGGCTTAATTTATGACAGAAATGGGAATCTTCTTGTAGCCAATCAGCCTTCATACGAATTAATAATAGTTCCGGATAACACCACTGAATTTGACACAATTTCTTTTGCTAGGTTAATTGATATGAATCCAGATGAGTTAAAAAAAGAGATAAATAGTTCCATTAAATATTCAAAAAAACTTCCATCAGTTATTAAATCCCAAATATCAAAAGAGACAAATGCATTTCTTCAAGAAAAAATATGGCTATTTGAGGGGTTTTATTTGAGGAAAAATTCTGTAAGAGATTACATTAAACCATTTGCAAGCAATGTAATTGGGTACACTGGAGAAGTTGACAAAAATGATATCAAAAATAACTCTTATTATGAAAAAGGTGAGATGATAGGAAAACAAGGAATAGAAAAATATTATGAAGATGAATTGAAAGGTATTAAGGGTAAAAAGTATTTTCAAAAAGACAGATTTAATAGAGTTATTGGGCCATTTAATAACTCATTAAGTGATGTAACGCCTTCAAAAGCAAAAAATATTACTCTTACAATAGATATAGCTCTTCAAGAATATGCTGAGAGTCTTCTTCAAAACAAAAGAGGTGGCGTTGTTGCAATTGAACCATCAACTGGTGAAATTCTTACTTTAGTTAGCTCTCCTACATATAAATCAGAGCAATTTGTTGGGCAAGACCGAACTGAAAATTATAATAAACTTTTAAATGATTCAATTAATAAACCATTATTTGATAGATCACTTCAAGCTCAGTACTCACCTGGCTCTCCGATAAAAATACTAAATGCCTTAATTGGTCTACAAGAAGGAGTAATTAATGAAAATACAACTTTCAAATGTAATGCAGGACATTATTATTCAAGAAATGCTTTTATGGGATGTCACAATCCATTTGGAACCATAAGTAATTTAAAAAAAGGAATATATAACTCTTGTAATACTTATTTTGCTAGAACATATAGAGGCATCATAGATAAATATGTAACATCAAGTGAGGGACTAGATAACTGGGCTACTCATATGAAAAGTTTTGGTCTTGGTAATTACTTAGGTTATGATTTGTCTATAGGGAAAAAAGGATTTATTCCAGAATCAGATTATTATAATCGATTTTATGGCACAAATAGATGGGGATCTTCAACAATAATTTCAAATTCTATTGGCCAAGGGGAGATTCTAACTACTCCCATTCAAATGGCAAACTTTGCAACTGCAATTGCTAATCGTGGTTTTTATATTAAGCCTCATTTCGTAAAAAGTATTAACAACAAATTAATTAATAATAGAGAAAAAAATTATACTACTATTGATAAGGAAAACTTCGAAATTGTAATTGATGGAATGGTAGATGTAGTTGATAGAGGCACTGCAAGAATTGCTAAGATTAATGGAATTAGTGTTGCTGGCAAAACAGGTACTGTTGAAAATTTTATTTTGATTGAAAATGAAAAGAAACAGTTAACTGATCACTCAACATTTATAGCTTTTGCTCCTGCTGACGATCCAAAGATTGCTGTTTCTGTATTCATTGAAAATGGTTACTGGGGAAGTAGGTGGGCTGCACCAATTGCTAGCTTAATTATTGAGAAATATTTAAAAGAGGATGTCGGTAGAAAATGGCTTGAAAATAGAATGGTAAATGGAAGTCTTATTGATGAATATGAAAAGCCTTATAAGTTTGAAAACTTTAGCATAAATGAATAGAATATTAAAATATGATTTGATATCACTAACTACTTATGCCATTCTTGTTACATTCGGAATTATAAATGTTTATTCTTCAAGTTACACTGAGTTATTTACCTCCATTTTTGATTATACAACACTTGTAGGGAAACAATTAATTTTTCTAGCTATAAGCTTAATTGCCGCACTAATTATAATATTTACTAAGTCTAAGTTTTTTGATAATATAGCTTCAATAGTTTACTTTTTATCTTTAATCTTATTGATAAGTCTTTTCTTTTTTGGTGTTGAAAGAGGTGGAGCAAAATCCTGGTACATATTAGGTCCTATAAGCTTTCAACCTTCTGAATTTGCTAAATTGTGTACTGCACTATTTTTAGCAAAATTTTTAAGTATTATTCAGACAGACCTTAATAAGTTTAGGGATATTATTCTTGTCGGAACTATTATATTTGTTCCTATTTTGCTCATTACTCTTCAACCTGATCCAGGTTCATCAATAGTTTTTTTAGCATTTATTTTCCCTATTTTGCGAGAAGGTTTAGACTTAAGGTTTTTCTATTTTGGAGTATTAATTTTATTAATCCTAATTCTTACGCTAATCTTTAACTTTTTTATATCTAGTACAATACTCTCTGTGATATTTCTTTTGATAATTATATATAGAAGAAGAAATAGAATAAGGTTAAATTTTATTAAATCTTTTATTTCACTTATATTCTTAATTAGTATATCCTTCTCTACTAACTATTTATTTGAGAATATACTCGAGCAAAGACACAGAGATAGAATTAATTTAATTCTGGGAAAAGAATTTGATAATAAAGGAATTGGTTATAATATAAATCAATCAAAAATAGCAATAAGCAATGGAGGTTTATTTGGAACTGGTTTTTTAGAAGGTACTCAAACAAAAGGTGATTTTGTTCCTAGACAACATACTGATTATATTTTTAGCACTATAGGTGAGGAATGGGGATTTATTGGAACTTTTACTACAATAATATTATTTTCATTATTAATTACTCGGATTACATCTAGAGCAGAGAAACAAGTAAATCATTTTAGAAGAATTTATTGCTATAGTTTTTCAAGTCTCCTTTTTATTCACTTTTTTATAAATATTGGAATGTCAATAGGTTTGGTTCCCTCTATCGGTATTCCTCTTCCGTATATTAGTTATGGAGGATCTAGCCTATTAGCTTTTAGTATTATGTTTTTTGTATACTTAAATTTTGACTCAAGTAGATTAAAAGAAGACTAATCTTTACTTAGTTGTGATAAAATTTGACCTCCCTCAATTAATGTTAAATCTTTTAAAAGATTCATAGCTTCATTTACATAAATATCTTTTTCTAATGTCTCAATCCATCTATCTCTTTTCTCTTTCATATCATCGTTATATAAGCTATCAGAATTTTGATTACTATCATTCCAATCAAATACAAATGGAGAAATAAAATCATCAATAACTTTTAATCTATCATTTTGAAATTTAAAATTATCTTGATCTTCCTTGTACGATTTATATTCTAATGTAACGACTTTATCATCTTGTCTAGATTTAACTAATTTAGCATGTTGATCAATTAAAGAAAAGTATTCATTTTCACTAATTCTTTTTTTACTTTTTTCAATTGCTTTAGAATAATTAAAAATTTTAGAAGAATTATCATATCTAGCAGGATCAATTTTATTCCAATTAAGAGGATTGTCTAGATCTTTTTCTCCAATATCAACATAACTATACCTGTTTGGGAATATTAAATCACTTTTGACACCTTCAAGTTGAGTTGATCCACCATTTACTCGGTAAAACATGTCTGTAGTAATCTTAAGAGAGCCTAAATCTCCATAAGTGTTTCCAGAAATAACATTGTTTAAATCAATAATATTTTGGACTGTTCCTTTTCCATAAGTTTGGTTGCTTCCTAGTATTACAGCTCTATTGTAATCCTGTAAAGCAGCTGCTAAAATTTCTGATGCAGATGCAGAAAATTCGTTAACAAGAATAACCAATGGTCCATCCCACAATATCGAAGGGTCATTATCTCTAAGAATTTCTTTTCGACCACCAATACTTTTAACCTGGACTACAGGTCCTTTATCTATAAAAAATCCAGTAATATCAACAACAGTTTTCAAAGAACCACCACCATTATTTCTAAGATCCAAAATTAAGCCATCTATTCCTTTATCCTTCAAAGAAATAATCTCTTTTCTTAGATCACTTGCAGCATTTCTTTCACCATAGTCATCGAAATCTACATAGAATCTAGGTAGGTTTATTAATCCAAATTTATTATTATCATCTTTTATCAATGATGATTTTGCATAAGTCTCTTCTAGTTCAACTAAATCTCTAGTTATTTTGACTTGCTCAATACCACCATCAACCCTTTTTACAGTTAAGTATACATCTGTTCCCTTCTCTCCTTTTATTAAGTCGGTTGCGTCGCTTAATTTCATTAGAGATATTTCTTGTGGTTCTTCATCTTTGGACTGGGCGACTGCAATAATTATATCTCCAACATTAAGTAAATTATCTCTCCATACAGGACCACCTATAATAATTTCAGAGATTTCAACTTGTTGGTTTCTTTTAAATAGCCTTGCACCTATACCTTGAAATTTCCCAGAAATATTTTGATCAAAAACTTCTTTTGCCTCAGGTGCAAAATAGGTGGTATGAGGATCATACTGGGTTACTATTGAGTTTAAGTAGATAGAGAACCAATCTTTTCTCTCGAGTTCACTATTGAACTGGAAGAAATCTATTAAGTTATCATTTATAGATTTTCTTGATTCTTCCTCAATTTCTGAATCAGATTTTATTTTTTCATCTTCAATATTAATTTCTTTTTTTGAAGCAAATCCATCTAAGGCTGATAATTTCAGTCTCTTTCTCCAAAGTTTTTTGAGTTCATCAACACCATCAGCATATTCCAGATTCTCATAATCAAGATTAATTTCCTCGCTTACATCAAAATTAAAGGGAGTAAATAAAACTTCCTCATAAAAATTTTCAACTTCATTTATTCTGGTTTTTAAAGTTTCATAAACTAAGTTAAAAAAAGCAATATCAGATGATTTGATTTGGTCATCAATAGAAAGTCTATACTGCGAAAATGATTCAATATCTGATTTATGTAAGAATCTTTTTTGTGAATCAACAGCATTAATAAAGTCTTCATAAACATTTATTGAAAAATCATCATTAATTATTTTGGGATCATAATGTAATTTTTCTAGCACATAGGATACTAAGTCAACTAGTAGTTTATCTTTGTTTGGTTCATCACTTGAGAATTTAGTATTTGAAACCTCATAGTAAATTACCATGGAAACAATTCCTGATATTAAAAAGCCGAAAATTCTTAAAAACATATTACTAAATTAATTTAAAAAAAAACAAGTAAGATAGAATAACCGCAAACTTTATGTTAAAGTTAAATTAGTTAATCGTTTTTATATCTTTACATCAAATAATAAATATGGCAAAACCACTAATATTAGTGACAAATGATGATGGTATAAATGCGCCAGGTATAAGAACTCTAATTAGTGTAATGAAAGATGTCGGAGAAATTGTTGTTGTCGCTCCAGATAGTCCACAATCTGGTATGGGGCATGCTATAACTATAAATTCTACTCTTCACTCTTCAAGGATTTCTCCCAAGGAAAGTAAAATTTTAGAATACAGCTGCTCTGGAACCCCTGCAGATTGTGTTAAATTGGCAATAAATGAGCTTATGCCAAGGAAGCCTGATCTTTGTGTCTCTGGTATAAATCATGGCTCTAATTCATCAATAAATGTTATATACTCTGGTACTATGAGTGCAGCTATTGAAGCTGGTATTGAGGGTGTTCCAGCAATTGGTTTTTCTTTACTTGACTACAGATGGAACGCAAATTTTAATGAATCAAAAGATTTTATAAAAAAAATAACTGAAAATGCATTAAAAAATGGTATTCCGAATGGAGTAGTTTTAAATGTAAATATCCCTTCAGTAAAAAAATCTGAAATTAAAGGGATAAAGGTTTGTAGACAGGCAAAAGCATCATGGGTAGAAGAATTTGATAAAAGAAAAAATCCATTTGGGCAAGATTATTATTGGCTTACAGGAAAGTTTTTAAATAAAGATAAAGGAGAAGATACAGATGAGTGGGCACTAAATCAAAATTACATATCTATTGTCCCTATTGAATTTGACTTAACTGCTCATCATGCCATTCAGGAATTAAATGAATGGAATTTTAAATGAAGTATTATATAATTGCTGGTGAAGCTTCGGGTGATCTTTATGGATCAAAATTAATTGATGAAATATTCTCAATTGATAAAAAAGCTGAAATAAGATTTTGGGGAGGTGATAATATGATTAAAAGTGGAGGATATAATGTTAAGCACATTAGGGAACTAGCATTTATGGGATTCTACGAGGTTTTAAAAAATATTACAACTATTGTAAGGAATATTAACTTTTGTAAGAATGATATCAAAGAATTTAATCCTGACAGGATAATTTATATAGACTATCCTGGTTTTAATCTTAAAATTTGTAAATGGGCAAAGAATAACGGATATAAAAACTTTTATTATATAAGCCCTCAAATATGGGCGTGGAAAGAGAATAGAATTAAAACGATAAAAAATAATATTGATAAACTATTTGTGATTTTTCCCTTTGAGAAAGAATATTATCACGAAAAACATAATATGGAAGTAGAGTTTTATGGTCACCCATTAATTGAAAAAATTGATGATTTTAATTCTAACAAGGATTTCCTCAAGATTAATAATATTACCAATGAAAGAGATATAATTGCTTTATTACCTGGCAGCAGATCACAGGAGATTAATTCAATGCTGCCAATTTTTTTGACATTAAAAAAACATTATTTAAACTTCGAATTCATAGTGGCTGGTGTTAAAAATGTTAACAAAAGCGTTTACCAAACTGCCTTAGACTTAGATGTAAAAGTTATTTACAATCAGACGTATAATCTTTTATCTCATTCAAAAATAGCAATTGTTACTAGTGGAACCGCATCTCTTGAATGCTCACTTTTCAATGTTCCACAAATAGTGTGTTATAAGACAAGTAGTATAAGTTACTTTATTGGCAAATCATTTGTAAATATTAGTTTTATTTCACTTGTTAATATAATTCTTAAAAAAGGTATTGTTAAAGAGCTTGTTCAGAATGAATTTACGGAAAAAAAT
The DNA here is from genome assembly GCA_902523665.1 of uncultured Bacteroidota bacterium. Classification (GTDB taxonomy): domain Bacteria; phylum Bacteroidota; class Bacteroidia; order Flavobacteriales; family Flavobacteriaceae; genus Marisimplicoccus. The sequence goes on along the minus strand of CABZAD010000005.1, from coordinate 15,464 downwards.
CTGGTAAACGAGTTATCCAATATACTTAGTGATAATAGAATTTCAGATATACTATACGAATATTCCAAGATATACTCAATGTTATCTATTGAAGGAACTTCAAAAAAAATTGCAATGTCGATTATTAATTAATCCCATGCATCATTCTAACAATTTTTTTGTTAGAAAAAATCATTAACAAACCAACAATTGTGGGTATAATTGCAAAAATTAAAAAGAATGCTGTCATACCATAGTCTTCTACAACTGGATCAATGTAACTCCCAGTTATTCCAGCAAAAAAATTAGCAATTGCACTAGATAAAAGCCAAATAGCAAACATAAATCCAACAATTTTTTTTGGAGCTAATTTACTCACATATGATAGTCCTACAGGTGAAACACATAGCTCGCCGAGTGTATGAAATAAATAAGCCAAAATTAAAAATATCATACTTTGTGAAGCTGTTGAAGCTCCGAGGGGAATATTAATAGATCCATAAGATAAAATTGCAAATCCTGACGCCATTAAAATTAAACCTATGCCAAATTTAATTGGTCCAGTTGGATTATATTTTGATTGCCATACTTTAGAAAGAATTGGCGCAAAAACAATAATAAAAAAAGAATTTAATATTGCAAACCAAGATGCAGGAACTTCTGTTGCATCTTCAAGAAACTCTCTTAATAACATCCAAATTACTATTCCCCAAATGATAACAAAACTTGATGCAAGAAAAATATTTGAAACTGCATACTTTGTAAAAGTATTTTTAAACAGAAGATATAGAATTATTGTTAAAATTATCATTGGGACAATAGTTAAAAGTGTATTAACTATTTTAAATACTAGAGCACCTATACCCTCCAAGTCTCTAGATGTATAATCACTGGCAAAGATAGTCATACTTCCACCTGCTTGTTCAAACCCCCACCAAAAAAATATAGTTACAAATGAAAAAATTACAATTACAAGAAGCCTATCTATAGTGACTTTTCTTGCAGTTTTATCATTATTGTCTTTTTCTTCAATTTTTTTAGATTCAGATGGTTTCAAGCCAACATCACCAAATATATTTTGACCAAAGTGAAATTGGAGCATTCCAAATAACATGAAAATACCAGCCAATCCAAATCCATAATGCCAATTTATATTTTCACCTATGTAACCACATAGGAGTATTCCAAGAAAAGCCCCAGCATTAATTCCCATATAGAATATTGTATATGCTCCATCTTTGAGTTTACCTTCATCTTTATACATTTGACCAACAATTGAGCTAATATTGGGTTTAAAAAGACCATTTCCCAATATTAATAGAGCTAATCCAACATATAGATAAAAGTCATTAAAAACTTCAAGGGCCATAGCTGCATGTCCAAGAGTCATCAAAAATGCTCCAGAAACAATAGCTTTCCTATATCCTGTTAGTCTGTCAGCGATCAGCCCACCAAAGATTGGAGTAACATAGACTAGTCCAGTATATAATGCATATAATTCCAGAGCTTCTGCCCTATCCCAACCCCAGCCTTCATTATCTATTGAAGAGATTAGAAATAGTACTAATATAGCTCTCATACCATAATAAGAGAATCTTTCCCACATTTCCGTAAAGAAAAGAGTAAAAAGACCTGAAGGATGACCTAAAATTGTAAGTTGATTTATCTCATCTCCATTAAAGATTTTAAGTTTTTCCATAGATAATATTTACTTGGATTAAATTGAGATTGATTTCACTTATATTTACATAAAGTAAAGAAAATTATGCCAGATAAAATAATTGGTTTTTCAAAACTTTCAAGAGATAAAAAAATAAGTTGGATCAGCAAAAATTTTCTTGATAATTCAAATGAATTTGAAAGTATTTTAAATAAATATTTAAATAATGATAAAAACATACAGTCAATTCACAACTCTCTATCAGAAAATGTAATTTCAAACTTTCATCTACCATATTCTATATCTCCAAATTTTATAATAAATAATAAAAATTATTGTATTCCATTAGTTACTGAGGAGAGCTCAGTTATTGCCGCATTATCAAATTCTTCAAAATTTTGGTATGATAAAGGGGGCTTTAAATCAAAAGTAGTTTCAAAAATTAAAACTGGTCAAGTGCACTTTAAGTATTATGGTAAACCAGAAATCCTTGAAAAATTTGTAAAAGAAAATGAGCATACATTATTTGAATCCACAGATAGAATAACACATAAAATGAGAGAAAGAGGAGGTGGAATATCAAATATTAAATTAGTTAATAAATCAAAAGAATTAAAATTTTATTATCAACTAAATGTAAACTTTAATACAATAGATTCAATGGGAGCAAATTTTATTAATTCTTGTTTAGAAATAATATCAAAGAAATTTAAAGAATTATTGAGTGATTCACCCCAATTTAAAGAATCTGAAAAAAAAATAGAAGTGATAATGTCAATTTTATCAAATTATACTCCAGACTGTATTGTTGAATCATCAGTAGAATGTAAAATAGATGATCTTGGCGACATTGATGGAATTACTTCAAAAGAATTCGCCTTTAAATTTAAAGATGCATTTGATATTGCTCATATAGATATTAATAGAGCTGTTACTCATAATAAAGGAATAATGAATGGCGTTGATGCAGTTTTAATTTCAACAGGAAATGATTTTAGAGCTGTTGAAGCTGGAATTCACGCTTTTGCTTCAAGTAAAGGGAAATATAGGAGTTTATCAAAATGCTCAATAATTGATAATATTTTTAAAATTAGCCTCAAAATTCCTTTATCAATTGGAACAGTAGGAGGAATAACAGACATTCATCCTATGGTAAAACTTTCACTAAAGCTTTTAAAGAATCCATCATCAGATGATTTAATGAATATTATTTGTTCAGTTGGTTTAGCTCAGAATTTTGCAGCTGTCAAATCTTTAGTTACAACAGGGATACAAAAAGGGCATATGAGAATGCACTTAGTAAATCTACTATTTAAACATAATGCTACTAAAGATCAAATAGACAAATCTGAAGAGTATTTTAAAAATAAAGATATTAATAGTCAATCTGTAAAAGATTTCCTTGACCAAAATTAATTGAGTATGGAAATTTATAGTAGTGGAAAAATACTTATTACAGGTGAATACGTTATTCTTGATGGTGCATTATCTCTTGCCTGTCCTACAAAATTTGGACAACATTTAAAATTAGAGCAGAATCAGTCAAACTTAATTAATTGGAAGAGCATAAATTACGATGGAAAAATTTGGTTTGAATGCTCAATTAGAAATAAAAACTTAGAAATTATATCAACTTCATCAAAAAAAATTTCAGATACATTAATCAAAATAATAAAACTAATTAGAGAATATAATCCCTCCTTTTTGAATAAACATGGATCTAATATATTGAATAGTCTAACATTTGATAAAAATTGGGGTTTAGGATCTTCATCTACTTTAATATCAAACCTAGCAAAATTATCTGGTGTTGATCCATATATCTTGAATAATAAAATTTTTAAGGGAAGTGGCTACGATATAGCATGTGCAAATAGTATTTCACCCATAGTTTATCAATTAAACAAAAACCGGAAAGTAATAGATGAAGTGAATTTTAAGCCCCCTTTTCATGAAAAAATATATTTTGTTTATTTAAATAAAAAGCAAAGTTCAATATCAGAAATTCATAATTATAATAATAAAAAAGCCTCTGATTCAATTATTAATGAAATTAGTAACATCACCTCTATGATTTTGCAGTGTAACTCGATTGAAGCTTTTGAAAAGTTGATAGAGTCACATGAATCAATTATATCAAAGTTAATATCGAAACCGACTATAAAGGAAACTCTTTTTAGAGATTTTAAAGGGAGTATTAAGAGTCTTGGAGCATGGGGTGGTGATATGATTATGACAACCAGCTATAATGACCCAAATAGATATTTTAGAGAGAAAGGTTACTTAACTATTTATAAGTTTGAAGAGTTGTTAGTTTAGTAATACAAGCTTCTATTATCAACTATTTCTGCTTTAGACTCAAGAACTTCTGGTATTAATGTTGAAATTCTCTCAATTTCTCTATCACTCATAGAATTAGAAATGGCTATATCAATGCTTATATCATCTGCAATCTCTTTTGATATAAGTCTTACTTGATAAATGCCATTTTTACCCTTAAGAATTTCAGATGTTTCATTTACATCTAATGAAAATGAGGAACCAATAATGTATGGTTCATTACCAGCGCCTACAAGTATTGGATCATTTTGAGTAACAGCAGAGGCTCTCTCTAATTTAATATCATATTCTTGTGAGATTAATTCAATTACATCTGAACTTTTATATTTTTTTTCAAAAAATTCAAATTTTTTATCTTTTGAAAGAATATTTGAAACTTCATCTCTAACTTCATCAACACTTGGTAATGACTTTTTATTGAAACTTAAAGCCTTAGCTACAATATAGCCATCATTTAATGAAAATCTTTTAACATTTCCTTCTCTAGTTTGATCTTCATATAGCCACTTAATTACTTGTCTAGAATTAGTTATACCTGGCAGACCAGAGTCAAAATGTTTAAAAGATTCAAATGAGTCAACAAATAGTGATAAGTCACTACTGTTCAAGGGTAAATCATTATTTGCATCAAATTCTGCTTGTGAGGCTTTTCTATAATTATTATTTGAAGACTCGTTAGATGGGATTATATTTTTCACTACATCAGCAACTAGAACTTTATTTAGATTTCCATCTCTTTTTTTATCAATCATTCTAGAAATTTTAAATGTATTTCCATCTTTATATGGACCAAATACTTCACCTTCATTTAAACCAAATATAATATCAGAGAAATCTCCTTTAATATCCTGTTGAGTTTTATAAACAGAGTCCCAACTAATATCAGAATATATCTCAATAAACTCTGAATAATCTTTAACATCTTTAAATCCAGTAATTTCCTCAATAGAGTTTGAGACAGAATTCAATTGAGAGAATCCATCTCTTAATTGTTCAAGGTCAATTCTTAAATTGTTTTCATCAAGTTGAGATGCAATGTCAGGAATATATATATATTCTAGTTTTCTAGACTCTCCCTTTTCATAATTATCACGATTATTTTTAATGTATGATGAAATCTCTGAGTCTTTAATTTGAATAATGGAGTCTGGAATAATATCATAGGGAATTCTTAAATATTCAATATTTACTTTATCATTTTCTAAATGGTATTGAATATTCGACTCTACATCAGTGTAAATGACGCTTGACTTAATTAAATCAAAATAAATCTTTTGTTTAGCTAGAGATATTATATTTTGTTCTTGAAATCTCCATTGATTGTATAGGTTAGGATTAGATGACCTTAATTGAGAAATATAGCTTGAAAATTTAGAAAAATCAAAAAGACCAATTTCATTTTGAAATAGGGGATTTAACACTATAGATTGATCAGTTGATATTATTTGTTCAAGTTGGTTTTTACCAGCATCTATTCCAAGTTTGTCAAGTTCTTGAAGGAGTGCTTGATTCTTAATACCCTGGTCCCATGCTAAATTAACAGCATTTAATGTATTAAGACCATAAGAAACCTGAGCTTGTTCTACCATCATATTAAAAGTCTCGTAGTCAATTTCTTCTCCATTAATCTCACCTATTGGTTCATTAGCTCCAAACCCACCATTAGAAGTGAAAACACCTGAAATCACAAAAGCAAATAATGCCATTCCAATAACTATTATAAGAAATATTGATCTTTTTCTAATTTGTCCAAGTAATGCCATAGTTCAAATAATTTCGAAATTACAACTTAGTATTAATTTATACTACTCTTGATGATTTTTTTTTAGAATCACTTTTTCAATTTTTGAGGATGATGCGTGAATAATTTGAATTGAATATCTATCAATTATAACTTCATCACCAACTTTAGGGATCTCTTCTTTATTAAAAACTATAAGCCCTCCAAGTGTATCGTAAGATTCTGACTCGGGTAGATCTAACCCATAAGATCTGTTTAAATATTCAATTTCAATTCTAGAAGAAAATTCATAAACACCCTCTGATATTTTTTTTTCATGAAGGTCATAGTTATCATGCTCATCTTCGATTTCTCCAAAAAGCTCTTCGACAATATCTTCAACTGTAATTATCCCTGATGTCCCACCATATTCATCAATTACAACAGCAATGCTTTTTCTTTCTCTCGTTAATTTCTCAAGGACATCATTTACTAACATTGGCTCTGGAACAAATACGACTGGTAAAATAAATTCAATAATATTTTGAGGTTTTTTAAGAAAATCAAATGAGTGAATATATCCAACTATGTCATCAATCGAATTTCTAAAAATTGGAATTTTTGAGAAACCAGTTTCATTGAACAGCTTTTTTGCATTTATAACATTAGAAGTGTTTTCCAATGCAATAATTTCTGCTCTTGGAACCATCACATCTCTTGCTTTAATATCAGACAGTTCAAGTGCATTTTGAAAGATTTCAATTTCTGAATCTAAATTATTATCTGATTTATCTATTTCATTCTCAATATAATTCTCTAATTCAACCTTTGAAAAAGAAAATTCTGATTCATTGGCATTCACTTTAAAAAAAGTTTTTAATATAAAATCTGAAATTATTGTTACAAGACTGGTTATGGGGTATAAAATTACATAGAAAATATAAGCAGGTATTGAAAATATTTTCATAGAAAAATTAGAATATATTTGAAATAATACCTTTGGAATAAATTCAGCGGCAATTAATATGAGCAGAGTAGAGATTATTGTTTGTAACAGAAGAACAGTAAGCTCATTCATAGATGGTGAAAATAAAAACGAGAAATTATCAATAATAAATTGTCCCATAAAAAGTCCGTAAATTACAAGAGCAAAACTATTTCCAATTAACATTGTAGATATAAATCTTGAAGGATCTTTAGTAATTATTGAAAGTATCTTAGGAATAAGTCCCTTCTGCTTTTTTTCAATCTCAAGGTTTAGCCTATTAGATGAGACATATGCTATTTCCATACCAGAAAAAAAAGCCGAGCAGAGAAGGCTAAGTAAAATTATCATTTAATTTTTCTTTGAATATTTTCTTCTAAAGTGTCTTCTAAAAAGAGCCATGAAAACTGAAAGAACAGAAAATCCTAGAAATATAAATGCTCTATTATCATTAATCCCACTATTTTCAAAAAAACTAAATATTGATATAACTGCAATCACCCAATAAATTATCTCTGAAATTAAATAGTGCTTCATTGTTCTGTTACATTGATTGATCCGGTAAGACTTCCAGTAACAAGGTCGGTAAAGTCACGATTTGAATCAAGTCTGTTTGCAATTATTTTATTTGTTTTATCAATATACTCAAAATTATTTTCAGTAAACAACCACTCGTTTTCGGAATCATAATAAAGTTTATCAGTTGTTAATACCTCACCATCAGTTGTGGTTATCTTAACATTATTATTAAACTCCATGAACCTGAATGAATTATATACAATTGCATGTTTTGAATTAATTTTTGTGGTTTTATTTTCATCATGAATTATAACCTCTACATCTTCAAAAAATTCAGAAAAATTGAGTATATCATTAGTAAAGTCATAATGTATTTTTCCTGAAACTATAGACTTTGTAAGCATTGAATCCGTGTAGGTCATTGTAAAGTTCTTAGCAATACTTAAAGGTATTTTTTTATCACTATAATTTAGTTGAGTAGATTCTGTAATGCATGAAAAATTGAAGATTAAGAGAAAAGCTATAGAGTTAATGTATTTCATTCTACAGGTTTGGAACCTTAACACTTCTTCTGATCCAGCAGGAAAAATTAATATTTGTACCTTGATTTCCCTCTGTAAAAATATCAGTTTTTGTTGGAGCTCTTCCATTAAATGCTGCAGCAGTTCTGTCAGAAATCTTTTTAAGAGATGTATCTACTCTACCAGCCTTAACTGCGGTTTGAGCAGCTAACCAGAAAACAGCTCTTTTTTTAAACTGTGTATCACCACATCCATTTGCACTATCAGCATACATATTTGCTATTAGAAGATATGCTCTTCCCAAGGATGGTTGAAATGATAAGGCTTGCTCTGCATAGTTTCTAGCAGATACACGTCTTCCAGCATTTTTAAATTTAACAGCGATTTTATACAAAATATTAGCTTTCTTGTAATTATCGGTTTGAAGTGAAACTGATTCTTGATAATATTTCAATGCATCTTCAGAGTTTCCTTGTTTATCATTTAATATCCCTAAATAATAGGCTGAATCAGCCGATGGCTCAAGACTATGAAGCTGTTCAACTAATGTAACAAATAGTGGGTCATCAGAGCAATCTTTCCCATCTAGTCTCCCAGCAGCTCTTCTAATCCATAATGGATTATTTTTATTCTCTTCAAAGTTTTTTGAATATAATGGTATTAGTATATCACAAGTGGCTTCCTTAGCAATTAACTGATCAATTAATTGTAAATATGCACTAACTGCGTTTGAATTTGTATCATATATTTTTTTATTTCTAACCTCTCTAGATGTTAATGGTGTCCCCGACTCTTCCTTGTTCAGAATTATATCAATATTTTTTGAAATGTTAGTCTTTAAAAGTTCAAATTTTTCTGTTAACTCTTCATATTTTTCGAACAAAGTTTCAAGATTAATTTTTGAACCAGTTTTGAACAGGTCATATGCAGTTTGAAAATAGTATGCTAATGACTTTGGATTTGTAAAACTTGTAGGATCGTTCTGAAAAGCATAGTCAAAAGTGTCATATATAAGCTCTTTATCTTTTATACCGTTATCAAGCATTGCCTGTCCCTTACTACTGAATATTTTTCCAATTTGTCTTACACCTTTTCTTTCAGGGAAGTTTTCAGCCCACAAATCGTACAAGGACAATAAGTCGTTCAAATATTTAGACTTATCTTCTGCAGATTCTGATTTCTTGATAAAGTCCTTAAGTATTATTTCTCCATACTGGTATGTAGCAAGACTTAACTTTGGACAATTATCCAATACTATCATCCATGGCTCATATGCAGCCTGATAATTTTTAATTTTTGCAGATTCTGCAAAAATAGATAATTGCTCTAGGCACTCATCAGAACTAAGTTGAGAGAACAAAGGCGATGTAAATAATATTAAAAATAAATTTCTAATAAACTTAATGTTATTCATAGAGTTTAAAACTAATTGTACTTTCTTTTAATAAACCAAACATCATTTAATGAAAGACCTAATCGAAGTGAAAAATAGTTTTCTTTTATCAAATCATCATTTCCAATTTTACCTATTTCAAGACCTAAATTAGCTTTAGATAGCCCTGATATGGGTAAACCAAGTCCCAAATTTAAACTAAATTGATTTATAGGCAAATTATTTACAATAATACTTTTTTTATCATTTTTGATTCCAAATCTATATTTTATTCTTTTCCAGTAACTAACTATAGATGAGCTGTCTGGAATAAAATATCCACCAAATGACATTGAATTAGAGTCTCTGTAAATTACATTATTAATTTTTAAGAAAACATTCTCAAATCCTGAAGACAATTTATTTTCAAATTGTGCACCAAAAAACCATGAGTTTCTCTTCTCTAAACCAATTGAGAAAATTGACTTTTTAGGTACTGGAAGTTTTGTGTTTTCAAGTCCTCTTGAATCAAGATCAATATCTATAAAATCTCCCAGAGACTCTAGTGTAATTGAAGAAGCACTTGAGGTATACAATGACTCAATATTGAAAGAGTCTAATTCACCTTCAGGGTGAAGACTATAAAGTATACTCAATGATAAATCATTTTTGAGAGGTATTAATAAGTTTGATGAAAAATTGTAAGTAAATCCCGTTATCTCTGAGCTGCTGTTAGAGAAAACCCCATAATTTATGCCATCCATCAAATTAAATTTTTCATAATTAAATTTTCCAAAATTATAGTTTGCGCTAGCTCCAAATGAAAAGTATTTTAAAAAAGGTATACCAACTGATAAAAATGCTCTGTTGATATTTCCATCTGCACCAAAAAGCCTTGAATTTATAGAATTGGCATCATTATAATCTTCTGTAGTCTGAAGATTAAATCCAACTGATGAATATGGAATAACTCCAAAACCAAAACCAAAATTTTTTACTGGAATCCCAATAGCTATATAATTTATGTTAGATGTTTGTATGTTTTCTTTTGATGATTTGTTTGATAAACTTGTAGACTTATAAAAAGTTCCTATAAGATAATTTGTCGTCTTTATTTTGGCTAACGATGATGGGTTATTAATATTAAACTCAATTGAATCGATTGATGAATCAATTCCCCCCATAGATTGGTATGACACATTGCCTGTAAAATTTATTTCGCCTAACTCATTTAATGAATAAGGTGAGCCAGTGTTTGTCTGTGAAATAACAGAAAAATATGAGAATATTAATATTACTATAAAATAGTTTTTAATGCTCTTCATTATATTTTAAAATATTGTTTAGACCTATTGCTAAAAAGTCTTGGTCCGCAAAGATTGCATTTTTTATCTTATTTAGCAAAAAGGTTGAATCACCTCCTGTAATAATGACATTTAACTTTAAATATTTTTCTTCTAAACGATTTATATACTCATTAATTTCTCCAATAATTCCATTAGAAACTCCAATATGAATTGACTCATCTGTACTAGAACCTATCATTTTTTCTACATTATTAAATTCAAGCAAAGGCAAATTTGATGTAAACTTATTTAGGCTGTTGTATCTCATATTAATTCCTGGTGAAATAGCACCTCCATGATATATTTTTTTTGAGTCAATAAAGTCATAAGTAATACATGTGCCGACATCAACCACTAAGCAATTTTCATTTGGAAATTTAAAAAAAGTAGCAGAAACTAGTCCAATCCTATCCTGACCTAAAGAATTTTTTGTTTTATAATTATTATGAAAAGGAATATTAAGTTTCTTGTCTGACAGTTCATAGTATTTTGCATTTTCAAATAATTTAGACAATTTAATTCTGTAACTATTTGTCACAGATGAACAAATAATATTTTTAATATTAAAATCTTTTGAAAGAGACTTAACATGATTTATAAGAGATGCTTCATTTAAAATTTTTTTTGAAACAATTTGATCATTTTCAAATAAATAAACTTTAACTGAAGTATTTCCTATATCAATCACCAAGTTCATGCTACATTTTTTTATAAAATTACAGAAACATTTGAATACAGCTTTGTTTAAAATTAATATATTTGCCATTGCTTTTTGGTACCATAGCTCAGTTGGTAGAGCAAAGGACTGAAAATCCTTGTGTCCCTGGTTCGATTCCTGGTGGTACCACAAAAAACCCTACTTGTGTAGGGTTTTTTTGTATATTACAAATCCTAAATCTTTACACTTGACCTATTATATAGATCAATTTTATTTTCAAAAAAATAAGTTTTGGATGTTTAAGCTAATGGGTGCTTACACATTTAATAAAAAACTTATAAATCATGATGGACTTAATTTTATTAAACTTCTTGGCACAGGCTCCAAAGACGGCTTTAGCATAATACCTGATTTTGCATCTTATGTAATGATTTCTGCATGGGATAATGATGTGCTTAGAAAAAAATTTACTGATAAGAATAAATTTTTTAAAGAAATAATTAATAAATCCTCAAAACGAGTTGAAATTAAAATTGACCCCTACAATTATGTCGGATCATGGAATGGGATAAACCCTTTCATAAATAAAAGTTCATATAAAGAAGGAAAAATTATTGTCTTGACTAGAGCAAGAGTAAGATTAAATAAACTGATTAACTTTTTTATTAGTACCTCGTCTGCTGCTAAATCAATAAATAGTAAAAAAGGAGCAGAGTATTATAAAGGTATAGGAGAACTACCAATAATAGAACAAGCAACTATTAGCATTTGGAAAAGTGAGCAAAGAATGAAAGATTATGCATACTCAGATAAAAGCCACTTAAAAATAATCAGTAAGGCAAGAAAAAATAATTGGTACTCAGAAGAACTGTTTGTAAGATCAAATATTATATCCTTAAAAGAATTTAAATGAAAAGGAAAGCAATTATCATTGGATCTGGAATTGCAGGTCTTGCTGTATCTATAAGACTAAAATCTAAAGGGTATGATGTTGAAGTTTATGAAAAAAATGATAATGTTGGTGGGAAGTTAAGTGATTTTTATATTGATGATTTTAGACATGATTTTGGACCAAAGTTATTTACGATGCCTGATCTTATTGAGGATATATATAAATTAGCAGGGGTAGATATTGATGATTATTTTAAATATGAGAAACTTGAAATAGCTTGTAAGTATTTTTGGGATGATGGAGATAATTTTAATGCATATTCTAATAATAAAAAATTTATTAATGAGGTCTACAGAAAGTTTAATAAAGAAGAGAATAAAGTTGAAAGTTATATTTCTAGATCAAAGAGGAAATTTAATCTTGTTAAAAAAGTATTCTTAGAAAAATCACTTCATAAAATATCAACATATTTTTCATTTGAAACACTTAAAGCAATTTTTAATTTTTTTCAGTTAAACATATTCATCACTCTAAACTCTTTAAACAATATATACTTTAGAGACAAAAAATTAATTCAACTCTTTAATAGATTTGCAACTTACAATGGATCAAGTCCATATATGACTTCTGGAATAATGTCAGTTATTCAACACTTAGAACATGATCTTGGAGTATTTATGCCAAAAAAAGGTATATCTGATATCTCATACTCTTTACACAATCTTGCAAAAGAACTAGGTGTTAGATTCTATTTTAATTCAGAAATTGATAAAATACTAATTGAGGGTAAATCTGCAGTTGGAGTAGTTGTAAACAACATTGATCATAAAGCAAATATTATAGTTTCAAATATGGATGTAAGCTTAACTTACGACAGGCTTTTAGAAGGATATAAAAAGCCGTTTTTTATTAAAAACTACCAACCATCAAGTTCAGCAGTAGTTTTTTATTGGAATATGAATAAGTCCTTCACAAATATCAACGTTCACAATATATTATTTAGTAAAAACCAAGAGGATGAGTTTGATTATATATTCAATAAAAAATTAATATGTAATGATCCAACTGTCTATATATGTTCTACATCAAAAATAGTAAAAGAGGATGCTCCAGCTGGCTGCGAAAATTGGTTCATACTGATAAATTCTCCATTTGATAATGGACAAGATTGGGGAAAAATTAAGAATGATCTTAGGAAAGATATTATTAAAAAGATTAATTCAACTTTAAAGGTAGATATTGAGAGCAATATAGTTGGTGAAAAAATATTAACTCCAGTTGATATTGAGTCTGAGACACTTTCCAAATTTGGGTCATTATATGGTAGTTCAAGTAATTCGTTAATATCAGCATTTGTCAGACATCCCAACTTTTCAAAAAATATAAATAACTTGTATTTTTGTGGAGGCAGTGTTCATCCCGGTGGTGGAATTCCACTTTGTTTGAATTCAGCAAAAATTGTTTCAGATCTAATAAAATAATATGTTAAAATCAATTGATGAAAAAGAACTGAGAAATTTTTCAATTTTTATTGTATGGCTTATAAACATTAGTGGATTTTTTGGAATTCTGTCAGATCAAAAAGATTTTTTTCTTTCATCATCTCCATATGTTCTAACATTAACTTTATTTTTATTAGTAATTAATAACTCAATTGAAAAAAGATATTTAACAAATTTATTTTTCATTTTTTTATTAGGATTAATTGTTGAGATCATAGGAGTAAATTATTCATTTTTTTTTGGTGATTATCAATATGGTGATAATCTTGGAATTAAGATTTTTGATGTACCAGTAGTAATTGGTTTTAATTGGGTTTTATTAATAATTCTAACAGGAAACTTTGCTCATAAGATATTTCCAAAGTCTATTATACCGAAAGTATTAATTGGATCATCCATTATGATTTTGCTAGATCTACTAATTGAAATTAGTGCACCTAATCTTGATTATTGGGAATTTGCAATTGACCCTGTACCATTTTCAAATTATTTATGGTGGTTCATTTTCTCGGTCTTATTTCATCTGATATATCAATCTAACACAAATAAAGAATTCATAGTATCCACAAATATTTTGGTTGTTCATTTTTTATTTTTTGGGATGTTAGCGGTTTTTCTTTAGATTTATATCAAATAAAAAGATAATGAAATATATATTTACAATTTTATCTCTGGCTTTATTTACAAGTTGTGATATGCCAGCTGAAACAAAAGCAGATACTAGTGAACCAGAAGGTCCTCATACATCCTCAGAATGGCAAATTTGGGCATACTCAACAGCTGCCCCTGACTATATAGCTTCTGATGCTACAGTTTTTGATGGTCCACCTGATATGGGTGGTAATCTTCTTAGAGAGGGATCCAATGGATGGACTTGCTTGCCTGCTAACCCAAGAGGTCAATCTGATCCTGAAAATGGATGGGTTGATGCACATGAAGCGATGCCTTTATGTGGTGACGAAGAAGTCTTTAAATGGATTGGAGCTTACTTTGCTGGAGAAACCCCAGTAATGGATAAAGATGGATATGCTTGGATGCTTCATGGAGACATGGGAGAAGACAATACCATGGCTGGAGTTTTGATGAAAGAAGATGCAGCTCCAGGACAATGGATTGAATCTGGCCCTCACTTAATGAGAATGCCTGCTGATCCTTCTACATTAGATGGGATGACTACTGACTTTGCTTCAGGTGCGCCTTATGTAATGTTTGCCGGAACAGTTTATGCTCATGTAATGTATCCTATGGTAGGTTATTATGATTACCAAACAGAATCTGCACCATAATAATTTAACTGACATAATTATAAAACCCTCATGTATTGAGGGTTTTTTTTAGGAATAATTTAAATATATATTCATGATTTGATTAAATTTAGATTATGGAATATTTACTTATTATAATAGTATTTATTGGATCTGTAATTGGACTTTACTTTTTCATAAAAAAGCAAATTGAGATAAACTCAAAACAGAGTAAAAAAGAGTTTGAATCTAAACTTGACACTTTTGTCGAGGCATTTAAATTAGAGTCAGCTAAAAACTTAGCAAATCAAATTAAAGATTCAAAAGAAGATCAAAAGAATATGTCTGATACTCTCGAAAAGGTAACTAAAGAACTCGAAAAGATTAAAGGAACTAATGAACAAGTCCTAACATTTGCAAATCAGATGAAAACACTTGAAAAGATTTTAGGAAATCAAAAACAAAGAGGTATTCTTGGAGAAATTCAACTTGAGAATTTACTTGCAAATGTATTACCTCCTGAACTTTTTCAAATGCAATACTCATTTAATAATAATGAGGCTGTTGATGCTATTATAAAAGTTGGAGAATTTGTTATTCCTATTGATGCAAAATTTTCTTTAGATAATTATAACAAAATGATTGAGAGTGATGAGACAGATACGGAAAGATTAAATGATTTAGAAAGAAAGTTTAAAAATGACATAAAAAATAGAATTGATGAAA
>CABZAD010000004.1 GCA_902523665.1 uncultured Bacteroidota bacterium | reverse complement strand
GTTTCTGATACTATTCTTGAAGTAATACTCGCCAATCCATTAGAACCAGGAGAATTATCAATTTTTACTCTGGATTTTAATGGACAAGTCCCAGTTACAATTAGAAGGGCAGGAAGAGATTCACCCATGGGAGTCAAATTCTCAATGGCTCAATGGTATCCAAAAATATCTGAATATGATTATGAGGGATGGAATACAGCACCATATACTGGAAGAGAATTTCATGGTGTATGGGGAGATTTTGATGTTACTATAAGAATAGATGAAGATTACATTGTTGCAGCTTCTGGATATCTTCAAGAAAGCGATCCCTCAAATCCCAAGCTTGGTAAGAAATCTGGTAATAAAAGAATATGGAATTTTCTAGCTCCAAAAGTTCATGATTTTACATGGGCTGCAGATCCTGATTATATTCATGATGTATATGAAGGACCGTATGGTGTTAAACTTAATTTTTATTATAAGAATGATCCTGAAATAATTGACAATTGGAAAGCTGTTCAACCAGTTACTGCAGAGCTTATGAAATTCTTTAATGAGAACATAGGAGTTTATCCATACAAACAATATTCAGTTGTTCAAGGAGGAGATGGTGGTATGGAGTATTCTATGCTTACTTTAGTTAACTATGGTGATGAGTTTGTTCCACTCGTGAGTGTAACTTCTCATGAGCTTGCTCACGCATGGTTTCAAGGTGTATTAGCAACTAATGAAATGAACCACGAGTGGATGGACGAAGGTGCGGCTAGTTTCTTTGGTGATTTAGCAGAAAGTTTTGTTCTTGGTTCTAATTTTAATAATAGCATAAGAAGTTCGTACGCCAGATATATTAGCTTAGCAAATTCAGGACAAGAAATGCCTCAGTCAACAAATGCAAACAGATATAAGTACAATAGAGCATATGAGTCTACAGCGTATTCAAAGGGCTTTGTTTTTTTGAGTCAGTTAAGATATATAATTGGTCTTGATGCTTTCAATGAAACTATAAAGAACTATTATAACACTTACAAGTTTACTCATCCTCTTCCTAATGATCTAAGAAGAATTGCAGAACAGTCATCAGGAATACTGTTAAATTGGTATCTTACAGATTGGACTCAGACAACAAACAAGATCAATTATGCCATCAATCAAGTTGAACAAAGTAAAAATAAATCTAAAATTACTTTAGAAAGGATAGGTTTAATGCCAATGCCACTTGAAGTACTAGTAAAATATAAAGATGGTACTGAAGAGTTTTACTACATACCTATTTCTTTAATGAGAGGTGAAAAGAAACAGCCTTCATATGCTAAGAGTTGGACTCAGGTTGAAGATTGGTCCTGGGCATATAAAAAATATACATTTGAGGTTAATAATAAATTAGAATCTATAAAATCAATTGACTTAAATCCCACAGGACTTATTGCAGACACAGACAATTCTAATGATATAATTATATTCGAATAAAATGGAGAATCTATTACTAATATTTGAAAATATTTCATCTGTAAACAGAGCTTTACTTATAGTATCTGGAATTACCATTTTTTGGGTAATTGAAGGAATTGTTCCTTTTAAATTTTTTAATTATAGGAAATGGAAACATTCAATTCCTAATTTTTTATTAACTCTTACTACTATAATTGTGAATTTTTTCTTTGCATTTCTTCTAGTTTTTGCTGCAGATTGGACAAATGAGAACGATTTTGGAGTTATACACTTAGTTAATTCATCAACATTATTAAGCGTAATATTAGGGTTACTTTTACTTGACTTAATTGGTGCTTATTTACCACACCTAGTTCAACATAAGGTTAAGTTACTTTGGTATATTCATATAGTCCATCATACAGACCATAATGTAGATACCACAACAGCAAATAGGCATCATCCATTTGAAAGTGTAGTCAGGTTTATATTCACTTTTATTGGAATTTTTATTTCAGGTGCACCAATTGGACTAGTCTTAATGTATCAATCTATATCTGTAATAGCTTCTCAGTTTAATCATGCTAACATTCAGATTTCAAATAAAGTTGACAAGTTGCTAAGCTATATTATTGTATCTCCTAACATGCACAAAGTCCATCATCACTTTGAGCTACCTTACACTGACTCAAATTATGGTAATATATTTTCAATTTGGGATAGACTTTTTGGTACCTACATGGAGTTAAATAAAGATAAGATCATATACGGAGTTGACACAGATTTAGATGAAGTTAAAAATTCTAAGTTTACTAGTTTAATTGAGAGGCCATTTAAAAAATGGTTTAATCACTTTAATTAAGACTTTCAATTTCAGATAAAAGGTTACTAATATCAATTGAAGATTGATCTCCACTCTTCATCTCTTTTAATTTGAAAATATTGGATTCTACTTCTTCATCGCCAATAATTATAACGTAATCAATTCCTTTTTGATTAGCATAATCCAATTGTTTTTTAATTTTTGCATTAGATGGATATAATTCACAAGTAATATTTTTTTCTCTTAATTGATTTACATAGGATAAAATACTGTCTAGTTCTAGACCAAAATTTAAAAAAAGAAAAGATTTAGAGGAATCTAATTCATTTGGAAATAACTTTAACTCTTCTAATATCATGAATATTCGATCAAAACCGAAAGATATCCCAAATCCACTGAGTTTCGGATTATTTTTTTGTACTAAATCATCGTATCTACCACCCCCTCCTATTGATCCGATACTTAACTCTTTTGGAGAAGATACCTCAATGATTGTTCCAGTATAATAACTAAGACCTCTCGCGAGTGATAAATCTACATTAATATTTATATTATTGTAATTGAATTTTTGTGAGGTGTCAATTAATTCATCAAGTAAATCAACTCCATTTATGGAAATATTTTTTGAATTGAAAAGCTTTCTTAAATTTTTAATTTTCTCTTGGTTAGTTCCTTTTATGTTTAGTAAATACTTTAATTGATTTATTGATTCATCTGATAGGTCTCTGTTTTTTAATTCTTTAAATACTCCATCAATTCCTATTTTATCAGTCTTATCAAGAACAGATGCAATTTCTAAAACACTATCTAATTTCATTAATTTAGATACTCCCTCTAGAATTTGTCTATTATTAATTCTGAGATCAACTTTTGGCAATCCTAATCTATTAAATACAGAATCATAGACTTTAATACACTCCAATTCGTTTAATATATTTGACTCGCCAATAATATCGACATCACACTGAAGAAACTCTCTATATCTTCCTTTTTGAGGTCTTTCTGCTCTCCAAACTAATTGAGTTTGGAATCTCTTAAATGGGAATGAAATATCATTCAAATTTTGAGAAATAAATCTAGATAAAGGCACTGTTAGATCATACCTTAAAGCCTTATCAGATAATGAATTGGAAAATTTAGATAGTTTGTTGTTTTTAAAAGCATCTATGTCAGCTTTCTTAATTTTATCTCCTGAGGATAATATTTTGAAAATTAAATTATCTTCATCATCTCCATATTTTCCAGTAAGCGTACTTAAATTTTCAAATGATGGAGTCTGTATCTCCTGAAAGTTAAATGATTTGAAACAATTTTTCAGAACATTGAGTAAATATTCTCTTTTTTTTAATTCTACAGAAGAAAAATCTCTGGTACCCTTTGGTGTATTATGTTTTTGAGACATCAAAAAATAATTTGATAATCAGTAAGTAATAAAGTTATGAAATTATTTCTTTTCAGGAAGAAGCTCGAAGTTTAATTGAGCGGAAATTTCTCTATGCAGTCTTATTGTAGCCAGGTAACTTCCAATTCTTTTAATAGATTTACCAGGAATAGAAATATTTTCTTTTTCTACCTCAATTTTCTTGTCAATGAGAGCTTTAGCCACATCAGCATTTGAGATTGAACCAAATAACTTTCCGTCAGGACCAACCTTTACAGAAATTTTAAGTTCTAATTTGGAAATTTTTGTTGCACTTTTTTCAGCTGCATCAATTATTGACTTTTCTTTAAATGCTTTTTGCTTTAAGTTTTCAGCAAGAACTTTTTTTGCAGATTCAGTAGCAAGAATAGCTTTACCAGACGGAATTAAAAAGTTTCTACCATAGCCAGCTTTAACAGAAACTAACTCATCTTTAAAACCAACGTTTGCAACATTCTCTTTTAGTATAATTTCCATAATTACTTTAATAAATCTCCAACATATGGAAGTAGTCCAAGGTGTCTTGCTCTTTTAACAGCTATTGACACTTTTCTTTGATATTTAAGTGAAGTACCGGTTAACCTTCTTGGTAATATTTTTCCTTGTTCATTAATAAATCTACTTAAAAAATCAGGGTCTTTATAATCAACATATTTAATACCTGACCTCCTAAACATACAATATTTTTTAGCTTTGGAGGTATTAATATCTAGTGGAGAAAGATATCTTATCTCACCTTCATTCTTAATTTTCGACTGTTCATCAATGCCTGCCATAGTTAACTAGCTTTTTTTGTATTTCTATTTCTTCTCTTTTCGGCCCACGCAACTGCATATTTGTCTAGGGTAACTGTAAGATATCTCATTACGGTTTCATCTCTTGTGAATTCTAGTTCAAGAGAGGAGACAATTTCTGCTGGTGCTGAATACTCTAATAAATTATAAAAACCACTATTCTTGTTTTCAATGGTGTAGGCTAGTTTTTTTAGTCCCCATATCTCTTTATTAATTATTTTGGCTCCATTAGACTTTAACGACTTTTCGTATTTGTCTACAGTCTTTTGGACTTGCTCTTCAGAAAGAGCTGGGTTTAAAATAAATACAGTTTCGTAGTTTTTCATCTTAAATCTTAGGCCGCAAAATTAGGTTATTAAATATAATCTGCCAAATTTATTTTTAGGTAATCAAATCGCTATATTGGGTCAACATCAATGATGATTTTGACACTTCTGTATTTAGATATAGAATCAAAACTTTTATGAATTTTCTGAATAACACTTCTAAATTTATTTAGCTCATCAAGATTTCTAAGTTTTACTAGAAACTCTTTATGATATTTATTCTTAATTCTTGAAATTTGGGGGTATACAGGTCCTAATATTACTCCTTTAAAATTATCTCTAATAACCTTATTTAACCAATCTCCAGAACTATTTAATTTATCATAACTCTTATCTTTTACAGTAATTTTTATTAATCTAACATAAGGAGGATAATTATAATCTTTTCTTTCTGCTAGTTGATTCTCGTACATTTTTTTGTAATCATAATTAATTACATTTTGAATAATTGGATGTTCTGGTTGATATGTTTGAAGAAAAACTTTACCAACATCACCAGATCTTCCTGATCTTCCTGCAACTTGAGTTAAAATCTGAAAAGCTTTTTCATGAGCTCTAAAATCTGGAAAATTAAGAAAATGATCAGTATTAATAACGCCTACTAAAGCAACATTTTCAAAGTCTAGACCTTTAGTAATCATCTGCGTTCCAATTAGAATATCTATTTCATGTTTAGCAAATGAATTAATTATTTTATCAAATGAAAATTTTCCTCTTGTTGAGTCCCAGTCCATTCTTTTACTTTTAGCATTTGGAAAAATTTCTTTTACAATTTCCTCTATTTGCTGAGTTCCGTCTCCCTTGTGGCTCATAGTCTCATATCCACATGAATTACATTTGGATTCAGCCTTTGAAGAAAATCCACAATAATGACACTTAAGCATATTTGAAGATAAATGATACGTAAGACTCACATCACAATTATCGCACATTACATTTTGACCACAAGAATCACATATCCATTGAGGAGAGTACCCTCTTCTATTCCTGAATAAAATTACTTGTTTATCTAGCGCTAAACAATTATTAATTTCTTTTACCAATTTTTCTGAAAATATTGAACTGTACGCATTTTTTGGCTCATTTCTCATATCTAAAGGAATAATATTTGGCATTTTAACCTTACCATATCTATCCGATAATTGAACATAACCATATTTATCATTTTTTGCATTATTAGTTGACTCAATTGAAGGAGTTGCAGATCCTAATACAACTTTTGAATTATTTAGTTTGGATAAATAAATGACAGCATCTCTGGCATTATACCTAGGTGATGGTTCTTGCTGTTTATATGATGTTTCATGTTCCTCATCAACTATAATTAATCCAAGATCATTAAATGGAAGAAAAACTGAAGATCTTGCACCAACTATTAGTCTTGCAGATTTCTTATTTTTTTTTATACTTTCCCATACATCAGTCCGTTCATTAAGTGAATATCTTGAGTGGAATACTGAAATCTGATTACCAAAATTTATTTTTAATTTTTGAATGATTTGAGTTGTTAAAGATATTTCAGGGAGTAGGTAGAGAACTTGTTTACCTAATTTTAGATAGCCTTCAATAAGCTTAATGTATATCTCAGTTTTTCCAGAAGATGTGACACCATCTAGTAGAACCACATCTTTATTAATTAACTTATCCTTAATTTGATTTAATGCTATGGATTGAACATCTGAAAGCTTATTTATTTTTTGATCAAATTTTTGTTCACTATGATTTCTATCAATTTTTATTTTTTTTATTGATATGAACCCTTTTTCCTCAAGACCTTTCAAAGAATTATCTGAAAACTTAATTCTATCTTTTAAATCTTTAATATTTATAAATGAATTAGACTTTATTTCACTTATAATATGTAATAAGATTTCCATTTGTTTAGGTGATTTTTTAAGAAGATCAATTGACTTATTTACTGTTTCTTTTTTTAAATAAACTACACTTGCTAGTTTTGGCCTGTAAATTTCATTTATTTCAAAATTTAGTTCAACTAGGTTCTTTTGAATCATTCCTTGAATTATTGAGTAGGTGCTTTTCTTATCAAGTATTTCTGAGACCTCATTAATTTTTAGATTTTTAAAACCAAGTGCTTCATATATTAGGAACTCATCTTCAGTTAGATCATCAAGATTATTTTCTTCTTTCTCTTTTTTGACAATAACTGTATCACTCTCGAGAAGAAATGTTGAAGGAATTGCTGCCTTCAATACATCACCTAAAGGAGTAAAATAATATTTTGACATCCAACTCCAGAATTTAATCTGAGATTGAGATATAAGTGCGTCACTATCATATGAAAACTCAATGGGTTTTATTTCACTAAAATCTGGCTTTTGATTATGAATATGCTTTATTACTCCTGTATAAATTTTTCTTTTCCCAAAGCTTACAGCAACTCTATGACCTATACCCAGTGATTTACTCTGATTGGGTGTAAGTTTATATGTAAATGTTCCTTGTAACGGAAGAGGTAGTATAACATCTGCAAAAAAATTCATGGTTAATTATAATATATTCTTTCTAATTTAGCAATTAGCCCGATGAAAAAGATACTAATATTTATTTCTCTAACTCTTTCTTTTTTTTGTTTCTCCCAACAACAGAATCAAATAGTAAAAGGAAAGGTTCAAAGTGAAACTAGTAAATCAATTCTTCAAAACGTCCATGTACTCAACTTAACCAAGGTAAAAGGGACAATTACAAATCTTGAGGGTGAATTTGAAATAAATGCTAAATTAAACGATACTTTATATTTTTCGTATATCGGATATAAACCTCTTAAAATTGTGGTAACTAATGATTTGATTCGATTTGATGAAAATACAATAGAATTAACCGAGCTTGCCTTTGCATTGGAAGAAGTTATTATAAAGCCATACCAACTTACAGGTTACCTAGAAATAGACGTAAAGAATGCTCCAGTAAATACTTCAACCAGATACAGAATTGTTGGTTTACCAAACCTTGGTTATGAGGCAGGAAGAAGATCACGTTCTGGGATATCAAAAGTAATTGGTGCTATATTTAATCCAGCCGATTTTCTTAACAATCTTTTTAAAAAGAAATCTGCTAAAATGGATAAACTTAGGTTGATGAGAGAAGATACTGAAATCAAAAATCTTTTATCAACAAAGTTTGACCGAGAAGTTTTAGTTCAACTTTTAGGAGTTGATAAAGTTGATATTGATGAAATTTTAAGGAACTGCAATTTTTCTGATACTTTTATTCAACAAGCTAATGATTTACAGATAATGGAAGCAATTAATGAATGCTATGACGAATACAAGCTTCTTGAATTTTAATATACTACTCAGTTAGCTTATCTTTGCGCAATGAATGAGTTTAAATTGAATTCAATTTCCCCGATAGACGGTAGATATTTTGATAAGACTAAAGATCTAAATAAATATTTTAGTGAGAAAGCATTAATTTTTTACAGACTAAAAGTTGAAATTGAATATTTTATTTCTCTTTGTAAAACCGAAATCCCTCAACTTAGAAACTTTGAATCAAAAAAATTTAAAGAGTTAAGAAAAATTTATCAAGATTTTTCAATTGATGATGCAAAAGAAATTAAAGAGATTGAGAAGGTTACAAATCATGATGTCAAAGCAGTTGAGTACTTTATTAAAGAGAAATTTGATGCTCTCAAATTAAGTGATCATAAAGAATTTATACATTTTGGGTTAACATCGCAAGATATTAACAATACAGCTATTCCATTATCTATAAAAGACTTTATGGAAGAAGTTTATATTCCAAAAATAGATAATGTTCTTGATGCAATTAATACAAAGTGCAAAGAATTAAAAAATATAACAATTATTGCTAGAACACACGGTCAGCCTGCCTCACCCACTAAACTTGGAAAAGAATTTAAGGTTTTTTGGACTAGAGTAACTAATCAACTATCTACTCTAAAAAATATACCAAATTCTGCAAAATTTGCTGGTGCAGTTGGAAATTTTAATGCTCACAAGGTAGCATACCCAAATATTGATTGGAAGAAATTTGGTCAGAATTTTATCGAAAATGAATTAAGTTTAAACTATTCTTTTCCAACAACTCAAATTGAACATTATGATTCACTTGCAGCTTTGTTTGACAATTGTAGAAGAATAAATAATATCTTATTGGATATGTGTCTGGATATATGGAGTTATATATCTTATGATTATTTTAAACAAAAAATAATCAAAGGTGAGGTTGGATCATCTGCTATGCCTCACAAAGTTAATCCTATTGACTTTGAGAATGCTGAGGGGAATATTGGTTTAGCTAATTCAATATTTGAATTTTTATCAAATAAATTACCAAAATCAAGACTACAGAGAGACCTCAGTGACAGTACTGTTTTAAGGAATATTGGTGTTCCTTTTGGACATTCCTTGATCTCTTTTGAATCTATCCTCAAAGGTCTTAATAAGATATATGTTAATGAGGAGAAAATAAACCAAGATATTGAAGAGAACTGGATTGTTATATCAGAAGCTATCCAAACAATATTGAGAAGAGAAGGGTATAATAACCCATATGAGATAATGAAAGAACTCACCAGAAAAAATAAAAAAATTGATAAAAAATCTTTACATAAATTTATTGACAGGCTTGAAGTTAGTAGTGCTATTAAAAAAGAGTTAAAACAAATCTCTCCTTACAACTACACTGGTTTATAATTTTAAATTCGTTTTATGAAAAGAATTAAATTTTATTTACTGGCGTCTATAATTGTTTTTATTGGCTGTAAAAAATCTGGAGATGATGAAGATCCAAATATTATTAGAATTGAGACAGACCTTGAGATCAGTGATTTTATATGGAGAGGATTAAATCAATATTATTATTGGCAAGAAAGTGTTGTGAATTTATCAGATAGTAAAAAAGAAAATGAATCTGATTATGCATATTATTTAAGTCAAAACACTAATCCTGAAACATTTTTTAATTCACTTCTTCATCCTGATGACAATTTTAGTTGGATAGTTGATGATTACATTGAATTAGAAAACATGCTTCAAGGAATTGATAATTCTGATGGAATGGAATTTGGATTATATGTTGAATGTAATGACCAAAATATTTTTGGGTTTGTTAGATATGTTCAAAAGGGTTCAGATGCGGAGTCAAAGGGAGTAAAAAGAGGTATGGTTTTTAGTGATATTAATGGCATCAGACTTACTAGGGATAACTACAGAGACATACTTTATAATCAGACCAGCAGCTCTTACACTGTAAAATTTTCGGAAATTAGTTATGATCAGAATAATCAATGTGCAAATATAATTCAAGGACAAGAAGATTTGACATTAGTAAAGTCTAGAATTGTTAAGAACCCAATTCATATTTACAAAATTATTGAAGTTGAAGGACAAAAGGTGGGATACCTCATGTACAATCAATTTGTTGGAGTTGTAGATTCAGAAGGAAAGGATTATAACTCTGAACTTAATAATGTCTTTTCTAATTTTTTATCCAACGGAATTAATGATCTAGTTGTTGACTTAAGATATAACCCTGGTGGAAGAATATCTACATCTATTAATTTGGCATCAATGATTACTGGGCAATTTAATAACCAAATCTTTGCAAAAGAGAGGTGGAACTCCAAATTAATGAATTACTGGGATGAAAATAATCCAGAATCTTTATTAAATAGATTCACTAATAAACTAAGTAATAATCAATCAATATCTTCATTAAATCTTGATAGGGTTTTTATACTTACATCTGCTAGAACAGCATCTGCAAGTGAACTTCTTATTAATGGGCTTGACCCATATGTTAATGTAATACATATTGGTGACTTTACTGTAGGTAAAAATCAAGGGTCTATTACTGTCTATGACTATATCAATGACTCTAGAGACAAAAATCCAAATCATATGTATGCAATGCAGCCAATAGTTCTTAAAATTGGTAATGTGGCAGGCTATACGGACTTCCCTGATGGACTCGAACCTGATATTCTAATAAAGGAATCATTACTAAATCCAGGTATTTTAGGTGATGTTAATGAACCACTCTTAAAAATTGCAATTGATCAAATTACAGGAGATGCTTCATCATTTGATAATAACTACATCTTTAAAGAGATACCTTCTCCATTAGATTTTTTGAAAGAAAGGATAATAATTGATGATAAAATAATTGAATAATTATTTAGTCAAGTACATTTTTCTTCTAGAATAAAGTTCAAAAAACGAATCATCGTTTAAATCATCTATAAATAGAATGCTTTCTCCTGTACTTTTCATTTCAGGACCTAATTGTTTATTCACATTAGGAAACTTATTGAACGAGAAAACAGGCTGTTTAATTGCATATCCATCTAACCTTGGTTTAAAGTCAAAATCTTTAATTTTATTTTCACCCAACATGACTTTTGTAGCGTAGTTTACATATGGCTCCTTGTAGGCCTTAGAGATAAATGGAACTGTTCTTGAAGCTCTTGGATTTGCTTCAATTATAAAAACTTTATCATCCTTAATTGCAAATTGTATGTTTATTAAACCAACAGTATTTAAAGCTAAAGCAATTTTTTTTGTATGATCTTTAATCTGTTTAATTGTAAACTCTCCTAAATTAAATACAGGAAGTGTTGCATTTGAATCACCCGAGTGAATACCACAAGGCTCAATATGCTCCATAATCCCAATAATATAGACATCTTCACCATCACAAATAGCGTCAGCCTCAGCTTCTATAGCTCCATCAAGATAATGGTCAAGCAAAAGTTTATTATTAGGAATCTTTGATAAAAGATCTACAACATGCTCTTCTAGTTCTTCTTTATTAATTACAATTTTCATTCCTTGTCCACCCAAGACATATGAGGGTCTGACTAAAATTGGAAAGTTTAATTTTGAAGATAATTTAACTGCTTCCTTCGCATTAGTAGCCACACCAAAATCTGGATATGGAATCTTATTTTTCTTTAACAGATTTGAGAAGCTTCCTCTATCTTCTGCTAAATCAAGAGATTTATATTCAGTACCAATAATTTTAATTTTATATCTGTCCAATTTTTCTGCTAGTTTCAGTGCAGTTTGTCCACCAAGTTGGACAATAACCCCTATTGGATTTTCATGCTGAATTATATCATAAATATGTTCCCAAAATACTGGCTCAAAATATAGTTTATCAGAAATATCAAAATCCGTTGAAACAGTCTCTGGATTACAATTTATCATTATAGTTTCATATCCACATTCACTGGCAGCAAGAACACCATGAACACAACAATAATCAAACTCTATACCTTGACCAATTCTGTTAGGTCCAGACCCTAAAACGACAATTTTTTTATTGTTCGAAACAATACTCTCATTTTCAGAAAATTCCTTGTTGTCAACCGTTTTTATTTTTTCTTCAAAAGTTGAATAATAATATGGAGTTTGTGCTGGAAACTCTGCAGAACAAGTATCAACTAATTTGTAGACTCTATGAATTCCTAGTTTATCTCTTTTATTGTATACCTGACTCTCTAGACAATTTAACATATATGCAATTTGTCTATCGGCAAAACCTTTTTGTTTTGCTTCAAGAAGAGTATCATATTCAATATTATCAATATTTAATTTAGAAATTTCTTCTTCCAATTGATAGAGTTCCTCATATTGTTTTAAAAACCACATATCAATTTTAGTGATTTGATATATTCTTTCAAGAGGAATACCAGCCTCTATTGCATCATAAATTACAAAGACTCTATCCCAACTTGCATTAGTAAGTTTTCCAATGATGGTATTATAGTCTTTGTAGCCTTTACCATCTGCACCTAATCCATTCCTTTTAATTTCTAATGATTGTGTTGCCTTATGAAGTGCTTCTTGGAAAGATCTACCAATTCCCATTACTTCACCAACAGCTTTCATTTGCAGACCTAGAGTTCTATCAGATCCCTCAAACTTATCAAAATTCCATCTTGGAATTTTAACGATAACATAATCTAGAGTAGGTTCAAAAAGTGCGGAAGTTGACTTAGTTATTTGGTTACTTAACTCATCTAAAGTATATCCAAGTGCTAACTTTGCAGCAATTTTAGCTATAGGATACCCAGAGGCTTTGGATGCAAGAGCTGAGGATCTTGAAACTCTAGGATTTATTTCAATAGCAATTATATCTTCATTTTCATCTGGACTTACAGCAAATTGAACATTACAACCTCCTGCAAAGTCTCCAATACTTTTCATCATTTTAATAGCCATATCTCTCATCCTTTGATAGGTAGTATCAGAGAGGGTCATAGCTGGTGCGACTGTAATTGAATCTCCAGTATGGATTCCCATTGGATCCATGTTTTCTATTGTACAGATTATCACAATGTTGTTATTTTTATCTCTAAGTAACTCTAATTCATATTCTTTCCATCCAATTAAAGCTTTATCAATTAGCACCTCATGAATTGGAGATGATTCAAGACCTCTTGTTAATAAATTATTAAATTTATCTTGTTCAAAAACAATAGATGCACCGGTACCTCCGAGAGTAAATGAGGGCCTAATTACAAGGGGAAAACCAAATCTTTGAGCAATTTCTTTTCCCTTTAAAAATGATGAGGCGCTTTCAGCTGGAGCAACAGGTATGTCTATTTCATTTAGAAGAGTTCTAAACTTTTCTCTATCCTCAGTTATTTCAATTGCATCAATATCAACTCCAATTATTTTCACATTAAATCTAGACCAAATTTCTTTTTCTTGAGCCTCAATGCATAGATTTAAAGCAGTTTGACCACCCATGGTAGGGAGTACTGCATCAATATCATCATGCATTTCAAGAATTTCAATAATAGATTTGGTAGTAAGAGGCTTTAGATAAATATGATCTGCCATTGAAGGATCAGTCATAATTGTAGCAGGATTTGAATTGATTAAAGTGGTTTTTATACCATCCTCTTTTAAAGATCTTAGAGCTTGCGACCCAGAATAATCAAACTCACAGGCTTGGCCAATTATTATAGGCCCTGAACCAATTATAAGAATTGATTTAATATTTTTATCCTTTGGCATAAAATCACACTAAAATATAAAAAAAAGGTGCCATAAAAGCACCAGAAGTAAAAAGTTATTAAAAATTATTTTTTGTGACGAGGTTCGTCAGAAACAGATAATTTTTTTCTGCCTTTTGCCCTTCTTCCTGCTAGTACTCTTCGACCGTTAGCATTAGACATTCTATCCATGAAACCGTGCTTATTTTTTCTTTTTCTGTTTGATGGTTGGTAAGTCCTTTTCACAATTATCCATTTGAATTGGTGGCAAATATAATATCTTTTTGTCCAACTTCACATAAATATTTTTAAATTGTAAATTTGCTAAAGATATGATACCAAAAATAGTCAAGCTTATTGCTTCAATATTACTTCTAGCATATGGAGTTTATCAAATTACAGAAACTTTTATCGGAAATGGAGTATTCTTAATTATTCTTTCAATATTACTCACAGTTTTATATTTTAAAAATGAAGTATTAATTTTTGCATTTTTGAGTTTAAGAAAACAAAACTTTGATAGAACTGAAAGAATTTTAAAGTTAATCAAGAACCCAAAATCTACGTTAATAAGAAAACAGCAGGGTTTCTATTATTACCTTAATGGCTTAATACAATCACAAAAAAATCTAACTATTGCCGAAAAGCATTTTCGCGAATCTTTAAAACTTGGGTTAAATATGAATCATGATATTGCAATGGCAAAATTAAGTCTTGCTGGCATTATGATGCAGAAGAGAAGAAAAAGAGAAGCTCAAGCTCTATTAACTGAAGCAAAAGCTTATGATAAGCATAATATGCTAACAGCACAAATAAAGCTTATGCAGGAACAGATGAAAAGAATTTAATATCAAGTTTTCTTATCGTAAATAGATTTTTTTTTATCTTTGTTGTCCAGCTTTTTTGTTTATGAGTGAAATAACAATAGAAAATAATGAGTTTTTAAGACAATTTGAAGCCAAGGTTTCAGACTCATTAGCAAGAATAGAATACGCTGAACAAGAAAGAAAAATTTTCTTAACAAAAATTCATATTCCAGATAATTTAAAAGATAAATCTTTTGAAGAGGAATTTATCATAAAAGTACTTGAATTTATAGAAAGTAAAAATTTGAGAGTTGTTCCTACATCACCAAGAATTGCAGGGTTTGTAAGAAAGAATAAAGCATTTAAACATCTTCTTCCTGTTGGTATTAAACTTTAATTTTATTTGAAGCTATATAGCGTACCCATCTGAGTCAATATTTACAAAAATAGACTTTACTATTGTTCCAATTATACTGGGATCCCATGGTCTTCTGAATCTAATATAGTTAGATGAAAAACCTTCTATATATCCATTTTTTTCTTCTGATTCAAACAAAACATCTTGAATACTCCCTTGGTTTTTTTTATAGAATAATGCTTTCTTTTTACTAGATAAAAGCCTTAAAAGTTTACTTCTTTTTGTCCTAACATTAAAATCTACAACATTAGGCAAGGATATAGCATGAGTGTTGTCTCTCTCTGAATAAGTAAACACATGAAAATAGGAAACATTTAGATTATCCAAAAAATTAAGACTTTCAAGGAAAAGATCATTATTTTCTCCAGGAAAACCCACAATAATATCAACACCAATACATGCATCAGGCATCAATTTGTTTATTTTTTCAATTTTGCTTTTATACAATTTTGTGTCATATCTTCTTCGCATCAATCTTAAAATAGAATCACTACCACTTTGTAATGGAATATGAAAATGACGGACAAACTTTTTGCTAGTGCTTATAAAGGTTATTATTTCATCACTAAGAAGATTTGGCTCGATTGATGATATCCTAAATCTCACATCCAAGTTAAGACTGTCTAATTCCTTTATTAGATCAATGAAATTAGAATTAAATTCTTTGTTTTCATTTTTACCAAAGTCTCCTAAGTTTATACCAGTCAAAACTATTTCTTTAATATTTTGACTTGCAATTTTATAAACATTTTCAATCACATTTGAAATTGAATTGCTTCTTGACTTACCACGTGCAAGAGGAATAGTACAAAAACTACACTTATAGTCACATCCATCTTGAACTTTCAAAAATGCTCTTGTACGATGATTTAAAGAATAACTTTCCTTAAAAAAGTTTACCTCATTTATATTACATGAATGAACCTTTTTTGAATGGTCACTATCTAAATTTTTAAGATATTCTAAAAGATTAAATTTATCAGCTGCACCTAGAACTAGATCAACACCATCTACCGATAACAATTCTTTTGGTTTTAACTGCGCATAGCATCCGATTGCTGCAATAAAAGCATTCGGATTATTTTTTTGAGCTTGCTTGACAAAATACTTAAATTTTTTATCAGCATTTTCAGTAACAGAGCAAGTATTTATTACATATGCATCTGCAAATTCATTAAATTCTACAATCTTGTAATCATTTTCTTGAAGAGATTTTGAAATATATGAGGACTCAGAAAAGTTTAATTTACATCCAAGCGTATGAATTGCAACAGTAGATATATTTCTTTTAACTTCTGTTGATACTAAAATACTTGACAAAACTTTAAAATAATCTATGAAGGGTCTGTATCTTCTGATTCTTGTGAGTCATTATCCTCCTCAGTAGCAGAAGCCTCCTCAGTAGCAGAAGCCTCCTCAGTAGCAGAAGCCTCCTCAGTAGCAGGTGCCTCCTCAGCAGCAGAAGCCTCTTCAGCAGTAGGTGCTTCCTCAGCAGTAGGTACCTCCTCAGAAGTAGGTGCCTCCTCAGTAGCAGAAGCCTCCGCAGTATCAGAAACCTCCTCAGTAGTAGGTGCCTGATTGAAATTAGCATATTTGCTTCTAAACTTATCAACTCTACCAGCAGTATCTACTAACTTAGATTTACCGGTATAATAAGGATGTGATGTTCTTGATATTTCAAGTTTGAAAAGCGGATATTCTACACCATCAATTTTTGTGGTCTCCTTAGTTTCAACTGTAGACTTTGTTATAAAAACATCATTATTTGACATATCTTTAAACGCTACTAGTCTATAGTTATCAGGATGTGTATTACTTTTCATAACTTCAAAGTGAGTGCAAATTTAAAATTTTTTTCATATAACCTATCATTATAATTGCTTAATTTTACCTAAATAATTTAATACAAATAATATGTTAGAATCTAAAGGAACTATTAGGTCAACTGTGCTAAACTATGGTTTAATAATGGGTGGACTAACTATTGCATTTACAATTATGTTATTTCTAATGGACATGCACTATCAAAACTCCTCAATTCAACAATGGACTGGATTATTAATAATGGCAGGGTCAATTGTTTTTGGCCAATTAGCTTTTAAAAAGATGAATGATAATTTTATAAGTTTAGGTGAAGGAATTAAAATTGGTATCGGAATTACAGCTCTTGGATCTGCTATCGGTATTGCATATGGAATATTTCAAGGATATGTATTAGATCCAGATACTATGACTAAAGCCATGGATTATGCAATAGACCAAGCACTACAACAAAATCCTGAAATTGGAGATGAGATAGTTGAAGCTATGGAGGGAGCATTTGAATTCTTTGCAAATCCACTTATTTCGTCATCAATTGGAATGGCAGTCTCATTATTCTTTGGTGGGCTTATATCATTGTTAACTGGATTAGCACTAAAAAAAAATAGGCCAGTTTAAATAGCCTATGGACGTCTCAATTGTAATACCGCTTTATAATGAATCCGAGTCCTTAATTGAACTCAATGGGTGGATTTATAAATCTTTTATTAATAGTGGTTTTTCTTATGAAATAATATACATAGATGATGGAAGTAATGATCAATCTTGGAAAATTATTGAGAATATTTCAAAAGAGAACAATAACGTTAAGGGTATTTCATTCATTAGAAATTATGGAAAATCACAAGCATTAAGAGTTGGATTTCATGAATCCAAAGGTAATTATGTTGCTACACTTGATGCTGATCTTCAAGATTCACCTGAAGAAATTCCAATAATGATTGATAAGCTGATCAAAAATAATCTTGATTTAATATCTGGTTGGAAAAAGAAAAGATATGATTCATATTTTTTTAAAAAGATTCCATCTTTATTTTTTAATTTGGTAGCGCGTGCTTTTTCTGGAATAAAACTCCATGACTTTAATTGTGGAATTAAGGTTTACAGAAAAGAAGTAATAAAGTCAATTAACTT
The DNA here is from genome assembly GCA_902523665.1 of uncultured Bacteroidota bacterium. Lineage (GTDB taxonomy): Bacteria > Bacteroidota > Bacteroidia > Flavobacteriales > Flavobacteriaceae > Marisimplicoccus. The sequence goes on along the minus strand of CABZAD010000004.1, from coordinate 50,564 downwards.
ACATGCTGATATGCATAGATTTATTCCAATTCTTGCAAAAAATGAAGGTTTTTATAGAATTGGAGAGCATGTAGTAAATCATAAACCAAGAAAATATGGTAAAAGTAAATTTGGAAATGAAAGATTTATAAGAGGATTTTTAGATATAACCACTCTATGGTTTACCAATAAATTCGGAAGAAGGCCAATGCATTTTTTTGGTTTAATCGGAACAATAATGATTTTTATTGGTATTATATTCTCAGTATACCTAGGTTACAACAAGTTATTTATTGAAACAAATTCTAGGCTGATTACAAGTAGACCTGAATTTTATATTGCTTTAACTACAATGATTTTGGGCGCGCAATTTTTTATTGCAGGGTTTTTAGCTGAATTAATTTTAAAGTTTAATTTAAATAAGGATAAGTATTCAATTAAAAATAAAACTTTTTAAATGAATTATTTTACTAGAGTTCTAAAATATGGTCGTGAATACTCATACTTTGCAGTACTGAATATTATATTTAATATTCTGTATGCAATTTTTAGTGCATTAGCATTTGTCTCTTTCATTCCTATGCTAGATGTACTTTTTAAACAAACAAAAAAAGTTTACGAGGAACCTGTTTATTCAGGTATTGGAAATATCAGAGAATACGCAGAAAATTATTTTAATTATTATATATCAAAACAGTTAGAAACAGATATTTCAACAACACTAATTATTGTTGTCAGTATAGTTATCTTCTTTTTTCTAATGAAGAATGTTTTTAATTATTTGGCATTGTTCAACATCACTTTTGTAAAAAATGGTCTTTTGAAAAAACTAAGAGAAAATCTTTATTCTAAAGTTTTAACTATGCCAATTCCATATTTTATCAATAAGAAAAAAGGTGACTTGATGTCAAGGATAACTGCTGATATTCTTGAGATTCAAACATCCTATTTATCAATTTTAGAGTTAATGGTTAGAGAACCTTTGACAATATTATTTACACTTATTGTAATGTTTACCATTAGTTCTGAACTAACACTTTTTGTTATATTATTTATTCCTATCTCCGGTTTTATTATATCGATAATTGGAAAGAAATTAAGAAAAGATTCTAAGGAGGTTCAGCAACAACAGAGCAACTTTCTTTCAATAATAGATGAGACAATTAGCGGCCAAAAAGTGATAAAGTCATTTTTATCGGAGTCTTTCTTTTCTAAAAAATTTGATAAAATAAATCTTTTACTATTCAAGTATTCCAACAAAGTAATTAATAGAAAAAATTTAGCAGGTCCTTTCAGTGAGTTTATGGGAATTTTGGTGATAGGTGTACTTCTTTGGTTTGGAGGGAGAATGGTGCTTCTAAGCGAGTCTATTTCTGGTACAACATTTATAGTTTTTATGGGACTTGCATACAATATATTAACTCCAGCTAAAAATCTAAGTAAATCTTTTTACAGCATTAAGAAAGGTAATGCTGCTGCAGAAAGAGTATTCGAAATTATTGAGTATGATAGATATAACAATGATCTGGGTAGGAATATAGAGATTGAAGAGTTAAAAGATAAAATCAGCTTTCAAGATTTAGAGTTTAGTTATGGTGAATCAAAAATTTTAGATGGTATAACATTCACAATAAAGAAAGGCGAGAGTGTAGCACTAGTTGGATCGTCAGGAAGTGGTAAAACTACTATAGCTAATATTCTTAATGGTTTTTTTAGTGCTGATTCAGGAAGCTTATTAATAGACGGAATAAATATTTCTTATATCAAAAGAGAATCTCTTTACAAAAACATATCTATTGTAACACAAGAGTCTATTCTTTTTAATGACAATATATTTAATAATATTAAAATTGGAAATTTAGATGCAGAAAAAGAAGATATTATAAGTGCTGCAAAAGAAGCTAATGCTCATGAATTTATAGAAGAGCAAATTAATGGCTATGAAACAGTTATTGGTGATTATGGTAACAAATTATCTGGTGGGCAAAAACAAAGGCTGACTATAGCAAGAGCAATGTTAAAGAGTCCCTCAATATTAATACTGGACGAGGCAACTTCATCATTAGATAGTAAATCAGAGAAAAAGGTTCAAGATGCTATCAATAAGCTCATGCAAGGTAAAACTTCACTTATTATTGCTCATAAGTTTTCAACAATCAAAAAATGTGATAAAATTATTCTCATCGACAAAGGTAGAATAATAGCCCAAGGAACCCATGAAGAACTTATTAACTCTAATTCTTCATATAAAAATATGAATGAGCTGCAAATCTAAGTCTAAATCTTTTAAATTTACAGCTTAATATTCCATAATGATATTATTTTTTGGAAATCCTAAATTAAAAGTTTTTGCAGTAAAGATTACAAAAGAATTATCATCCGAAGATATTAAAAAACTATCATGGGTTCTCAACTCAGTCTATTTAGAATCAACAGAAATTTCAGAAAAATTTATAGGACCTAAGTCTATAATGATCTCTCCCTGGAGTACGAATGCTGTAGAGATTACTAAGAATATGGGACTAAAAAATATTAATCGTATTGAGGAGTTTACATACCACAAAAAATCTGAAAAACTTGATAAAATGGTAAATGAAGAGTATCCAAATCTTAATCAAAAGATTTTTGAAAATAATAGTAGTCCTGATAAGATATATTTTATTGATAATATATCCGAGTATAATAATGAACAAGGATTAGCTTTAGACGATTTTGAAATTTCATACTTGGAAAATTTATCAAAAAAAATTGGAAGAAAATTATCAGATTCAGAAGTCTATGGATTTTCTCAAGTAAATTCTGAACACTGTAGACATAAAATATTTAATGGGAAATTTATTATAGATGGTGTTGAAAAGAATGAGAGCCTATTTGATTTGATTAAATTAACTTCAAAAAAAAATAAAAATTTTATTGTTTCAGCTTATTCTGATAATGTTGCATTTATAAATGGTCCAATTATTAAACAGTTTCAACCCAAAAGAGGGGATGAAGCTAGTTATTTCATTACTAAACAAATTGAAGGTATAATTTCCTTAAAAGCTGAGACTCATAATTTTCCAACAACTGTTGAGCCGTATAATGGAGCAGCTACTGGTTCTGGTGGTGAAATTAGAGATAGAGCAGCAGGAGGTACTGGTTCCCTCCCATTAATTGGATCCGCAGTATATATGACTCCATATTCAAGATTAAATAGTAAAAAGATTTGGGAAAAAAATATTAAAGAAAGAGATTGGAAATATCAAACACCTAGAGATATCTTAATAAAGGCATCCAATGGTGCCTCTGATTTTGGTAATTGCTTTGGCCAACCTTTGATAGTTGGATCACTATTTACATTTGAACATAAAGAAGGAGATGAGATTCATTCATATGATAAAGTTATCATGCTAGCTGGTGGTGTAGGATACGGAGAACTTAATCAATCAATGAAAGGTAAACCAAAGAAAGGAGACATCATTGTTCTTCTTGGGGGTGATAATTACAGAATTGGTATGGGTGGAGCATCAGTCTCTTCTACTGATATTGGGAGTTATGATAATACAATTGAACTAAACGCTGTACAAAGATCAAATCCTGAAATGCAGAAAAGAATTACAAATACAATAAGGTCACTGTTTGAAATGGATGAAAACCCAATTGTATCTATACATGACCATGGAGCAGGAGGACATTTGAATTGTTTTTCAGAATTAGTTGAAGATATTGGAGGTGAAATATATTTAGATTCATTACCAATTGGCGATCCTTCTCTGTCTTATAAAGAATTAATAGGTAATGAATCTCAGGAAAGAATTGGGCTTATTATTAGAGAAAAGGACTATGTAATTGTAGAGAATATTGCAGAAAGAGAAAGAGCCCCGATTTATAAAGTTGGAAAAGTTACAGCAGACAATAAATTCAGGGTATATGATAGAAACAATAACGTTGAAATCATCAATCTTGGAATTGATAATTTATTTGGAAATGCTCCAAAAAAAATCATTACTGATATTACAAAACAAACTCAATTTTCTAAACTAAAGTATGAATCTGAAAAAATCTATGACTATGTTGAAAGTGTACTATCCCTAGAATCAGTAGCTTGTAAAGACTGGCTTACTAATAAAGTTGATCGATGTGTAACTGGAAGAATTGCACAGCAGCAGACTGTTGGTGAAATTCAGTTACCTCTATCTAATTGTGGTGTTGTATCCTTAGATTACGATAACTATAATGGAATAGCAACATCAATTGGTCACTCACCTATTTCAGGTCTAATAGATCCATCAATTGGAAGTATTAACTCTATCGGGGAATCCCTGACTAATATAATTTGGGCACCTCTCGAAAATGGTATTAAATCTATATCATTATCAGCTAATTGGATGTGGCCATGTGGAAATGAAGGTGAAGACTCTAGGTTATATAAAGCAGTTAATGCATGTTCAGAATTTGCAATTGAACTTGGCATTAATATTCCAACTGGTAAAGACTCTCTTTCAATGGTTCAAAAGTATGATAATGTAAAAATTAAATCTCCAGGTACTGTTATAATTTCTGCCTCAGGTCATTGTCAAGATATTAGAAAAGTAGTTAATCCTGCTCTTAATAAAAGAACTGGAGATATATATTACATAGATTTATCCTTTGATAAATTCAGACTTGGAGGGTCATCTTTTGCTCAAACACAAAATAAAATTGGAAATGATGCACCATCAATAAGGAATTCGGAGAAATTTAGAGATGCTTTTAATTTAGTTCAAGATTTGATAAAATCAAATAAAATAAATTCTGGTCACGATATATCTTCAGGAGGAATGATAACAACTTTACTAGAAATGTGTTTTTCCTGTGTTAATATCGGAATGGATATAGATTTAACTGAAATTGGATGCGATGATAATACAAAATTATTTTTCTCTGAAAATCACGGACTTATAATTCAGTCAGAATTAAATCTTGAAAATGATTTTTCTAAAATTGGAGTTGATTGTTATAAAATTGGAAAAATAAATAGTGTAGGTTTATTAAATGTTAAAAATTTTCAAAAAAACTTTTCGTTTAATATTTCTCATTATAGGGATATATGGTACACTACATCAAAAGATTTTGACAAGATTCAGACAAAAAACAACAAAGGGGTTGAAAGATTCAATAATTATAAAAATCAACCACTTAATTTCATATTTCCAAATGATTTCAATGGAAATACAGATACAAATTTTGACAAAAATAAGGTCAATGCAGCGGTAATAAGGGAGAAAGGAAGTAACTCGGAAAGAGAAATGGCATATATGATGTCTCTTGCTGGGTTTAATGTAAAAGATATTCATATGACAGATATTATTTCTGGAAAAGAAGATCTTAAAGACATTCAGTTACTTGTTGCAGTTGGCGGATTTTCTAATTCAGATGTTCTAGGTTCAGCAAAAGGGTGGGCAGGGTCATTTATTCATAACCATAAGGCAAAAAATGCTATAACTGGTTTTTTTGAAAGAAATGACACAATATCATTAGGAGTGTGTAATGGATGCCAATTATTTATAGAGCTTGGTTTAATTAATAAAGAACATTCTGATAAACCAAAAATGAAACATAATGATTCAAACAAATTTGAGTGTATTTTTTCATCAGTAGATATAATTCCCTCTCCGTCAATAATGTTAAGGGGTCTTGAGGGATGTAGATTGGGAGTCTGGTCTGCTCATGGAGAAGGTAAATTTGATTTACCTTATTCAGAAAATAAATATTCAATAGCAGCTAAATATTCTTATGAATCTTATCCTGCAAATCCAAATGGATCAAAATTTAATACTGCAATGCTAGTTTCAGATGATGGAAGACATCTAGTTATGATGCCTCACATTGAAAGATCACTTCACCCACACAATTGGGCATTTTATCCTGAAGATAGAAATGATAAATACTCACCATGGATAAAAGTTTTCAATAATAGTTATAATTGGTTTATAAATAAAAAAAAATAAACTAATTTATTTTAATTGAAAATAGTATGTAAAAATACATAAAGTATTGATAATTAATACTTTATGTATTTTTATACTTTTTGAGTGTTGTAAATTTTCTAAGTTATTAAAAAGTCTAAATATTAAAAAAACGAAATTTGACATAATTGTAAAATATATGTCTGTAAAGAACAAATTAAAGCTTAATGGAGGAGAATTTCTTCTTAGAGAATCACTATCAAGTGATACTTTTACACCTGAAGATTTTTCTCCAGAACAATTGATGATGAAAGAGACCATAACTGATTTTATGAACAGAGAAATATGGCCTGATAAAATGAAATATGAAGAGAAAAATTACAAATTAACTGTTCAAGCTATGAAAAAAATTGGTGAATTAGGAATTTTTGGAGTTTCTCTTGATGAAAAATATGGTGGAATGGGGATGGATTTTATATCAACTATGCTTGCTGTTGATTATGTTTCTGGAATATCTGGGTCAGTTTCTACTGCTTACGGAGCACATACAGGCATTGCTATACTTCCAATCTATTTATATGGAAATGAGGAGCAGAAGCTCAAATATTTGCCAAAACTAGCTTCAGGTGAATGGTTTGGTTCTTATTGTTTAACTGAGCCAACAGCTGGTTCTGATGCAAATTCAGGAAAAACAAAGGCTGTATTAAGTGATGATGGTTCACATTATTCAATATCAGGTCAAAAAATGTGGATTTCTAATGCTGGATTTGCAGACTTGTTTATTGTATTTGCAAGAATTGAAGATGATAAAAATATAACAGCATTTATTGTTCCAAATGATTCTGAAAATGGTATTAAATTAGGTGAGGAAGAAAAGAAACTTGGTATACACTCTTCATCCACTAGACAAGTGTTTTTTTCAGACACTAAGGTTCCTGTTGAAAATTTGTTAGGGGAACGAAATGGTGGCTTTAAAATAGCCATGAATGCACTAAATGTTGGAAGAATAAAACTTGGAGCAGGAAATTTAGATGCACAAAGAAGATCGATTAGTTTATCTGTTGACTATGCTAATAATAGAATTCAATTTAAACAGCCAATATCCAACTTTGGTGCAATTAAAGAAAAATTGGCATCAATGGCCACATCATGTTATGCTGGAGAATCAGCATGCTACAGATCTGCAAGTGATATACAATCTAAGATAAATGAATATGAATCAAGTGGTTTAACTAAGCAAGAATCTGAATTAAAAGGAGTTGAGGAGTTTGCACTTGAGTGCTCAATACTAAAAGTTGCTATATCAGAAGACATGCAGATATGTGCTGATGAAGGTGTTCAAATATTTGGTGGAATGGGATTTTCTGCTGAAGCACCAATTGAAAGTGCATGGAGAGATGCAAGAATTGGTAGAATATATGAAGGAACTAATGAAATAAATAGAATGCTTATAATAGGTATGTTATTAAAAAAAGCAATGAAAGGTAGTCTAGATATTATGACACCTTATCAAGATGTTTTAGATAATAAACCTTTATCAATTGAAGAAAAATGTGATATTTTGAATGATGAAATTATACTTGTTGAAAATATTAAAAAAATATTTCTCTTGCTTTTAGGGAAAGCATTTGAAAAATACGGTTCAGAAATTGAAAAAAATCAGCAAGTATTACTAAGCTTGTCTGATCTAGCAATAGAAGCATATCTATCAGAATCGACCCTTAAAAGAACTATTAAAAATATTAATAGAAGTTCAGTTGATGATCAATTTGACCGAATAAATATGACTAAACTATACATATACGAAGCATGCCAAATAGTTTTAAAGAAATCTAATGATGTTGTCAATAGTATAATTGACTTAAAGATTCAAGATGAGATATATAGCTCAATTACTGGTAAACTTAAGTATAGGGAAAATCCAAATATATTTGAATTAAAAACCAAGATTGCTGAAAAAATTATTTCAGAAAACAGATATTGTTTTTAGAGTCCTAATAACCAATCGCACTTCCATCTTTACGTGACTCGGATGCACCATAGTAAACTTTGTTTATATAGTCAATCATAATAGCTTGATACCCCCCAAATGAGCCTAAATCAAATATAACTTTGTGACCTTTCTTCATTAGTTCACGGATTTGTTTATAGTCAAATCCCTTTTCTAATGATACTTCCCCCCCATTATTCATTTCTCCTCCTGTTGGTTGTTGGTTAGATTGGTGTCTAATCCTTGGTGCATCACCTGCTTCCTGAAGATTCATATCAAAGTCAATAATATTTATTACAATTTGAGCATGGCCTTGAGGTTGCATAGCTCCACCCATTAGACCAAAACTTATGAATGGGTTCCCATCTTTAGTTATAAATGCAGGAATAATTGTATGAAAGGGTCTTTTCTTTGGGGCATATACATTGAAATGATTTTCATCCAAAGAGAAAAGCTCACCCCTATCTTGGAGCATAAATCCAAGGTCATTAGGAACCATTCCAGATCCCATACCCCTGTAATTACTTTGAATTAATGATACCATGTTTCCTTCGCTATCAGCTGTTGTTAAGTATATAGTATCGCCATTCTCAATATTACCAGGAAAAACAGTTGATGCTGAATTCTTAGAATTAATCTCTTTTCTTCGAATGTCTGCATATTCCTTTGAAATTAAATAATTTACTGGGATTTCATTAAAGTCCATATCAGCATAATATTTTGCTCTATCTGCAAAAGCAATTTTTTTTGCTTCAACGAAATGATGTATATGGTCTGCACTACCAAAACCCATAGATCTAATATCATAGCCTTCTAATAAATTTAATATTTGAAGAGCTGCTATACCTTGACCATTTGGAGGTAACTCCCACACATCGTATCCTCGATAATTAGTAAATACCGGTTCAATCCACTCAGATTTATGGTTCTTTAGGTCATCATAAGAAAGAAAACCTCCCTGATCTTGAACAAAATCAGCAATTGTATGCGCAATCTCACCCTCATAGAATCCTTTTCTTCCATTTTTAATAATAGTTCTTAGTGTATTTGCAAGATCAGGATTTTTAAAAATCTGACCCTTATTAGGAGTTGAATCATCAATAAAATAGGTTTCTTTAAAATTTGGATAATCTTGAAAATTATCTGAAGCAACTTCCATATAGTATGACACTAACTCGGTGACAGGAAATCCATCCTCAGCATACTTAATAGTTGGACTTAAAATATTACTCATTTTAATTTTTCCAAATTTATTATGAAGTTCAAACCATCCATCAACACAACCAGGAACACTTATTGGAAGTGGTCCGTATGCAGGTATACTTTTAAAATTGTTTTCTTTAAAATATTCAAGAGTAAGATTTTCTGGGGATCTTCCACTTGCATTTAAACCGTACAACTTTTTCTCTTTCTCTATCCAAACAATTGCAAATAAATCACCACCAATACCATTTCCTGTTGGCTCCATTAAACCTAAGGCAGCATTTGCTGCAATCGCAGCATCAATTGCATTACCACCTTCTTTAAGAATATCTATTCCAATTTGACTTGCTAGCGGGTGACTAGTAGCAACCATTCCATTTTGAGCTATAACCTCAGATCTTGTTGCAAAAAGTTCACCTGTAATCCTATCTTGGCCATAAAAACTAGTCGCACTAAGTATAATTGATAAAAAAAGTAATTTTTTCATAATTAGATTTTCATACAATTTAAATAAATCCTTTTTCTTTCATCCAGTCATCATTATAAATTTTTCCTATATATCTACTACCTGAGTCATGGAGTAATGCAACTACAACTTGATTCTTTATAAAATTTTCTTTTAACTGTATTAAACCAGCAATAGCAGCACCACAAGAGTTACCAGCAAATATTCCTTCTTCTCTAGCTAATTTTCTAGTATATAAAGCTGCATCTTTATCTGTTACTTTTTCAAAATGATCAATAACATTAAAATCAACATTTTCTGGAAGAATGTCTTCCCCTATACCTTCAGTAGAATATGGAAAGATTTCGTTTTCATCAAATATTCCAGTTTCGTGATATTTTTTAAAAACTGACCCATAAGTATCAATTCCCCAGATTTTTACACTGGATTTTTTTTCTTTTAGAAATTTTCCAACACCAGAAATAGTTCCCCCAGTCCCAACACCAACTACGAAATGATCAATTTTACCATCTGTTTGGTCCCATATTTCAGGACCAGTTGATTCATAATGAGCTACAGTATTTGAAAAATTGTCATATTGATTTACATACCAAGAATTCTTTATCTCCTCGGAAATTCTTTTTGAAACTGAATAGTAAGATCTTGGATCACTTGCTTCAACATTACTTGGACATATGACAACTTTCGCTCCCATAGCCCTTAAAACGTCAAATTTTTCTTTTGACTGCTTATCATTAGACACACATATTAAGTCATATCCTTTTACTATTGCCGCAAGGGCAAGACCCATTCCAGTGTTTCCTGAAGTTCCTTCAACAATAGTTACTCCTTGTTTTAATTTTCCTTCTTTTTCTGCATCTTCAATCATTTTAATTGCAATTCGATCTTTTACTGAATTCCCTGGGTTAAAGCTTTCGACTTTCACAAAAACATCAGATTTAATGGATTCTGTAATCGAATTTAATTTAATTAATGGAGTGTTACCAATTGTCTCTAAAATATTATTAAAATATTTCATTAAGAATTTATATTTTTTATTGGAGAAAACTTTGTAACTGAGACAAAAGTAAATGATAAAATAATTGTAGTCATTATAATAAATATTAAGTTTAATAAAATTATATATAGTGGGTCTATTATAAAGGGAATCGAATCCATATAGTAATCACTTGGATTAAGCTTAATTAATTTAAACTTATTCTGAATTACTGATATAATTATAAAAAAGATGTTAGCCGGAATCATGCCTTTTAAAATGATGTTAATTCCTTGATATATAAAAATTCTTCTCAGAGAGGCTTCATTTGCTCCAAGTGAAGACAAAATTCCTATCATTTTTACTCTCTCAAAAATTAAAGTAAAAATTGAAATAGTTACACTAATGATAGCAATAAACACCATAAGAGCTGTAATTACGATTATGTTAAAATCAAAAATAGAAACCCAACTAAATATGTTTTCATATTTTGTAGTTATTGATTTAACAGATAAGTTATTTTTTTCTAGTGACCGTAATTCTTTAATTGAACTTTCAATATCAAATATTTTAGCTTTATTATTAGATGATATTTCAATTATTGAATAATCATTTGATTCCCATTTAAAAATATTTTGAAGGGACTGGGCATTTCCAATTAAATAATTATGATCAAAATCAGGAAAATCACTATCGAAAATATGCTTAATAGAATATGATCTTAAATTTGGAATTCTTTGGTTGTTACTTGTTTGAAAATAAAGAGTTATTTCATCTCCTTCCTCAATATCCATTTTATTAGCTATAAGTCTTGAAACTATAATTTCATTGTTGGATAATTTTTCTGATATTTTTGAGTTTGTGATAAATTTGTTCAGTTTTTGTAAATCATATCCACTACTTACACCTTTGAATATTACAGATTCAAAAGAATTATTATTTGAAATTAGTGTTGGCTTCTCAATTAAATATTCAATTTTTAAGTCTGGATAAGCATCCCTTATTTGAAAGTCAACTTCATCAATATTGTTTATCTTTTCTGATGCAATACCTCTGAAATTGTTTTCATACGTGGATACAACTAAGTCAGGATTTAAACTATATAGTTTATCTTTTATTGAAATTTGAAGGCCTTTACCAATAGATGTAGAACATAAAGAGACAAATACTCCTAGGAAAACTGAAAAAATTGCAATTTTTATAATACGTGACGAAATATTACTTTTATCACTACTTGATTTTAATTTATTATATATGAAAAAAGAAAGGTTCAAAATAGATACTTTAATCAAAAATACACTTTTATTTTTTCTGTTTTCTTATACAATTCCCTCAATTCAGTCTCAAGAAATAATTCCTGGTGCTCAGAGACTTAATTTATATATAGATAAACTGATTGATAAAAAAGTAGCAGTAATTGCTAATAATACGAGTATAATTAAAAATGGAAATCAATCAGTCCACCTTATTGACACACTTCTAAATAGAGGGGTTAAAATAAAAAAAATATTTAGTCCAGAACATGGATTTCTTGGAGATAAAGATGATGGTGAGAAGATTGAAGACGGTTTATACAAATCTATTAAGGTGATTTCTTTATATGGGAAAAAAAGGAAGATTAGTAATGAAGATATTGTTGATATTGACATAATTGTTTTTGATATTCAAGATGTTGGAGTAAGATTTTATACTTATTTATCAACACTTCATTATGTAATGGAGGCTTCCTCTAGAACAAATAAAAAAATAATAATTTTAGATAGGCCCAACCCAAATTCATTCTATATAGATGGACCTGTTTTAGAGGTTGAAAACTCAAGTTTCATTGGATTGCACCCAGTACCAATTGTGTATGGAATGACAATTGGAGAATATGGAAAAATGATAAATGGAGAAGGATGGTTAGAAAACAAAATTAAGGCTGATTTAGAAGTAATTAGAATAAAAAATTATAAGCATAATTTGAAATATGAACCACCTATTAGGCCATCACCAAACTTACCTAACCTTCAGTCAATTTATCTATATCCTAGTTTAGCTTTTCTAGAAAAAACTGAGGTAAGTGTTGGTAGGGGAACTAAAATTCAATTTCAAATTTATGGACACCCTGATTTTATGAGTGATTTCAGTTTCACTCCAATGCCTAATTTTGGAAGTCAATATCCAAAATTAAATGAGAAATTATCATTTGGTGAGGACCTAAGAAATTATAAAACTCAAAAGAGGATTGAACTAAAATGGTTGATTAAATCTTATAATCAAATTAGTGATAAAACAAAATTTTTTAGAAGTGACTTTGATAAATTATCTGGAACCTCGAATCTAAAAAAACAGATAGTTGAGGGTTTAAGTGAGTCTTTAATTAGAGAATCATGGAAGGATGGTCTTGAAAAGTTTAAAAAAATTAGAAAGAAATATTTATTATATTGAAATAATTATGACAAAGTTAACCCCATTTCACTTAGCTATACCAGTAAAAAATTTATCTGAATCTAAAGATTTTTACGAGAATATTCTTGGATGTAAGCAAGGAAGAGAGTCCGATGAATGGGCAGATTTTGATTTTTTTGGTCACCAACTAGTTATTCATGTTGATCCCAATCATGTAGGAAAATCACATCATAATGAGGTTGACGGAAAATCAGTGCCAATTCCTCATTTTGGGGTTGTTATACCCTGGGATAACTTTGATAAATTTGCAAATATGTTAAGATCAAACAATATTCGTTTTGTTATTGAACCATATGTTCGATTTGAAGGCCTACCTGGTGAACAAAAAACAATGTTTTTTTATGATAATTCAGGAAATGCACTCGAGTTTAAATCATTTAAAGATATGAGTATGTTATTTTCAACTAAAATATAATTATGCTAAAAATTGGATCAAAGATTTTTGATGTAATCTTCTCAGAGTATAATAGAAAGAAAATTGAAGGTTTTACAATTTGGTCAGCTACGATAGGATTTATTTTTCACCTATCACTTGTTTTACTGAATACTAACTCAATTATTAATATTGGAAATGAAAGCTTGTTACTTACTAACCCCATTTCAGCTATTTATACACCATTTTCTATAATTCTGTATTATGAAATTTTCCTATTAATTTTTTATTTACCTCGATCTTTTACAACTTCTATTTTAAAACAATTCGAAATTATTTCACTAATTGTTATAAGAAGAATTTTTTATGATATTCCAAAACTAGATCTAGAATCAGAGAGTTGGCTTGAAAATGCCGATAATCTGCAAATCACTTATGACTTAATCTGCATACTTGTGTTATTCTTCCTAATATATCTATTCAATTACGTAAAGTCAAATATTGATGTTAAAAAAGGAATAAAAAATATTGACAGATTCATAGACTCAAAAAAGATTATAAGTATAGGATTAATACCAGTTATGATTGTACTATTTGCTATCGGATTATATAATTGGTACTCAATTGGTTTAACCACTAATTTTGCAAATTCCTTTTATTATGTTAATGAAGTATTTTATAATACTTTCTTTTCAATACTAATTATTGCAGATGTATTCATTTTACTTTTATCATTCCTTTACACCGAAAGATATAGTCAAATTATGCGAAATACGGGGTTTATTATTTGTACAATACTAATTAGATTGTCTTTTTCATCAACAGGTTTAACTAATTTATTATTAATAATATCTAGTGTTCTTTTTGGACTATTGATCCTCAAGATTTACAGTCTAATGAATAAGATTGAGTAACTAATCTGAATTTTTACATGCTTTTAGTGTGTTTTTTAAAAGCATTGAGATTGTCATTGGTCCAACACCACCTGGGACTGGAGTAATATAACCTACGGTGTCTGACACACTTTTAAAATCAACATCACCAACTATCCTATAGCCATTCGGCGAGGATAAGTCCTCTACTCTAGTTATGCCAACATCAATAATTGATGAACCTTTTTTTATCATGTTTCCTTTAATAAATTCAGGTATACCTATGGCAGAAATAATTATATCAGAGTCAAGGCATAATTTCTCAAGGTCTTTTGTTCTACTGTGAGCAACTGTTACTGTTGAATTTCCAAAACTTTTATTTTGACTAAGTAATATACTAATTGGTCTGCCTACTATTTGACTTCGTCCAATTATAAGACATTTTTTACCCTCCGTTTTAATATCAGATCTTTCAATTAACTCAATAATACCAGCAGGTGTAGCAGGAATAAATGTATCTATGCCAAGCGTCATTTTACCATAATTATTCGGATGAAAACCATCAACATCTTTAGCTGGACTTACCTTATTTAAAATAATCTCTTGATTTATATGTTTTGGTAATGGTAATTGAACAATAAATCCATCAATATCATCATTATCATTAATCTTTTTTATTTGATTTACAAGTTCAATTTCACTAATTGAGTTATCAAACTTAAAGAGCGATGATTTGAATCCTACTTTTTCACATGCTTTAATTTTACTATTAACATATGTCTTACTAGCACCATCATCTCCTACTAAAATTGCAGCTAAATGAGGAATCTTTAAATTATTTTTAACTCTTTTTTGTACAGAAAATTTAATTTCATCTAAAACCTTTTCTGAGATTTTTTTTCCATCAATTAATTTCATAGAGTAAATTTTTCAAATATACATATTGCTTCTAGAAAATTATTTCATAGTACTATACATTTTTTCAATTACGATTACATGGGGGAATGTAATAGCTGCTAAAAAAGTGAATATAATTGGTAAAATATTTATGGATTCAATATCAATAAACAAATAAAAACCAACTAGAAAAAATAGAGCTAATAAAAAATATGGCAATGCACTAATTAAATACTTTTTTATGTGTTGTGATTTATCATTCTCATAAATGTACCTGACTTGATCTTTAATTGATAAAATACTATGAAAAAAAATGAAATATACTGAAAACCCAAAAATTAGGGTAGAATTTATTGTTAATAAATACAATAGAAGAAAAAACAGTAATTCTCCAAAAAAATATCTTCTATATGACACAAATAATAATAACGTTAGCATATAAATTGAAAATAATATTATAAGTAACGTTTGTAGAAGGAAATGGTCCAGGAATATTGTATTAAAACTTGCTAAAACCTCATTAACTGCGTCTATGTTATTTATAAAAATTATAAGAAAAAAAGTTGAGCCATGTAAAATAATAGGAAAATTTTTTCTTCCTTTATACATATCAATATTAAGTATGTTAGACTCCCAATGTTGCTCTCCAAAATGATAAATTGAAACTAAAACGAATGATAGCAATGCAATTGATGGAAATGTATAAAAAAACAAGAAACCAAGAAAGACTAGTCCTAAATAGTAAGAAAAGTAAGAAATTTGACTTTTTAAACTGTCTTTTTTTGTATATTTTTTAATTATTAACAGGTCATTTGCACCATGTATTATACCTATTGAAAGAATTAACAGAAAACCAACTATATCTTGATAAATAACTGGTAATAAGTAACTTAATCCAATAGAAATCAGAAATATTAGTGTTCTTGATTTGATAATTTTAGGCATATTTAATTTAAATATTCGCAAAAAAAGATATGATTTTTTTTTAAATTATCTTTTTTAACTCCATTATTTTATTTAATTTACTTTTCTATAAACAATAATTAATTTAATTATGGAAAATTTATTAAGTATTTTACCAGTTTTAGCAACTGATTTAAGCTTGACTGATTTCACTTTTTGGATTGGATTTGCTGCTATGTTAGCATCTACAATGTTCTTTTTCTCAGCTATGAATATGGTTGCAGATAAGTGGAAAACATCTATGCTTGTATCAGCTTTAATTACTGGTATTGCAGCACTTCACTATTACTATATGAGAAATGCTGCTATGGAAGGTGACATTACTACTGCCTACAGGTATGTAGATTGGATATTAACTGTACCACTAATGTGTGTAGAGTTTTATCTAATTTTAAAGCCATCAGGAGCTACTAAAAGTCTCTTGTGGAAGTTAATTGCCCTTTCAACTGTAATGTTAGTAACTGGTTACTTTGGTGAAGCAGGTATTGGTCCACTAGATGCTCAATTATGGGGTCTTGTTTCCGGTATTGCTTACTTTGCAATTGTTGCTGAAATATTCTTCGGTGGTGCTTCTAAATTAGCTGCCTCTGCTGGTGGAAATGTGGCATATGCTCATAAGTTACTATGTAGATTTGTCCTTATAGGTTGGGCTATCTATCCAATAGGATATATGGCGGGAACTGATGGATGGTACAGTGGTATCTTTAGTGGCCTTGCAGGTCAAATGGATGTTATTTACAATGTCGGTGATGCAATTAACAAAATCGGTTTCGGTCTTGTTGTATACAACCTTGCAGTATCTAAGTAATTTACACTCAGATAATTTAAAAAGTCACCTTTGGGTGACTTTTTTTTTACATTTTATTTGGTAGTTCTATACCTAAAAGATCACAACAGGATTCAATAATATAAGCAACCTTAGATGATATAGTTAGCCTTATTGAAGTTGAGTCTTTACTTCCAGAATTAAGAATATTGTAGTTTTGATAAAGAGAATTAAAGCTTTTAACTAAATCGTAGAGATAATTTGCTATTAATGCAGGTGAAAGCTCTTTGTATGAACTTTTAACGACTGTAGGAAATTCATGAATAATTTTAATTAACTCTTTCTCTTTTTCATTTAAATTATATTCAATATTTATATCTGAAACCTTATTTACCTTTTTAAGAATTGATTTAATTCTAACATATGCATATTGAATAAAAGGACCCGTATTACCTGTTAAATCAATTGATTCTTCTGGATTGAATAAAATATTTTTTTTTGGATCAACTTTTAAAATATAATACTTTAGCGCGCCTAGCGCAATCTTGTTATAATCTTCATAATCTAATGATTCACTTGACGACTGATATTTATCTAAGCTTTCTGTTGTTTCTTTAACAGTATCGATAAGATCATAAATTAAATCGTCAGCATCAACAACTGTACCCTCTCTACTTTTCATTTTTCCTGTTGGAAGGTCTACCATTCCATAACTTAAATGATAAAGATTATCAGCCCAGTCATAACCTAATTTCTTTAATATTTTAAATAATACTTTAAAGTGATAATCTTGTTCATTACCAACCGTATAAATCATACCCTTTACATTAGAGTGGTCAGAAATCCTTTGAACTGCAGTACCCAGGTCTTGCGTCATATAAACAGATGTCCCATCAGATCTTTGCAAGAGTTTCTCATCTAAACCATCACTATCTAAATTTATCCATACTGACGAGTCATCTCTTTTGTATAATACATTATTTTTTAACCCCTCTAACATTATGTCTTTGCCCAAAAGGTATGTATCACTTTCATAATAATTTTTATCAAATGAAACTCCCAGTAGACTGTATGTCTTTTCAAAACCATCATAAACCCAGTTATTCATCATTTTCCATGTTTCTCTAGTTTCTTTATCATTATTCTCCCATTTTGTTAGCTCCTCTTTAGCAGATTTCATTATATCAGTACTATCTGATGCTAATTCTTTATCCATTCCAGATTTAATTAACTTGTACATCTGTTCTTTATGAATTTTATCAAACATTATATAATAATCACCTACAAATTTGTCTCCTTTAACATTCAATGATTGAGGTGTTGATCCTTTAGCAAATTGTTTCCAAGCAATCATTGATTTGCATATATGAATCCCACGATCATTTATTATTTGAACTTTTTGGACTCTTTTACCATTAGCCTCTAAAATTTTAGAAATAGAATAACCTAACAGGTTATTTCTAATATGGCCTAAGTGAAGAGGTTTATTTGTGTTAGGAGAAGAGAATTCAACAATATATGTATCATCAGAAGGTTCTATTTTACCAAAATTTAAATTATCATCAATTATATTTATAAAATTAGTGTAATAATTATCAGAAATGGTAAGGTTTAAGAAACCACCTACCATATTAAAATTTTGAACATTGGATGATTTTTTTTTAATATATTCACCAAGTTCTTTACCAAAATTGGACTTATCTTTATTAATATTTTTTAAATATGGAAATAGAACAATTGTGATGTCACCCACAAAGTCCTTTTTAGTATTATGAATTTCAACAGAGTCAGGCTTAATACTAAAGTTTTTGTTCAAAAAGTTAGAGGTTAGATTTGAAATCTCAGATTTGATTTCCATTGATTATTTTATGATATTTTTCTATGTGTTGGCCCGTTATAAATTTGTCTTGGTCTTCCTATTGGATTATTTGAATCTCTCATTTCTTTCCATTGAGCGATCCAACCAGGAATTCTACCTAGGGCAAACATAACAGTAAACATTTCAGTAGGAATACCAAGGGCTCTGTATATTATACCAGAGTAAAAATCAACATTAGGATATAACTTTTTTTCAATAAAATATTCATCATTTAGTGCTTTTTCCTCAATGGATTTTGCAATATCTAAAACAGGATCATTGATTCCAAGGTCGTTAAGAACTTGGTCTGCAGCTTTTTTAATAATTTTTGCACGAGGATCAAAATTTTTATAAACTCTATGACCAAAACCCATTAATCTGAATGGATCTGATTTGTCTTTTGCTTTACTTATATATTTATCTATATTGGAATCATCATTTTTGATTAATTCTAACATTTCAATCACAGCCTGATTTGCACCACCATGAAGTCTACCCCATAATGCACCTATTCCTGCAGAAATTGATGCATAAAGACCAGCATATGATGACCCGACTATTCTAACTGTTGAAGTTGAGCAATTTTGTTCATGGTCAGCATGAAGAATTAAAAGAGTATTTAGAGCATTTGTTATAATATCATTTTTAATATACTCTCTATTGGGTAAAGCAAACATCATATATGCAATGTTTTCAGTATATGATAATTTATTATTACTATAATTAAGTGGAAGACCTTTTATCTTTCTAAGTGTCCAAGATGAAATAATTGGAAATTTTGATAAAAGTTTGACTGTAGACATATACATTTTTTCATGTTCTGTAATTCCTTTCTTGTCATGAATTGAAATCTTTGTTTCATTAAGGGGGTTAAATGCAATTAAGGCTGATGTTAAAGATGAAAGTACACCCATAGGATGAGCAGACCTTGGGAAACTTTTAAAAATTCTCTTTAAATCTTCATCTACTAAAGCTTCTTCTCTAATATCATTCTGAAATTTACTTAACTGATCACTATTGGGTAGATCTCCAAAAATAAGGAGATACACAACGTCTAAGAAAGATTTTTTTTCACATAATTCATCAACAGAGTAACCTCTGTATCTTAATATACCATTTTCTCCATCAAGATATGTTATATTACTAATACAATGGCCAGTATTTTTATAGCCAGGATCATAAGTTATCAAACCAGTCTCAGCCCTTAATTTATTAATATCAATAGCTTCTTCATTCTCTGAACCAGTAATAACTGGAAAATCATAGGACTTACCGTTGTATTCAATTTTTGCAGATTTATCCATCGATGGGTATTTATACAAATTTAAATTACCTAGGGTTAAGAAAAAAATTAAATAAAATTTAAATTTTTATAAGTTTAACTTAAACGCTTTTTTTCCCAGATATATAGCAGAATCTCCTAATTCTTCCTCAATTCTAATTAATTGATTGTATTTAGACATTCTGTCGCTTCTGGACATTGATCCTGTTTTAATTTGTCCGGTGTTGAAGGCTACACAAAGATCTGAAATTGTAGAATCTTCTGTTTCACCAGATCTATGCGATATTACTGAAGTAAAGTTATTTTTTAAAGCAAGATTAATAGATGAGATAGTCTCAGTTAATGAACCGACTTGATTAAATTTAATCAAAATAGAATTACCAATTTTTTCATTTATTCCCTTATACAACCTTGAAATATCAGTTACAAATAAATCATCGCCAACAAGCTGTACCTTATCTCCAATTTTTTCTGTTAAAAGTTTCCATCCACCCCAGTCATTTTCATCCATTCCATCTTCAATAGAAATTATTGGATATTTTTCACAGAGATCAACTAGAAAATTTACTTGTTCCTCTGATGTTAATTTAGAGTTATTACCACTTTCAAAAATTGAATAATCATAATAACCATCTTTAAAAAATTCTGAGGAGGCACAATCAAGAGCTATCATTACATCTTCTTTGATCTTATAGCCTGCTTTTTCTACAGCTTTAATGATTGTGTTGATTGCATCTTCTGTACCATCTAGATCAGGGGCAAATCCACCCTCATCCCCAACTGCAGTTGAAAGACCTCTAGATTTTAAAATTAATTTTAGATTATGAAAAACTTCGTTACCTATTTGAAGAGCATGACTAAAAGTTGAAGCACCAATAGGAACAATCATAAATTCTTGGAAAGAAATAGGTGAATCAGAATGACTTCCACCATTTATTATATTCATTAGAGGAACAGGTAGAATATTTGATTTTTCATTTCCCAAATATCTAAAAAGAGGTAAATTTTTTTCAATTGCGGCAGCCTTTGCAACAGCTAATGAAACAGATAGAATAGCATTTGCTCCAAGTTTTGACTTGTTAGGGGTATTATCAAGCTCAATCATCTTTGAATCAATTAATTCTTGGTCAAATACTGATAAATTCTTTAGTTCTTTTAAAATTGATTCATTTACGTTTTTAACTGCCCGATAAACAGACTTACCCATAAAATCTTTAGTTTCGTCTCTTAACTCAACAGCCTCATGCTCACCGGTTGAAGCCCCTGACGGAACAGCAGCTCTGCCTAAAACTCCATTTGAGGTAATTACATCAGTTTCAACTGTTGGATTACCTCTTGAATCAAATATTTGCCTAGCTACAATAGTCTTAATTTTTGTCATATCATTGGTTAAGCTTAGATAGGAATTGATCAAATAGATAATTACCGTCATTTGGCCCAGGACCAGCTTCAGGATGATACTGGACGGAAAAACAGTCCTTACCTTTAATTTCAAGACCTGCAACTGTTTGGTCATTTAAATGTTTATGAGATATTTTTACAGATTTATTAGAAACTGCTGTCTTATAATCAACTGCAAAACCATGATTCTGGGATGTAATCTCACCTTTACCAGTATTTAGATTTAAAACAGGATGATTAATTCCTCTATGACCGTTAAACATTTTATATGTTTTAATTCCATTTGCGAGAGCAATTACTTGATGACCTAGACATATACCAAATAGAGGATAATTTTTATCTAAAATTTTTTTTGTAGTATTTATAACCTCAGATAGAGGCTTAGGATCACCAGGGCCATTTGATAAAAAGAAGCCATCGGGTTTAAATTTTAACATTTTTTCAAAATCTGTGTTGTATGGAAACACTTTAACAAACAAACCTCTTTTTGAAAAGTTTTCAAGAATATTTTTTTTAATTCCTAGATCTATAACTGCTAATCTAACTTTTGAGTCTTTATTACCGTATTCATATGATTTTTTCGTTGAAACTTTAGAAGCGAGCTCAAGACCATCCATAACTGGAAACTTATTAAGATTCTTTTTGATATGTTTAATTTTATCAATTTCAGTTGTAATCGCAGCATTCATTGCTCCATTATCTCTAATGTATCTAACTAATGCTCTAGTGTCAACATCACAGAGTGTGACTAATTTATTTGACTTAAACCATTCCTTTAATGATTTAGAATTTGACCGAGAATTAACTGAGCTAAATGACTTACATATTAAACCACTAATAAATATCTCTTTGGATTGAGATTCAGACATTTTTATTCCATAGTTACCAATATGAGAAGTTGTTGTAACCATAATTTGTCCAAAGTATGAGGGGTCAGTAAATATTTCTTGATATCCTGTTACTCCTGTATTAAAACAAATTTCGCCAAAGGAAGTGCCATCAATTCCAGCAGAACGACCATAAAAAATCGTACCATCAGCTAACAGTACGAGACCTTTCTTTCTTTTTTTGTTGGACATTTCTAAAAATAAAATTAAACAAAAAAAGGATATATATAAAGACATATACCCTATTGTTAATTACTTTTTATAAGGTGTTATTCAGAGGTAGATTCTGGATTAGAATCTTCATCAGGAACTTCAAGTTTATTTGAAGAAGTACTATTATATATGTCATTAAAATCGACAAGTTCTATCATTGCCATTGATGAATTATCTCCCAATCTGTTTCCTAGTTTAATTACCCTTGTGTAACCTCCAGGTCTATTAGCGACTCTATTAGAAATTTCATCAAATAAAATCTGAACACCAATTTTATTTCTTAGTTTACTAAAACATTGTCTCCTATTGTGTACAGTGTCATTTTTAGACTTGGTAATTAAAGGTTCAACAAATATTTTTAATGCTTTTGCCTTAGTTGAGGTAGTAGTAATTCTTTTATGCTCAAATAAAGAAACAGCCATATTGGCTAACATTGCCTTTCTATGAGCAGATTTTCTACCTAATTTAATAATTTTCTTACCGTGTCTCATGACTTAAAGTTTAATCTTTGTCTAGTTTATATTTTGAAAGATCCATACCGAAAGAAAGACCTTTAAGAATAACTAATTCTTCTAATTCTGTGAGTGATTTTCTTCCAAAGTTTCTAAATTTCATAAGATCGTTTTTATTAAATGAAACAAGATCACCAAGAGTGTCAACTTCAGCTGCTTTAAGACAGTTTAGAGCCCTAACTGATAAGTCCATATCAATTAATTTGGTCTTAAGTAATTGTCTCATGTGAAGAGATTCTTCATCGTATGTTTCTGACTGAGCAATTTCATCAGCCTCTAAGGTTATCAATTCATCTGAGAATAACATAAAGTGATGAATTAAAATTTTTGCTGCCTCGGTTAAAGCATCTTTAGGGTGAATAGATCCATCAGTTTCAATTTCAAAAACAAGTTTCTCATAATCTGTCTTTTGTTCAACTCTATAATTCTCAATATTATACTTTACATTTCTAATAGGAGTATATATTGAATCAATGGCTATTACACCTATAGAATCACTTTGTTTTTTGTTTTCTTCAGCTGGAACATAACCTCTTCCCTTTTCGATATTAAGCTCAATAGAAAGCTTTATATCTTTCTCTAAGCTACAAATTACTAGATCAGGATTTAGAATTTGAAAACCGGAAATAAACTTTTGAAGATCAGAGGCCTTAAAAACTTTTTGATTTCCTATTATAACATTAATTTTTTCATTTTCAACATCATCAATCTGTCTCTTTAATCTTATTTGTTTAATGTTAAGGATAATTTCAGTTACATCTTCAACAACTCCTTCAATTGTAGAAAATTCATGGTCAATACCGTCAATTTTTAATGACGTGAAAGCGTATCCCTCTAAAGAAGATAATAATACTCTTCGTAGAGCATTTCCTATGGTTAAACCATAGCCTGGTTCCAAAGGTCTAAATTCAAATTTACCATGAGATTCCGTAGAATCAATCATGATTACTTTATCTGGTTTCTGAAAGTTTAAAATTGCCATATTTTTTATTTTGAGTATAATTCAACTATTAATTGTTCTTTAATATTTTCTGGAATTTGCTCTCTTTCTGGAATTGAAACAAATTCTCCTTCTAGCCTTTCTCTGTTAAATTTAATCCATTCGTATTCAGAGTTATTTTCAATTAAAGAGCTTTCAATTGCTTTTAAAGACTTTGATTTTTCTCTAATTGATACCTTATCACCTGGCCTTAAAGTGTATGATGGGATATTTACTATTGATCCATTTACAGTAATATGCTTGTGAGATACAAGCTGTCTGGCTCCATCTCTTGTTTTTGAAATGCCCATTCTATAAATTACGTTATCAAGCCTAGACTCACATAGCTGAAGAAGTAATTCACCAGTAATACCTTTCCCTCTATTAGCTTTATTGTAAATGTTTCTAAACTGTTTTTCAAGTATTCCATAAGTGTACTTAGCCTTTTGCTTCTCCATTAGCTGAATAGCATATTCGGATTTTTTTGCTCTTCTTTTGCTATTACCATGTTGACCTGGAGGATAGTTTTTCTTCTCTAGAGTTCTGTCTTCTCCAAATAATGGTTCGCCGAACTTTCTTGAAATCTTTGTTTTTGGTCCTGTATATCTTGCCATTTATTTATAATTAATTAAACTCTTCTTCTTTTAGGTGGTCTACATCCATTATGAGGAACTGGAGTAACATCAATAATTTCTGAAACTTCAAGTCCATTATTATGAAGTGTTCTTATCGCAGATTCTCTTCCATTTCCAGGTCCTTTAACAAGGACTTTAATTCTTCTTAAGCCAGCATCATAAGCTATTTTTGCGCAATCTTCAGCTGCTGTTTGTGCTGCAAAAGGAGTATTTTTTTTTGAACCTCTAAATCCCATTTTACCAGCAGATGACCATGAGATAACTTCACCTTTTAAATTTGTAATGGATATTATTATATTATTGAATGAAGCATTGATATGAGCTTCACCATTTGATTCAACAATTACCTTTCTCTTTTTATTTGTAGATTTTGCCATATTATTTAGTCGCTTTTTTCTTGTTAGCTACAGTTTTTCTTTTTCCTTTTCTAGTTCTAGAGTTATTTTTTGTCCTTTGGCCTCTTAGAGGGAGTCCTGTTCTATGTCTTATTCCTCTGTAACTTCCAATGTCCATTAATCTTTTAATATTAAGCTGAGTTTCTGATCTTAATTCACCTTCTATTATCAGATTCCCTACAACATCTCTTATGCTAGCTATTTCCTTATCATCCCAATTAGAAACCTTTTTATTTTGATCAACTTTTGCGTTTTCTAATATAGTTAATGCTAAACTTTTACCAATACCATATATGTAGGTTAAAGCTATTGCTCCTCTCTTATCCTTTGGTATATCTATTCCTGAAATTCTTGCCATAATTAACCTTGTCTTTGTTTAAATCTTGGATTTTTTTTATTAATGATGTATAAACGGCCTTTTCTTCTGACGATTTTACACTCACTACTTCTTTTTTTTATTGATGCTCTTACTTTCATTTTAATTTAATTTACATTCTAAATGTTATCCTTGCTTTTGTCAAATCATAGGGACTCATTTCAAGTTTTACTTTGTCTCCTGGTAAAAGTTTAATATAATGTAATCTCATTTTACCTGAGATATGAGCTGTAACAACGTGTCCATTTTCTAGCTCAACTCTAAACATAGCATTTGACAATGCTTCGATTATTTTACCTTCTTGCTCAATTGATTTCTGTTTAGCCATTATATTGTTGGTTTACTTCTCATTGACCCTGACTTCATAAGTCCATCATAGTGATTATTTAATAAATATGCATTTACCTGCTGAATTGTATCGATTGCAACTCCAACCATAATTAAAAGGGAAGTTCCACCAAAAAAAAGAGCCCATCCTTGCTGCATTCCAATTAGCTGCACAACAATTGCAGGGAAAACTGCAATTATAGCCAAATATAAAGATCCTGGAAATGTTATTTGTGACATTACAGAATCTAAATATTCAGATGTTTCGTTACCAGGTCTTATACCAGGAACAAATCCTCCACTTCTTTTTAAATCATCAGACATCTTATTTGTTGGTACTGTTATAGCTGTATAAAAAAATGTAAAAACAACAACTAATACTCCAAATAAAATGTTATACCATAGGCCAAATATATCAGAAAAACTTGCCTGCAACCATTGACCAACTGAAGAGGTACCAAAAACACTTCCAATTGTGGCTGGAGCAAACATAAGTGCTTGAGCAAAAATTATTGGCATAACTCCTGATGCGTTAAGCTTAAGAGGGATATACTGTCTTTTAGCCATTCCAGGTGATTGAGTTCCAGGAACAGAATTTCTTCTTGCATATTGAACTGGTATTTGTCTTACTGCCATCACTAATAGAATACACAAAAGAATTATAACTAGCCAAACGGCTAATTCAATAACAACCATAATTAGTCCCCCATTACTTTCAGATATTCTTGAAATTAAATTTTGAGTAAAGGATAATGGGAGAGTGGCGACAATACCAACAGTTATAAGAAGTGATATTCCATTACCAATACCTCTGTCAGTAATCTTTTCTCCAAGCCACATCGCAAATATACATCCAGTAACAAGTATTATAATTGATGTAAAAATAAACGCTGGAGTTCTTCCGAATATAAAAGCACTATCAGGAACACCTAGAGCACTTAAACCATAAAGATAAGCTGGAGCTTGTACTACACATATAAAGATCGTTAGCCACCTAGTAATTTGAGTAATTTTTTTTCTTCCACTTTCACCTTCTTTTTGCAGCTTTTGAAGATAAGGTAAAGCAACACCCATTAATTGAACTACAATTGATGCAGATATATAGGGCATTATACCAAGAGCAAATATCGACGCATTAGCAAAGGCTCCGCCAGTAAAAGCATTTAAAATTCCTAGTAAGCCTCCCCCATCAGATCTTGAGGATAAGTCAGATAGAGCTAAAGAATCAACTCCTGGAAGAACTACTTGTGCTCCAAGCCTGTATACTAATAAGAGTGCAAGAGTAAAAAGAATTCTTTCCCTTAATTCTTTAATCTTGTAAATACTCTTTATTAGGTCTATTAATTTATTCATTATATTATATTCGCTTTTCCCCCTGCTTTCTTAATCAACTTTTCAGCAGATGCAGAAAACTTATGAGCCGATATATTTACTGGGGAGTCAATTTCACCTCTTCCTAAAACCTTGACAAGATCGCCTTCCTTAGCTAATCTCAATTCAACCATTTTTTCTAATGTTAAGTCCTTTTTTATCTTTTTATTATCAACAAGATTTTGAATATCGTCAACATTTATAGTATTATACTCAACTCTGTTAATATTTCTAAAACCAAATTTTGGAATTCTTCTTTGAAGTGGCATTTGACCACCCTCAAATCCAATTTTTCTGGAGTAACCTGATCTAGATTGAGCCCCTTTATGTCCTTTTGTAGATGTACCACCCTTTCCAGAACCCTGTCCTCGGCCTAATCTTTTTCCACTCGTCTTATTTGATCCTTTTGCAGGTTTTAGATTATTTAAACTCATAGCTATTATTTAACAGGGTTTACCTCAACAAGATGTTTAACTTTATCAATCATACCAGAAATAGAAGATGTTAACTCATGTTCAACTTCCATTCCTATTTTTCTTAAACCAAGAGCTTGTAGAGTTCTCTTTTGAGACTCTAACCTCTTTATTGTACTTCTTACTTGTTTAATTTTTACCTTTTTACTCATCCTTTAAAAACTTTATCAAGAGATATACCTCTTTGTCTTGAAATCATTAACGGACTTCTTAAATTAAGAAGTGCATCAAATGTTGCTTTGACAACATTATGAGGATTTGATGACCCTTGAGATTTAGAAAGAACATTTTGTACGCCTACAGCTTCTAATACTGTTCTTACAGCGCCACCAGCAATTACACCTGTACCAGGAGTCGCAGGCTTTATAAATACTCTTGAACCACCAAATTTTCCCTTTTGTTCGTGAGGTAAAGTACCATTTTCAATTGGAATTCTTACAAGATTTTTTTTTGCGTCTTCAACAGCTTTAGAAATTGCAATTGAAACTTCTTTTGCTTTACCAAGTCCGTGTCCAACAACTCCATTTTCATCTCCTACAACAACAATGGCAGAGAAACCAAAAGCTCTACCACCTTTTGTTACTTTTGTGACTCTTTGGATACCAACAAGTTTATCTTTTAAGTCTAAGCCAGCTGGCTTAACAAGTTCAATATTTTTATAATTCTTATACATATTTAAAATTTAAGACCACCTTCTCTTGCGCCATCAGCAAGTGATTTAACTCTACCGTGATAAAGGTAACCACCTCTATCGAATTTAATTTTGTCAATACCTTTTTTCACTGCCTGCTCTGCAATTGATTTTCCTACATTGAAAGAAATTTCAATGTTACTATCTAGCTTTAGGTCAGCAATTGACTTATCTCTTGAAGATGTTTGAATAATAGTTTTACCATTTACATCATCAATCAATTGACAATATATTTCTTTATTACTCCTAAATACAGAAAGCCTAGGATATTCAGATGTACCCGAAATTACTTTCTTTATTCTTTGTCTAATTCTATTTCTCCTAAAGGTTTTGTTATTTTTCATATTATGCTGATTTACCTGCTTTTCTTCTTATTTGTTCACCAACAAATTTTATTCCTTTTCCTTTATATGGCTCAGGCCTTCTAAATGACCTAATTTTAGCTGCAACATGCCCTAAAAGCTGTTTATCAAATGAGCTTAATCTAATTATCGGATTAGAGCCCTTTTCGTTTAT
The DNA here is from genome assembly GCA_902523665.1 of uncultured Bacteroidota bacterium. GTDB lineage: Bacteria > Bacteroidota > Bacteroidia > Flavobacteriales > Flavobacteriaceae > Marisimplicoccus. Next base: position 21,785 of record CABZAD010000004.1, on the reverse strand, counting down.
ACATTCAACCTTTACATCTGGAGCAATATTCATAACAATTGTGTGAGAGAAGCCTAAGGCAAGGTCAAGTTTCTGACCAGATGAAGTTGCTCTGTAACCAACACCGACTAACTCCAATTCTAGAGTAAAACCTTCGCTCACTCCTTTGATCATATTAGATACAAGAGATCTATAAAGCCCATGTTTAGCCTTATGATCTTTTGATTCTGAATTTCTTTTTACAATTATAGTATCATTAGATATATCAAAGCTGACACCGTCAAAGTTTTGGTTAATCTCACCTTTACTTCCTTTTACAGTAATGACATCCTCACTGACTTTAATTGAAACTCCTTCGGGAATATTTATCGGGTTATTACCTATTCTTGACATAATATATATTTAAAAAACATAACAAATTAATTCACCACCAATATTTTGACTTGAAGCCTGCTTTCCGGTCATTACACCTTTAGAGGTTGACACAATAGATATACCAAGACCATTCAAAATTCTTGGAAAGTCTCTTGAACTAGAGTATTTTCTTAGCCCCGGCTTACTGATTCTCTGGATTTCTTTAATCACAGGTTGTTTTGAAACTGAGTCATATTTTAGAGCAATTTTAATATTACCCTGCTTGTTGTCAGTATCTTCAAATTTATAACTGAGTATATAACCTTGATCAAAAAGAATTTTAGTTATATCCTTCTTGATATTAGATGAGGGAATATCTACAACTTTATGGCCAGCCATGCTAGCATTTCTGACTCTTGTTAAATAATCTGCAATAGTATCTGTATACATAATCTTTTATTTACCAACTCGCTTTAGTTACACCTGGAATTAAACCTTTATTTGCCATTTCTCTGAACATCACTCTCGAAATACCAAATTGTCTAATATAACCCTTTGGTCTTCCAGTTAATTTACACCTATTATGAAGTCTAATTGGAGAAGCATTTTTTGGAAGCTTTTGAAGACCAATATAGTCTTTAGCTTCTTTAAGAGACTTTCTTTTTGCAGCATATTTAGCTACAATTCTTTGTCTTTTTCTTTCCCTAGCTTTCATCGATTCTTTTGCCATAATTTATTTTTTAAAAGGTAACCCTAAATTAGTTAATAATGCTTTTGCTTCTTTATTAGAATTTGAATTAGTTACAAATGTTATATCCATACCTGATATATTATTTACTTTATCAATATTGATTTCAGGAAAGATAATTTGTTCTTTGATCCCAAGGTTATAATTACCTCTACCATCAAATCCATCAGATTTAACACCTTGGAAATCTCTAACTCTAGGAAGAGCAATTGTAATAAGTCTGTCGAGGAATTCATACATCCTATCACCTCTTAATGTAACTTTTGCACCAATAGGAGTACCTTTTCTTAATTTAAAAGAAGCAACATCCTTCTTTGATAATGTAGCAATTGCTTTCTGTCCAGATATTAAAGTTAATTCTTCAACAGCATAATCAATTAACTTCTTGTCACTAACAGCAGCTCCAACTCCTTTTGAAATGACAATTTTAACTAAAGCTGGGACTTGCATAACATTTTTTAAGTCAAGACTCTCTTGCAAATCTTTTACAATCTTGTTAGAGTAATCGTCTTTAAGTCTTGGTGAATATGTCATAATTATATAGTTTCTTTAGATTTTGTTGATATTCTAATTTTATTTCCATCCTGAATTTCAAATCCTATCCTAGTCTTTGTTCCATCTTTTGTCATTAATGATAAATTAGATATGTCTATTGCTAATTGTTTTTCAATTATTCCACCTTTAGGGTTTTCAGAGTTTGGCTTTGTATGTCTTTTGACAGTGTTTACACCCTCAACTATTGCTTTATTTGAATTGTAAAGCACTTTTAAGACTGCACCTTTTGTACCCTTATACTCTCCAGCTATAACTAGAACTTGATCTCCTTTTTTAATTTTAATTTTATTCATTTCTTTATTATAAAACCTCAGGTGCTAACGAAACAATTTTCATAAATTGTTTGTCTCTCAATTCTCTTGCGACAGGGCCAAACACCCTAGTTCCTCTCATTTCACCAGTTTGAGCGAGTAATACACAGGCATTCTCATCGAATCTAATGTATGAGCCGTCAATTCTTCTAACCTCTTTCTTTGTTCTTACAACAACAGCAAGAGAAACTTGACCTTTTTTTACCGTACCATTAGGTGTAGCATCTTTTACAGTTACAACAATTTTGTCTCCTAATCTTGCATATCTTCTTTTGGTACCACCCAACACGCGTATTGTAAGAACTTCCTTAGCTCCTGTATTATCTGCTACTTTAAGTCTTGATTCTGCTTGTACCATATTATTTTGCTCTTTCTATTATTTCTACAATTCTCCATTTTTTAGTCTTACTCATTGGTCTAGTTTCCATAATCTTAACAGTATCTCCTTCATTGCAATCATTTTTTTCATCATGAGCCACATATTTCTTAGTTTTTAAAACAAACTTTCCGTAAACAGGATGCTTAACCTTCTTAACCTCAGATACAACGACAGATTTTTCCATTTTATTAGATGAAACAATCCCAATTCTTTCTTTTCTTAAACTTCTAGTTACCATTATCTTGTTTTTTTTCGTTTAATATTGTTTTAAGCCTAGCAAGCTGTCTTCTCAAATTTTTAATTTCAAGAGGATTATCTATTGTTTGAACAGAATTGTTAAATTTTAACTGTGATAACTTTTTTGAAGTATCAGTTAATTTTTCATTTAACTCATCAATTGTCATATTTCTAATTTCACTAATTTTCATAATATCCCTTAAAATCTCTTGCAATAATAAATTTTGTTGTTACAGGTAACTTTTGAGCAGCTAGTCTGAGTGCCTCTTTAGCAACAGCTAGTGGCACACCAGAAACTTCAAAAAGAACTCTCCCAGGTTTAACAACTGCGACAAAATACTCTGGAGCACCTTTACCTTTTCCCATCCTTACCTCTAAAGGTTTTTTAGTTATAGGTTTGTCTGGAAATATTTTTATCCAAAGTTGACCCTCTCTCTTCATATATCTTGTTGCAGCAATTCTAGCGGCTTCAATTTGCCTAGAGGTAATAAATTTGGATTCTAAGGATTTAATACCAAACATTCCATTGGATAATCTATGGCCACGCTGTGATAGGCCTTTCATACGGCCCTTTTGTGTCTTTCTATATTTGGTCCTTTTCGGTTGTAACATACTCTATTTAATTTTTTCTATCTCTTTGTCTATTATTCTTTTTTGAATTGTTAGAGGAATTTTTCATTCCAGTTAAAGGGGATAATTCCCTTTTTCCATATACCTCTCCCTTCATAATCCAAACTTTTATACCAAGTCTACCATAAGTAGTATGAGCCTCTACAATTGCATAATCAATATCTGCTCTAAAAGTAGATAATGGGATTCTACCTTCTTTGTAAGATTCAGATCTAGCCATTTCAGCGCCATTAAGCCTTCCAGATATTTGAATTTTAATACCTTCTGCATTCATTCTCATTGCAGCAGCAATCGCCATTTTTATGGCTCTTCTAAAAGAGATTCTATTTTCTATCTGTCTTGCTATACTATTACCAACTAAAAAAGCATCTAACTCAGGACGTTTGATTTCAAAAATGTTAAGTTGTACATCTTTAGATGTTATTTTTTTTAATTCTTCCTTTAACTTATCAACTTCTGATCCAGCTTTACCGATAATAATACCAGGCCTTGCAGTAGTAATAGTTATTATTATCAATTTAAGAGTTCTCTCAATTATTATACTTGAAACACTTGCTCGAGAAAGCCTAGCATATATATATTTTCTAATTTTATCATCTTCTGCTATCTTATCGCCATAATCTCTACCACCCCACCAATTGGAGTCCCAGCCTCTGATAATTCCTAATCTATTTCCTATCGGATTTGTCTTCTGTCCCATTTAAGTTATTGTTTTTGATGAAAGAACTAATGTTACATGATTAGATCTCTTTCTGATTCTGTGAGCTCTACCCTGAGGGGCTGTTCTAATTCTCTTTAGCATACTTCCACTATCAACTCTAATTTCCTTAACAAAAAGTTGAGCTGAATCAAGATTAGAATTTTCATTTTTGGATTGCCAATTTGATATAGCAGAGACTAAAAGTTTTTCTAATCTTTTCGAAGCTTCTTTTGGGCTAAACTTTAATATCGATAATGCACTTGAAATATCTTCACCTCTGATTTGATCAGCTACAAGACGCATCTTCCTAGGCGAAGTAGGACAATTATTTAGTTTGGCAAATGCTAAGTCCTTCTTTGCTTCCTTTATCTTTTCTGCACTATTTCTTTTTCTCGATCCCATTTATTTAAATCAATATTATTTATCTTTTATTACCAGTATGACCTTTAAATGATCTTGTCGGGGAAAATTCTCCAAGTTTATGACCAACCATATTTTCAGTAATGTAGACAGGTATAAATTGTTTACCATTATGAACAGCAATAGTTTGTCCAACAAAATCAGGAATGATCATTGATGATCTAGACCAGGTCTTGATAACATCCTTCTTATTATCCTCAATATTTTTATTTACCTTCTTTAGAAGGCTTAAATGTACATATGGTCCTTTTTTTAATGATCTTGACATTACTTCTTATTTTTTTCTTCGTTCTATAATAAACCTAGAAGATGATTTCTTCTTGGATCTAGTTCTGTATCCTTTAGCAGGTATTCCTTTTTTAGATCTAGGGTGACCTCCTGATGCTTTACCTTCTCCACCTCCCATTGGATGATCAACTGGGTTCATGGCAACTGGTCTTGTTCTTGGTCTTCTACCAAGCCATCTTTTCCTTCCAGCTTTACCAGATGATATAAGCTGATTGTCTGAATTAGAAACTGCGCCAATAGTTGCATAACAAGTTTTCAAAATCATCCTTGTTTCCCCTGAAGGAAGTTTAATTGTTACATATCTGCCTTCTTTTGCCATTAATTGTGCAAAAGAACCTGCACTTCTTGAAATACTTGCACCTTTGCCTGGATTTAATTCAATACAAGAAATGATGGTTCCTAAAGGAATCTTATTAACAGGCATTGCATTTCCAATTTCAGGAGTAGCTGATTCACCAGATAAAACTGTTTGTCCAATTTTAAGTCCATTTTGAGCAATTATATATCTCTTTTCTCCATCTTTGTATTCTAGCAAGGAGATAAATGCTGTTCTATTTGGATCATACTCAATTGATTTTACTTCAGCACTCACATCAAACTTATCTCTTTTAAAATCAATAATTCTATATCTCTTTTTATGTCCACCTCCTCTATATTTACTAGTCATCTTACCATGGTTATTTCTACCACCAGTTCTTTTCTTTGTAACTAATAGAGACTTTTCAGGTTTATCAGATGTTAAAGCATCGAATCCATTAACAATTCTAAATCTTTGAGATGGCGTAACCGGTTTCAATTTTCTAACAGGCATAATTATAAATTTGCGAAGAAGTCTATTCTATCTCCGTCTGATACTTTGACAATTGCTTTTTTGTATGGACCTTTTTTACTTTTCTGGATACCACGTTTTGTAAACCTGGTCCTTGTTTCTGCTCCATAAATCATAGTTCTAACTTTCTCAACTGAAACTCCATAGGAAGCTTCAACAGCTTTTTTAATTTCAACCTTGTTTGCAGACTTTGAAACAATGAAAGTATATGAATTTCTCAATTCACTTTCGTTTGTTGCTTTCTCTGTTAATATTGGTTTTATAAGTATATCCATGATCTAATTTATTTCAAGGTTGTTTCTATTCCTTCAACCGCACTTTCTAAAATTAATATGTTGTTAGCATCTGTAATCTCATAAGTGTTTAATTCTGAGTTAATCATAACTTTTGAATTTTTTATATTTCGTGAGGACAAATAAATATTTTTATTTGTTTCGCTTGTTACTAGTAAAGTCTTTTTTGATTCCAAACCAAAAGCCTTTATAATTTTTATATAATCTGAAGTTTTTGGACTTGAAAATTTAAAATCTTCTAAAATTAAAACTTCTTTGTTTTTGAGTTTATATGCAAGGGCAGACTTTCTTGCTAATTTCTTTACTTTTTTATTTACTTTTTGATCGTAAGATCTTGGTCTTGGTCCAAACACTCTACCACCACCTCTAAATAGTGGGTTCTTTATACTTCCAGCTCTTGCAGTCCCAGTACCTTTCTGCTTCTTAATCTTTCTAGTACTTCCAGCAATTTCAGCTCTCTCTTTTGACTTGTGAAGACCTTTACGATTGTTCGCAAGGTATTGTTTAACATCAAGATAAATTGCATGGTCATTTGGTTCAATTCCAAAAATTGACTTGTTTAACTTGACCCTTTTGTCAGTTTCTTTACCTTTTATATTATGTACTTTAAGTTCCATTACTTTTGAACAATTATATATGAGTTATTATGACCCGGTACACTACCTCTAACAATTAAGATGTTATCTTCAGACATAACCTTTACAACTTTTAGGTTAAGAACTTTTACCTTTGAATTTCCAGTCTGACCAGCCATCCTCATACCCTTGAAGACTCTTGATGGGCTTGAACCAGCACCAATAGAACCAGGGGCTCTTAATCTGTTGTGCTGACCATGAGTTGAATCCCCTACACCTGCAAAACCATGTCGCTTTACAACACCTTGAAATCCTTTACCCTTTGTAAAACCTGAAACATCAACATATTCTCCTTCCACAAAGTGCTCTACAGTAATTTTATCACCAAGTTTAAGGTCACCTTCAAAACCATTAAATTCAGCTAGTTTATTCATTGGTTTAGACTTACTTTTTTTAAATTGACCCTCATATGATTTAGTGGTATTCTTTGTCTTTTCATCAAATCCAAGTTGGAAAGATGAATATCCATCCCTATCCTCAGTTTTAATTTGGGTAATAGTACAAGGACCAACTTGAAGTATAGTGCATGGTATATTCTTTCCACTTTCATCGTAGATACTTGTCATTCCAACTTTTTTACCAATAATACCTGACATAACCTTTATACTTTAATTTCAACTTCAACTCCACTTGGAAGTTCTAATTTCATTAGGGCATCAACTGTCTTTGAAGATGAACTGTAGATATCTAATAACCTTTTATAGGAGCACAATTTAAATTGCTCTCTAGATTTCTTATTTACATGAGGTGATCTTAGAACAGTAAAAATCTTTTTGTGAGTTGGTAAAGGAATAGGCCCAGTGACGATTGCACCTGTATTTTTTACAGTTTTAACAATCTTATCAGCTGACTTATCAACTAAGTTGTAATCATAAGATTTTAATTTAATTCTAATTTTTTGACTCATATCTATTATTTATTCTGTTGTATTTCCTTTCACTTCAGAAATAACAGTTTCTGATATATTAGTTGGAGTTTCTGCATAATGAGAAAATTCCATTGTAGATGTTGCTCTTCCAGATGAAAGTGTTCTTAAAGAAGTTACATATCCAAACATTTCAGATAAAGGAACCTCGCCCTTAACAACTTTTGCTCCTGCTCTATCATCCATGGAATTGACTTGACCTCTTCTTCTATTAAGATCACCTACTATGTCACCCATATTCTCTTCAGGAGTTATAACTTCTAAGTTCATTATCGGTTCCATAATTACTGCTTTTGCTGCTTTTGCCGCAGTTTTAAATGCAAGCTTAGCAGCTAATTCAAATGATAATGAATCTGAATCAACAGGGTGGAATGAACCATCTTTGAGTATTACTTTCATTGAATCTACCTCAAACCCTGCAAGAGGGCCATTTTTCATTGAATCTTTGAAACCCTTTTCAACAGATGGAATATATTCCCTAGGAATGTTTCCACCTTTAATAAGATTAACAAATTCAAGTCCGGCCTTACCTTTTTCTCCTGGTTCAATTGTAAAAACAATATCTGCAAATTTACCTCTACCACCAGTTTGTTTTTTATAAGTCTCTCTGTGATCTGCAGATTGAGTTAGAGATTCTTTATACTCAACTTGAGGTTGACCTTGATTAACTTCAACTTTAAATTCTCTTCTTAACCGATCAACAATAATGTCAAGGTGAAGTTCTCCCATACCTGAAATTACAGTTTGGCCAGAAGCTTCATCTGTTTTAACTTGAAATGTAGGATCCTCTTCAGCTAATTTTCCAAGAGCCATTCCTAATTTATCAACATCAGCTTTGGTCTTAGGTTCAACTGCAACACCAATAACTGGGTCAGGAAAAACCATACTTTCTAACACTATTGGGTGCTTCTCAGAGGATAAAGTGTCCCCTGTTTTAATATCTTTAAATCCAACAGCAGCTCCAATATCGCCAGCTTCAATGAAATCAATTGCATTTTGCTTATTTGAATGCATCTGATAAATTCTAGAAATTCTTTCTCTATCTTCAGATCTATTATTAAGCACATATGATCCAGCATCTAATCTACCAGAGTATACTCTGAAAAAAGCAAGTCTACCTACATATGGATCTGTAGCAATTTTAAAGGCAAGTGCTGAAAAAGGTTCAGATACTTTGGGAAGTCTTGAAATTTCATCTTCAGAATTCGGTTTTGTACCTGTAATAGCATCTTTGTCTTCAGGAGATGGTAAATATCTACATACTGCATCTAGTAAAAATTGAACACCTTTGTTTTTAAATGCAGATCCACAAATCATTGGAATGATACTGATATCTTGAGTTGCTGCTCTTAAGGCATTGTGAACTTCATCTTCAGTTATTGAATCAGGATCGTCAAAATACTTTTCTAAAAGATTTTCATCATATTCAGCTACAGCTTCAATTAACTCAGCACGAAGTCTCTCCGCCTCATCTTTTAAATCATTTGGGATATGAACAATATCAAATGTTGATCCAAAGTTATCATCATGCCATACAATTGCTTGATTCTTAACAAGATCTACAATACCTTTAAAGTCCTCTTCATCACCAATATTTAGAACAATTGGTACAGCCTTGGAACCCAGTTTATCTATGACTTGATTACATACACCAAGAAAGTTGGATCCTTGTCTATCCATTTTATTAACAAAACCTATTCTAGGAACTTTGTAATTATCAGCTAGTCTCCAGTTAGTTTCAGATTGTGGTTCAACACCATCTACAGCTGAAAATAAAAAAACAAGTCCATCAAGGACTCTTAAAGATCTGTTTACTTCTACTGTAAAATCAACATGGCCAGGAGTATCAATGATGTTAAAATGATAAGATTTAGTATCATCTACTGATTTTCCTTGATTAGTTGGAAAGTTCCAATTACATGTAGTTGCAGCAGAGGTAATAGTTATACCTCTTTCTTGCTCTTGCTCCATCCAATCCATAGTTGCAGCACCATCATGAACTTCACCAATCTTGTGACTAACTCCTGTGTAGAACAAAATTCTTTCTGTAGTAGTAGTCTTACCCGCATCAATGTGAGCAGCAATACCAATGTTTCTTGTAAATTTTAAATCTCTTGACATAATTGAATGTTAAAATCTAAAGTGTGAAAAGGCTTTATTCGCTTCAGCCATTTTGTGAGTATCGACTCTTTTCTTAACAGCAGCTCCCTCCTCTTTAGCAGCAGCAAGAATTTCTTGAGCTAATTTAACTGCCATGGACTTTTCATTTCTTTTTCTTGAGGAAGAAATTAACCATTTCATTGCAATTGAAATTTTTCTGTCAGGTCTGATTGGAGTTGGTATTTGAAAAGTAGCACCCCCAACCCTTCTACTTCTCACCTCTACATGTGGCATGACATTAGAAAGAGCATCTTTCCATAGTTCTAATGAAGATTTATCATCATCCTCTTTCTTGTTTTCTACAATATCAATTGCATCATAAAATACTTTATAAGCAGTGGACTTTTTTCCCTGTAGCATGAGATTATTAACAAACCTTGTAACAAGTTGATCATTGAACTTAGGATCAGGTAGTAGAGCTCTTTTTTTGGATTGTTTCTTTCTCATCTATGGAATTATTTTTTAGGTTTTTTTCCTCCATACTTGGATCTTCGTTGAAGTCTCCCTTCTACACCAGCTGTGTCAAGTGCTCCTCTTACAATATGGTATCTAACTCCGGGCAAGTCTTTTACTCTTCCTCCTCTAACTAAAACTATAGAGTGTTCTTGGAGATTATGACCTTCACCTGGAATGTATGCATTTACCTCTTTTCCATTCGTAAGTCTAACCCTTGCAACCTTTCTCATTGCTGAGTTTGGCTTCTTTGGAGTAGTTGTGTAAACTCTTGTACAGACTCCTCTTTTTTGAGGTGATTTATTTAGAGCAACAGATTTACTCTTCTTTGTCGAAGAAGTTCTACCTTTTCTTACTAACTGCGATATTGTTGGCATACAATTATTGTTACATTCCTTATTAAAGCGTGCAAATTTAAAATTTTTTTTTGGTTATTGTATGTATAATTGAATGTTTTTTTAAAAAAAAGGGATTAAAAAACTTAACAGATTACTCCTGAGACAATTAATTGGGAATTATCATATATAGCAAGGAATTGGCCTTTTGTCACAGCAGATTGAAAATCATCAAATTCAACATATAAATAATCAAGATGTTTGTAAACAGAAATTTTTTGAAGTTTCTGCCTGTATCTTATCCTAGCTTTAAGTTTTAAATCTCCTAAATTTTTAAAATTATAATAATCATTTACCCAATTAACATCAGAGAATTTAATCTTTAAAGCCTTTTTAATCAAACCAGGATGATTTTTTCCCTCTCCAACGAATATTTCATTTGTTTGAGTATTAGTTGAGATAACATATAGTGGCTCATTATATCCTCCAATAGCTAAACCTTTTCTCTGACCTAAAGTGTAATAATAGGCTCCATTATGCTCTCCTATAATTTTTCCATCTTTTAATGAGTAATCAATGTCATCAGCTAAACTTAAGAGCCTTTCCTTTTCGTCAACAAACTTTATTTTTTTGTCAAAAAGTTTAGAATCGCTTGATATTTCAATTACATTTCCTTTCTTTTTCTTAAGTTTTTGTTGAAGAAAATCTGGTAAGCTTACCTTTCCAACAAAGCACAAACCTTGAGAATCTTTTTTTTCAGCTGTTACTAAATTATTTTTTTTTGCAATTTTTCTTACTTCATCTTTTCTTAAATCACCTATTGGAAATAATATCTTACTCAATTGATCTTGATTTAATTGACATAAAAAATATGATTGATCTTTAGTCTTGTCTATTCCTGAGTGTAACTCATATTTAGTACTATTATTATTATTATTTTTTATAATTCTACAGTAATGTCCTGTTGCAACATAATCTGCACCTAAAGAAAGCGCAACATCCATGAAAACATCAAATTTTATTTCTCTGTTACATAAAATATCAGGATTTGGTGTATTTCCTCTAGAGTATTCATCAAACATATAATCGATTATTTTCTCTTTATAGTCTTTACTTAAATCAACAACCTGAAATGGAATATTTAATTTATCTGCAACTAGCATTGCATCATTACTATCATCTAACCATGGGCATTCATCTGATATCGTAACACTTTCATCATGCCAATTTTTCATAAATAAACCAATTAGTTCATATCCTTGATCTTTAAGTAAATATGCAGCTACACTTGAGTCAACTCCTCCAGACAAGGCAACAACAACTTTAGTTTTTTTCATTAGAAATTATTGTTCTCTTCTTTTCTTTTGTTTCTCAGCTTCCTCTAGAGCTTTTTGAAGTCTAGCTCGGAAACCACCTACTTTTAGTGGTTTCTTTTTATTTTCCTCAATTTGAGTTAATATTTTTGTATCATCAATAATAAAGTTTTTGATGACTAACATTAATATAATAGTAAGTATGTTTGAGATAAAGTAATATAAACTTAATCCACTTGCATAATTATTAAAGAAGAATAACATCATTATTGGCATCATATACATTATCACTTTCATATTGACTCCTCCAGTTTGAGATGCTGGCATCATTTGTTGACCAGTAGTCATTTTTGTGTAGAAAAAAATTGCAATGGATGCTAGAATTGGAAAAAGACTAATATGATCTCCGTAAAGAGGTATGGAAAAACCAAAATCAAGAATTGAGTCATAAGAAGAAAGGTCATCTGCCCACAAAAAACTTTTTCCTCTTAAACTAAATGCTGCAGGAAAAAATACAAAAAGTGCAAAAAATATAGGCATTTGCAGTAATGCAGGTAAACATCCAGACATTGGATTAGCTCCTGATTTTGTATAAAGATTCATAGTTTCTTGCTGCTTCTTCATTGGATCATCTTTAAACTTTTCATTAATCACTTCAAGTTCTGGTCTTAAAATTCTCATTTTGACCTGAGATTCATATGATTTATAAGTCAAAGGGGCAATTGCTACTTTTACAATTATAGTCATTAAGATAATTGATAATCCATATGAAAAATACTTAGTAAGAAATGAAAAAAGAGGAAAGAAAATGAATCTATTTAACCATCCAAAAATACCCCAACCAATTTGAACAGAATTTTCAAGATTTAAATTATACTCTTTAAGAATTTCATAATCTGTAGGGCCAAAATACATGCTATAGGCGAGACTATAATCTGAATCAAGATTCAGAGGAACATTAGCAAGAAACCTCTTTGTAAATTTATTGTCTAAAGTTTCATTACTTGCTAAATCTTCAGAGCTTATATATACATCGTTAACTTGATTTTCTAAAATAAGAATTGAACTAAAAAAATGCTCTCTGAAAGAAATCCAGTTTACGCTATTTATATTCTTGTTTGTAGATCCTCCAACAGATAAATAAGAATCTTTTTTTTCTTCGAACCCATATGCAAGTGCAGTATATCTATTTTCATAATCAATACTCTTTGAATTTCTATAAGAGTCTCTTCCCCATAATAACTCAACATTCTGATAATTATTTGACCTATTTGAATCATTTAGTTTAATATCAAAATCTACAATGTTAGAGTCTTTCTCTAATTTAAATTTTAAATCCAATGATCTCTCCTCATCAATAACAGCAGACAATATGACCTCCGACCTCGGTTTAATAATTTCGTACGTATAATTTAAATCGGCAGAGTTAATTATAGAATTTCTACCTATTGGTATGTTATAGCCAAAAATGGATTTATTGTCATCAACAAGATAAATTGGCTCTTCGTCATAATTTGAAAAATTTTTGAGTAGGATTTTATTAATTTCAGCACCATCTGTATTAATTTCAAATAAAATATTTTCATTTTCAAGACTGATAATCTCTTCTTCAAATTTTTGATCAATTTTTATATTATTTGAACTAGAATTTTTCGATTGAGTGGAATTTTCATAAGATTCATCTACTAAATTTTTAGCTTCACTCAATTGTTGGTTTTCAATTATACTTGATTGATTATCATAAAACCAGAACATTAAAATTGCTGATATTAGCAGAAACCCTACAAACTGCAAAGGATCAAATTTATTTTGCTCCATAATTATTTATTTAAATATTTTTTTAAACTAGCTTTTACAAAGTTTACAAAAATTGGATGAGGATTATAAACACTACTTTTATATTCTGGATGAAATTGAACTCCAACAAACCATGGATGATGAGTGTTTTCTACTATTTCAACAAGTTTTGTATCAGGATTTGATCCAGCAACTATAAATTTATCATCAAAGATTCTATCTGAGTAATTGTTGTTAAATTCATATCTATGTCTATGTCTTTCTGAAATTAATTTTTTCTTGTAAGATTCATAAGATTTAGTATTTTTTTCTATTTCACAATCCCAAGCTCCAAGCCTCATGGTTCCTCCCTTATTAACAATCTCTTTTTGTGATGTCATCAAATCTATAACAGGATCTTTACATTTTTCAGAGATTTCTGTTGAGTTAGCGTACCTAATCTTTTTAACATTTCTGGCATATTCTATTACAGCCATTTGCATTCCCAGGCATATTCCAAGAAAAGGTATTTTATTTACTCTAGCATACTCAACAGCGCGAATTTTTCCATCAAGACCTCTTTGACCAAAACCTGGAGCAACAATAATCCCATCTAATTGGCTTAAATTTTTTGAAATATTATCCTTATCTAAATATTCAGAATGAACTGAATTTACAACAACCTTAACCTCATTTTCAGCTCCCGCATGAATAAGAGACTCTAAAATTGATTTATATGAATCATCTAGCTCAACATATTTACCGACTAGGCCAATATTTATTTGATGAGTTGGATTCTTTAGTCTATGAAGGAAGTTTTTCCATTTATCAAGATTAGGCTCAGATTTTTTAATGTTAAACTTTTCTAATGTTACCTTATCTAGTCCTTCATCCATCATTTTAATAGGAACATCGTAAATAGTCTCTACGTCAATAGACTGAATTACACAGTCAAATCTAACATTACAAAATAATGCCAATTTATTTTTTATCTCATCAGATAAAACCTTTTCTGTTCGACATACAAGAACATCTGCTTTTAGACCCAATTCCATAAGAGTTTTAACTGAATGTTGAGTTGGCTTGGTTTTTAATTCACCTGTAGCAGATAAGTATGGTATTAACGTTAGATGAATAACCATAGAGTTTTCAGGACCTTCTTCATAAATAACTTGTCTGACTGCCTCCAAAAATGGTAATGACTCAATATCACCTACTGTTCCACCAATCTCGGTAATTATTAAATCCAAATTATTTTTATTATTAAGATTTCTAATATTTTCCTTAATCTCATTTGTAATGTGAGGTATTACCTGGACTGTTTTACCAAGAAACTCTCCTTTTCTCTCTTTTTCAATTACATTTTGATAAATTTTTCCAGTTGTAATATTATTTTTTTGTGAAGTATTAATACTTAAAAACCTTTCATAATGACCCAGATCCAAATCAGTTTCAGCTCCATCATCAGTTACATAGCACTCGCCATGCTCATATGGATTTAATGTCCCTGGGTCAACATTAATGTATGGATCTAACTTTTGAATTGAAACATTTAAACCTTGAGACTGAAGAAGTCTTGCTAATGAAGCAGATACAATACCCTTTCCAAGAGAGGAAGTAACACCACCTGTAACAAAAATATATTTAGGCTTATTCATCCGGATAGAATAATATTTCCGGACTCAAATTTACAAAATATTAAAGTATTTAATAGATTATTGCTCAATAATCTCTTCAATATCATATTCTCTATGCCTAAGAATAAACATGGAGGAATTAAATAAACCACCTAAAGTATCTTTTTTGTATAGAAATTTAGATTCAATGTATGATTGCTCTTCATATTTAGTTGTTCTATTTAAATTTTTATCAATTAAAACTCTAAGCAATATATCTTTGGTAACATCATAGCCTCTTATAACATCTTTATTTGGTAGACTTCCAAATAAGTTTAAATATCTTCTTTCAAATTTTGAAATAGAATCATTATTTAATTTTTTTGAAATTGATGTGTATGTGAAAGCCAGATTTCCAAGATCTTTTATATTAATACTTGGGTCATCATACTGATTACCTCTATAGGTTGTATATAATTTAACTTCTCTATCAGTAGTAATTTGAGAGTTAAGTTGAGATATTACACTAGATATCAATGTAAATATTTCAGATTCCACGATTACTTTATTTGGTAGAGAATCTACTAAAAGTGAATCTAAAAGTTCAGGTAAAATATAGCCTTCAAACTCGGGTTTTATTTTAATTGAATTAGGAAAAATCTCTGATAGCTTAGAGTCAATTTCGTTATTTAAAGAATCAGCTATTATTACAATATTCTCCTCTCTGTTTAAATTTTTATCTAAATAATTTATCATTCTCTCTCTCAAAAGTATTTTTGGTGTAACAGACTGAATTACACCTTTTATTATCTTAATTGGGATTGTTGATAAAGGAAAAACTTTAGGAATTGATTCAAGTAATTCAATATTTGAAAATGTTTCAAAATTTCTTGGGATTAATGGTCCAATAATTACATCTGAACTTTTAACTGAATTATTATATGATATTTCATTTAATTTATTTAATGAATTTTCAGTATCAAAGACATTTAGATTGACTGAAATATTTAATTCCTTTAAATCTTCAATCGCATACAAAATACCGGAGTAAAAATTTAAGGTAATTGTATACAAGTTCCTATCTTCAAATAAAGACTCAACTTCCTCGATTGAGTCATAGTTAACTGTATTGGATCTAAATGGAAGAAGGACTGAGAGATTTAATTGACTATCTTTTTTTCTTTTTTTTACAAAAATTGAGTCTAGCCTAAATAATTTATTTTCTGTAATTAACGAGTCTTTGTTAACTATTGTGGATTCTTGAATTGACTCTAAAACTGGAATTAGAATTTTTGATTTTCTTTTTAATCTTGATTCTCTAAGTCTTGGGTTAAGTTCAAGAATATCATTTACATCAATATTATACTTCTGTGAAATTGAAAAAAGGGTTTCTTTTCTATCGACTTCATGAATAATGGTATCTGATACAATAATTTGTGAAAATATTGGATGTAATGTTATTAATAAAAGAATAAATACTTTTTTCACTTATTTTTGTCTTTCAAGTTTCCATAATTCATAATGCTCATTATTAACTATGTATGACCAATGTAATAAAGACTGTTGAATTCTAGGAGAAATATCATTTGAATTTTCTAATCCTAGACCAGACTTGTATATTTTATTATAAATAGAATTTCTAAATCTACCCTTAGGACCACAAAATGCAAGCCATCTTTTTATTTGCCTTATATCATCCTCGTGACGTCTACCTCTGTAATACTTACAATACCATTCAAACCAACCTCGAGGATCATCTTTATGTATCCACCCTTTTGCTTCCCATTCTTCCTGAGATTGTCCAGATTTAATTTTAAATAAATTAATCTTTACTAAATATTTTTTTGACAAATAATAAGATTCATCAAGATTCTCGAACCAATCTTCTGGAAAGGTTCTGTAGTCAACAAGCTGACTAAAATATGTTCCTCCAAAAATACCTTTGTGTAACATTTGTTTTGGAGTTAACATTGGATTAAATAAATTATTTAGTTCTTCCATATGCACTTTATTCCCACTCAATTGTTGCAGGAGGTTTAGAACTTATATCATAGACAACTCTATTTATTCCTTTAACCTTATTAATTATATTATTAGAAACTTCTTTCAAGAAATCATTTGAAAATTCATACCAATCTGCAGTCATTCCATCAGTTGAGACTACCGCCCTTAATGCAACACATCTTTCATAAGTTCTTTCATCCCCCATTACACCTACACTTTTAACTGGTAATAGTATAGAGCCAGCTTGCCAAATTTTATCATAGAGATTCCATTTTTTTAATGCATCAATATAAATTTTATCAGCCTCCTGAATAAGTCCAATACTTTCATGATCAACTTCTCCAAGAATTCTTATTCCTAGACCTGGACCTGGAAAAGGATGTCTAGATAGTATTTCTTGAGACATTTTTAGAGAGGTACCAATTTTTCTAACTTCATCTTTGAATAACATCTTAAGAGGTTCAATAACTTTAAGATTCATTTTTTCAGGGAGTCCTCCAACATTATGGTGAGACTTGATAGTTGCAGACGGCCCCTTTACTGAGATTGATTCAATTACATCTGGATAAATAGTTCCTTGAGCAAGCCATTTTGCATTGGATATTTTTTTTGATTCTTCATCAAAAACATCAATGAATGTATTTCCAATTATCCTTCTTTTACTTTCAGGGTCAGTCACACCACTAAGACCGTTAACAAATTGATCTGATGCATCAACCCCTTTTACATTTAGACCCATTCCAATATATTGATCTAATACTTCATCATATTCATTCTTTCTTAAAAGACCATTATTTACAAAAATGCAATGTAAATTCTTTCCTATTGCTCTATCAAGAAGAACAGCTGCCACACTAGAGTCTACTCCACCTGAAAGTCCTAAAATTACTTTTTCATCTAATATTTCAGATTTCAATTTTTTAACTGTCCTATCAATGAAAGATTCTGGATTCCACTCTTTAGTAAATTTTAATTCTTCTAAAAAAAAGTTTTCAAATATTTTTAGACCATTGTCTGTATGAAAAACCTCAGGATGAAATTGTAGAGCATATAAATTTAGGGAGTCTATTGAGTAAGCAGCATTTTCTACAGAGTCTGTACTAGCTATAACTCTTGCACCATCAGGCAAATCTGTAATAGTATCTCCATGGCTCATCCATACTTGATTATTCATTTTTATGTTTCGGAAAAGCTTACAATCTTTTTCAATGAATGATAGATTTGCTCTTCCATATTCTCTCGAGTTTGAATTCTCAACTTTTCCATTAAGGGATTTTGCAATTAGTTGTGCTCCGTAACAAATTGCAATTATAGGTTTGTTGCCTAAAATACTTTTAAGATTAATTTCGGGAGAATTTTCTTGATTAACAGAAAAGGGAGAGCCAGAAAGCACAATAGCCTTATATTGATTTAAATCCTCAGGGAGATTGTTAAATGGTGAAATCTCACAGTAAATAAAAAGCTCTCTGATTCTCCTTGCAATTAATTGAGTATACTGAGAGCCAAAATCAATTATTAAGACTTTATTTTGCATGGACAAAAATACAATATAAATTAATCTTCAAGATCTATTATTAATATTTTATCGTCCATTATTGAGATTTTCTCAACTAAGTAATTTATGAGTGAAGGTCCCTTAAATGAATAGAAATTTCCAAAATTTAAGTGCCTCTCTTGATCAATATTACTTGGGTGAAGATAACTATGAATAGACCTTATTAATTTGATTTCAGCCTCATAATTTTTCTTTTCAGCTTTATTCAGTTTTTTCTCGAGATCGTCAATTCCCTTTTTTTGTTTTTTTTCTTGAGCATTTAGGGCTCCCACAAATGACTTGTCTGTTTCAAGGGAAACTTTTCTTAACTCATCAAATTGTGACGATAAATTTGATCTTAAAGAATCAAAGTTTACTTTCATACTAGAGGTATTCTCTATTTTATAATTTATTAATTCATTTAGTTCTCCCACAAAATACTTGATTTCAATTCCAGAATTTTTAATTTTTTTTGAAGTCTTGGAATCAATTATATATGCACTATTCCTTAATTTAAGAATTGGAAATTGAACTTTATTGTCATCAAAATAGGTTTTTAATTGCATCCAATATTTCAATTCATTTGGACCTCCAACATAACAGACATTTGGTAAGACAACTTCCTGATATAAGGGCCTCATAATTGCATTAGGAGAGAATAACTCCGGACTTCTATCAATTAAAGTCAGCATCTCATCTTTATTGTAGGAATTCTCATCATCTACATTAAATGATTGATTATTGAACCTCACCCTCTTTCTTCCTTTATTAGTAAGTTTAAAAAAATTAATTTCAGATGGGTTTACTTGGGGCTTATATGATACAAAATCTTTTTTTAGTTTGGATGTCTGTAAAGAGTTATTTTGTTTACAAGAAAAATTTTCTATTTCATTTTTTAATTTAGGTTTAAATAAATTTTTTAATTCCTTTTTATTAGCATCAATTATTATTAATCCATGGTCTGAGAATAAAGAATTTATAAATTTTATTGTTGACATAGAGAGACTATCTCCATCTTTGTAGGAATTATCTACAATCTCTTCAAGTTTTTCTTTAAAATCATAATCAATAATTAAATCCTTATAATTTCGTAACAAATCCTTGATGTTATTAATCTCAATTTCTCCTACAGGCTTATTATTTGAATTGATTTCCCATTTAATATTTTTTTGACTTAGATTGACTTCTGAGATTTCATCAAAATCATGATCTTCACTTGCAATCCAAAGGACTGGCACATAATTAAAGTTTTTAATTTCTGAATTTAACTGCTTACTAATATTAATTACCTGAGCTATCTTGAGAATAACCATAAAAGGACCAGTAAAAAGGTTAAGCTGGTGACCTGAAGTGATACAAAAAGTGTTAGATTCAAGAAGGGAGTTAATATTTTTTAATGTTAGTTCCGAAATATCAATTTTAGAATATTGTTTTTTTATAGTTTTTACCAGAACTTCTCTTTGTTCATTGGAAAAGTTTTTACTTTTATTTTCAGATTGTATTTTAACATTTTCATGATTATAAAAAGAATTGATGTATTTCAAAACTTTTTTATCACCTGAAATGAATTTTTTAAGAAGTTCATCTCCAATTAGTTTAGTATCTCTTTGGATTATTTGACTTTTCATCCCTTAATTTTTGTAAATATATCTGAATTTTTCAAAATTGGGTGTAACTTAGTAGATCTAACTATAACTATCATGATAATGAGAAATTTTAGAATACTTTTTGCTTTGATTATAATTTCACCCCTTTCTTATTCTCAAAATTTAAAGGAAAAACTAGATGAGGTAAAATATAGAAACATAGGGCCTTTTCGAGGAGGTAGATCTGTAGCCTCAGTAGGTGTAATTGGAGACCCACTTACATATTATATGGGAACTGTAGGAGGAGGTTTATGGAAAACAACTAATGCTGGTGTTAACTGGTCTAACATATCCGATGATTACTTTAAAACATCCTCAGTTGGAGCAATTGCAGTTGCTGATACTGATAGCAGAATAATTTATGTTGGCATGGGAGAGCACGCTCCGAGAGGTGTTACCACCTCTTATGGAGATGGAGTTTATAAATCAACTGATGCCGGTGAAACATGGAAGCACATTGGTTTAGAGGAGACTCAACAGATTTCAAGAATAATAATTCACCCAGATAATCCTAATGTAGTTTTTGTTGCTGCTCAAGGAGCTATAAATGGACCAACTAAAGAAAGAGGTATTTATAAATCAATTGATGGCGGAAAAACTTGGAGTAATGTACTTTTCGTAAATCAATTAGTAGGAGCTTCAGAACTTTCAATAGATTACAATAATCCCAAAATTTTATATGCAACAATGTGGAAGCATCAAAGACTTCCATGGAAAGTTATAAGCGGTGGTCAAGGCGATGGAGTTTATAAATCCATCGATGGTGGAGATAGTTGGTTTAAAATTGAAAATGGCTTGCCATCAGAACTAGGAAAGATGGCTATATCAGTATCAAGAGCAAACTCTGATAAGGTATTTCTTCTTGCCGAGGGTAATTCAAACAAAAGATCGGGAGGTTTGTTTGTATCAAATAATGCTGGTGAAAGCTGGTCTAAAATTAGTTCTTATGCTGAACTGACATCAAGAGCATGGTATTACATTGAAGTATTTGCAGATCCAAATGATGAGGATACAGTTTATGTGCTAAGTGCAAGAGCTTTTAGATCAATTGATGGCGGTAAAACCTGGAAAAGGATATATAGTGGCCACGGGGATTATCATGACTTATGGATAAATCCTAATAATTCAAAAAATATGATAATTTCTGATGACGGGGGTGGTGAAATAACATTTGATAATGGAAATACTTGGTCTAGTATATACAACATGCCAACTGCTCAATTTTATAGGGTCAATGTTGACAATTTGTTTCCATATAACATATATGGTGGTCAGCAAGATAATTCTACAATTAAAATTGCAAGTATTGGGTCTAGAGGTGGTATTTCAGAAAGAGATTGGTCAGCCTCTGCTGGAGGTGAAAGCGCATTCCTTGCCTTTGACCCTGATGATCCAAGTATTGTGATGGGGGGTAGTTATCTTGGTAGTGTTAACATATTTGACACAAAGGCAAATGCTAGAAAAAAAGTAATGATTGAGCCGATAAATTATATTGGAAGGGCTTCTAGAGATATGAAGTACAGGTTTAATTGGAATGCACCGATTATCTGGTCTAAACACGAACCAAATACTTTTTATCATGCAGCTCAACATCTATTTAAAACAAATGACCAAGGTAAATCTTGGAAAATTGTCTCTCCAGATTTAACAAGAAATGAAGATGAA